>JBEKYD010000349.1:0-7684 GCA_049511335.1 Bryobacteraceae bacterium | reverse complement strand
GTATTCCAGGTCGCCTACGATCCAGATCACCGAACCGCCGGCCACGTGGGTGCCCTTCAGTTGGGTGAGCGGCGTGGATACGCGCCCGTCCGCGGCAATCACCCGCGCGCTGTAGAACGCGCCAACCGCGAGCGGATGCGGCGGCGGGTCGGTGGCGCCCATGATGACCGCTTTGGCGTCGCCGCACTGGATGGCGCGCATGGCCAGTTGCAACGCCACGCCGAAGGTGGAGCAGGCGGCTACCGGCGCGAAAGCCATTCCGGTAATGCCGCCGAGGATGGAGATCTGCGCCGCCGGCATATTATGAATGTTCCAGATCAGATTCGCGGACACTTTCCAGGGCGGTTCCGGCGCCCGCCATTTTTCACGCAGCCGGGCGCGCCGCTTTTCCTTGTCGCGAATGCTGTTGAGCTTGCCGGCGGCAATGCCGCCTTCGATGCCGCAGCCATCGATCTCGGCCAATTCCGCCAGGTACTCGCCCAACTCCGGAGAACGAGCGGCCCAGTAGCGATTCCAGCTCCGTTCGGCGGCTGCCCGTTCGTCGACGCCGTCGAGATCGTCGTAAGAAGCCGCGCGCGGATCCGGGGGCACGCCACCGTCGCCTGGCGCCACATACTCCCGCCGCGCGCGATTGTTTTCCGGCCGGGCCCAAAAACGGTCCCAACGCGCCTGCGCCTCGTATAGCGCCACGCTGGTGTCGTAAATTGTGCCCAAGCTTCCCAAACCTGTCCCGACATAGACGTGACATCGTTCGCCAAGCAGCTTGAGTTCCTGTTCCAATCCGGGGTTCTGCTCCAGCGCCTGAATAAAGGCGCCGATCGCGAACAGCGCCGGCAGATCGATTTTCTCCTTCAGATTCTGATACTGCCGCGGGGCGAAGCGCTGGCCGATCCACGGCTGATAATCTTCGAAGCAGAATTCGGGTTCTCCCACCAGGAAATTGTCCGGCCCAAAACCGTTAAATGGCGACAGCCAGCTTTCGGACCCCAGCAGATTCTCCTCAAACGCTTTGATATTGGCTGACTTAGGGGCCACAACGCCCCAGCCGAACACACCCACCCTGGGCAGACTATGACGCATCTTTTGAGCATACCGCCCGATTCCGTGGAAATGCCCTAAGACGCGGAGGAAACCACGCCCATTGCAAGCGCATCCACAAGAATGCACAAGCGGCACAATGAGTCTTTGGGGCGCTGCACACCCTCCAAATGGGGGGTGTTGCGTATTCCCACAAAAGAGTCAAAAACACCTGATTATCGAGGTTTGCTTTGGGTTTATACTGAGACTTCAGAGGGACCGGATGAAAAAATACGGCAAGTTCGCTGTTCTGATCGCCATTATCCTGGCCGTGATGGTCTGGCTCGCGTTGGCTGGATCCGGCGGAGCCAAGACCTATTACAAGACGGTTGCCGAGCTCAGTCAGATGGGGGACCGGGCCTACAGCCAGCGGCTGCGGGTTGGCGGCGACGTGGCCACCGGGTCGATTGAGCACCACGGCAAGCAGGTGGTTTTTGTGCTGAAGCAGGACAAGCAGGATCTGAAGGTGGTCTACAGCGGGCTGGACCCGTTGCCGGACACCTTCCGCGATGGCGCTCAGGCTTTGGCGGAAGGCAAGATGGATCGGGACGGCACCTTTCACGCCACCAACATTCAAGCCAAGTGCGCCTCCAAATACGAGGCCAAGCCGAGCCTGAAACCGGGCCAGGTACCCAACATCAATAGCGGCACTAAATCCAGCATTTAAAGGTGGGATATGGAAAATTTCGGATCCCTGGCCATCCTTTTGGCCTTCGCGGTGGCGATTTATGCCGCCGTGGCTTCCGTGGTCGGCCGCGTCAAAGCCAAGCCGTTTCTGGTCGCCAGCGGCCGCAAAGCGGTTTACTCGGTCTGGGTCCTCATCACCCTGGCATCGAGTGTCCTGGTGCATGCCCTGCTGACCGACGATTTCCGCTTCGCGTACGTGGCCGAGCACAGCAACCGCTCCCTTCCCACGGTCTATAAATTTGCCGCTTGGTGGAGCGGGCAGGAAGGCTCGCTCATGTTCTGGAGCTGGCTGCTGGCCAGCTACGCCGCCGTAGTGGTCTTCACCAACCGGCGTAAACACCGCGACATGATGCCGTACGTGGTGGCGGTGCTGTCGGCGGTGCAGACTTTCTTCCTGCTGATGAATAATTTTGTCGCCAATCCCTTTCAGATGCTGGCGGTGGATAAGCTCATTCAGCCGGTGGCGGATGGCAGCGGCTTGAGCCCGTTGCTGCAGTATCCGGCGATGGCCATTCACCCGCCCATGCTGTACCTGGGCTACGTGGGGTTCGCCGTGCCGTTCGCGTTCGCTATCGGTTCCCTCATCACGCGGCAGCCGGGCGAAGGTTGGATTCATACGACCCGCCGCTGGACTCTGATCACCTGGCTGTTCCAGGGCACCGGCGTTATGCTGGGCGCGGCCTGGGCTTACCACGTTCTGGGATGGGGCGGGTATTGGGGTTGGGACCCGGTGGAAAACGCTTCGCTCCTGCCCTGGCTCAGCGGCACCGCGTTTCTGCATTCGGTGATGATGCAGGAAAAGAAGGGCATGATGAAGATCTGGAACATCGTGCTGGTTTCGACCACCTTTTTCCTGTGCATCCTCGGCACCATGATGACCCGCTCGGGCCTGGTCCAATCGGTGCACGCTTTCGCCCGCTCCGATATCGGCAAGTATTTCGTCAGCTTTCTGGCCATCGGCATCGCGGGCACCATTTACCTGATTTTGGACCGCCTCGATTATTTGAAGAGCGATGCGCAACTGGAAGCCGTGCTATCGCGCGAATCGAGCTTCCTGTTCAATAACCTGATTTTGCTGGCGAGCTGCTTCGCCGTGCTGTGGGGCACCCTGTTTCCCAAGATTTCGGAAGCCATTTCCGGCGACCAGATTTCGCTGGATGCCGATTGGTACAACCGGCTGATGGTGCCCATAGGCCTGTTCCTGTTGTTCCTTACCGGCGTGGGCCCGCTGTTCGCCTGGCGCCGCACTTCGACCGAAAGCCTGCGCCGCAATTTCCAATGGCCCGGCCTGGCCGCGGTGGTCCTGGTGGTCGCGCTGCTGATTGCCGGTGTGCGCCATCCTTACGCGCTGGTCTCTTTCGGCTTCTGCCTGTTCGTGGCGCTCACCGTGATCGTGGAATTCTCCAAAGGAGCGCGCTCCATCGCGGCCAAGAACGGTTTTTCCTTTCCCCATGCCGTGGTTGAGCTCACCCATCGCAACACGCGCCGCTACGGCGGGTACCTGGTGCACATGGGCATCGTGCTGATCTTCATCGGCATCACCGGCAAGGCATTCAACCAAAGCGACACCCGCGAAATGGCGCCGGGCGACACCATGCGGCTGGGCCACTATGCGCTGCACATGGTCCGCATGGACCAGGGCGAAAACGCCAACTACCAGTGGCATCGCGCCATCATCCAAGTCATTAAGGACGGCAACGACCTTGGCACGCTTGAGCCCGAGAAACGCTTTTACAAGGCTAGCCGGCAAGGCACCTCGGAAATCGGCCTTCGCCAGCGGCCCAACGAAGACGTGTATCTGAATTTCGCCGGCATGTCGGACGACAACCAGCGCGCCGTGATTCAGGCCTATATCAACCCGCTGGTATTCTGGATCTGGTTTGGCGGACTGGTGCTGATCGGCGGAACGCTGGTCTGCCTGGTTCCTAGCAAAGTGAAAATGCAGTATGCCCGCACAACGGTGGTGGGCTTGGCGAGAAGACATGTTAAGGCATAGCCCGCAACCGTGGAGCGGGCACTCGTGCCCAATGTCACTTAGCTTTCCAAAGGCAGTCGCGGGTCAACCTTGTGGGGCGGGCCCCCTGGCCCGCGCGGGACGCCCTCGTCCCGCTCTTCTCCCCTGGAATCAGCTTCCCGGGCCGCCGTTCTCTTGGCTAAGACCGAGTATTCGGTTTCGCAATTACGGTCACGTATTCGGCAACCGCTCCTTGACAGTCGCGGCTCTGACCCGAACATTCGATCCTGATGCCAACATGCTCGAGTTTGCGAAGGAGCCCCGAGTCAGAGCCGCGACTGTCAAGGAGCGGTTGCCCTGGAATACGTCACTGAATTTCCGAAACCGGGTACTGAGTGACATTGGGCATTCGCAAGGGAGGCTTATAAGAGATGCAGCGTAAGAGCTGGCTCCGAAGATTTGAAATGCCTCTCCTGGCCGCGGTCTTGGTTCTGGCCGCGCTGGCGCAAACCGCGTCCGAAAAACCGAGCCTGGACGTGCGCCGCGTGGGCATGCGCCTGGCCTGCCAGTGCGGTTGCAAGGATTCCGTCGCCACCTGCAGCATGCTGGAGTGCGGGTTCTCGAAGCCGGCCAAGGAGCGCATCGCCCGCATGCAGGCCTTGGGGATGAGCGATCAACAGATCGTGGACGCCTTCGTGCGCGACTACGGCTCGGGTATTTATCTGTCCCCGCCATCGAGCGCCGGATGGGTGGTCCCCTATGCCGCCGTGGCCGCAGGGTTGCTGGCCATCTGGTTTTTCATTCGAAAATATCGCAAACCGCGCCCCATGGCCGAAGTCGGAACCATCGAAATCGACGACCCGGCGCTGTCGAAATATAAAGACCAGATCGAAAAAGATCTGGCCGATTTGGAGTGAAGCTTCCGCGGTGATCATCGTCATTACATGCGTGCTCGCGATCGCCGTTATCGCGTTCATCCTCACCATCCGGCCGAGCGACCTGCCCGCCGCCGAACCGGAATCCCCCTTCGCCCATTTGGACGACCGTAAGGCCGCCATCTACGAAAACCTGCGCGATTTGCAATTCGAATACCGGCTGGGCAAACTTTCCGACGCCGATTATCAGAACACCAAGAAGGACCTGCAAAAGGAGCTGGCCGCGGTGCTGGCCGAAGTCGATCGCCTGAAGGGGCAGTTGACCGCGCCGGCAGCGGTAGCCGCGCCGCCGGTCCCCAAGCAGAAGCCCGAGCGCGCCCCCGAATCCAAGCCCATCGTTTTCGTCTGCCCTTCCTGCGGCGCGCAATTCGAAAAGAGCCTGAAGTTCTGTGGCGAGTGCGGCAAATCCATGAAGGCGGCCAGCGCATGAAAAAAATCGCTTTACTGATCCCGGTTTTCGTTTGCCTGCCGCTAGCCGCCGAAGTCTCCGGCACAGTGGTGAACCGCACCACCGGCCAGCCCCAGGCCGGCACCACGGTAACGCTGTACAAGTTCGGCCAGGGCGGCATGGAGCCGGTCGCTTCCGCCAAGACCGATGCGGGCGGTGCGTTTCGCATGGAGCAAGATGCTGGCGGTCAGGGTCCCTCCATGGTGCGGGTGGAAGTCGACCACGTGGTTTACAACCACATGATGCCGCCGGGCACTCCCACTACCGGCATCACCGTCGATGTCTATAACGCGTCCCAACGCCAGCCGACGGACGTCAAGGTTTCGAAGCACATGATTCTGTTCCAGCCGGGCGGCGGGCAGATGACCGTGAGCGAAACCTATTTAATCGATAACACGGGCAAAACCACGTGGTTCGATCCGGCCGCGGGAACGCTGCCCTTCTACTTGCCGGCAACGGCCGCGGGAAAAGTCGAGGTCACCGCTACCGCGCCGGACGGCATGCCCGTTCCGGCCCCTTCCGACAAAACCGCGCGCCCCGATACCTACGCCGCCAAGTTCGAAATCAAGCCCGGCGAGACCCGCATCGACCTGAACTACGCGGTGCCCTATACCGAAGGCGCCGCGTATGGCGGCCACGTGGCCACCAAGGACGACAACACGTACCTGATCGCCCCCAAGGGCGTTACCATGCAATCCCCTGGGTTACAGGACCTCGGCAACGAGCCTCGCACCGGGGCCCATATCTACGGTTTGAACTCCGACTCGTATATCGTGAAGTTGACCGGTGCGGTGGAAGAGGCCGCATCGGCGTCGTCCGCGCCCGCCGACGATACTGCTGCCCAGCAGGACTCCGGCCCGCAGATCGAGCAGATCATGCCGCGCATTTATTCGCGGGCCGGCTTGATTCTTGGCCTCGCGCTGGGCATCCTGGCCCTGGGTTTCGCTCTGCTCTATCGCGCCCAGGGCAACCAATGAGCGCGGTTGCCGTAGAGGGCGTCTGGAAATTCTACGGCGACTACCCGGCTCTGCGCAATATCGGCCTGGCAGTCGAACCCGGGTCGTGCCTGGCGCTGATCGGACGCAACGGCGCGGGGAAGACTACGCTGCTGCGCATTGTGGCGGGCTTTTCGCGTCCGGGCAAGGGCCAGGTCAAGATCTTCGGTGAAGGGCCGCGCGAACCCTCCGCGCGGCATCGAATCGGCTTCATCGGCCATGGCATCTCGGTTTACGATGAGTTGAGCGCGCTCGAAAACCTGATGCTGTTCGCGCGCCTGTACGCGCTTGAAGATCCGCGGCACGCGGCGCTCCATTGGCTGGAGCGCACCGGCCTGGAGCGTTCGGCCAACGGCCTGGTGCGCGAATTCTCGCGCGGCATGCGGCAGCGTTTGGCCGTGGCTCGCGCCTTTCTGCACGATCCGCGCGTGCTGCTGCTCGACGAGCCGTTCACCGCGCTCGACGACCGCGCCATCGCCGTGCTGCAGCGCCTGCTGCGCGAAGCCCTGGCCGCCGGCAAGACTATCGTCATGTCGACCCACCAGTTGCGCGAAGCCATGGAGCTCGCCACCCATGTGGCGCTGATCGATCGCGGGCAATTGGCCTTTCACGGCGAATCGACGCCCGAGATGGCGGCCGATCCAACCCTGATCTACGCGCGTTACGGGGAAGCCTGATGACCTTTTTCCGCAACGTTTGGGTGATCGCGGTGAAAGACCTGCGCGCCGAGTTCCGCACCAAGGAAGCCATCAACGCGTCGCTGGCTTTTGCCCTGGTGATCCTTCTGATCTTCAGCTTTGCCTTCGACGCCCAGGAAGATACCACCCGCGAAATTTCCGGCGGCCTGCTCTGGATCGCTTTTGCGTTCGCCGGCACGCTGATCCTGAACCGCAGCTTCGCGCGCGAGATTCCCAACGATTGCCTGGATGCGCTGATTGCCTCGCCCGTCACCGGTGCGGCGCTCTACCTCGGCAAAGCCATCGCCAATTATGTGTTGCTGCTGGGGATGGAGATGGTTTCGCTGCCGGTCTTCAGCGTGTTCTACAACGTGCACTGGCTGGGCCAATACGGCTGGCTCGCGCTGGTATTCCTATTAGGCACCTGGGCCATCACCGTGATCGGCACCATGACCAGCGCGCTGACAGTGAATATCCGCCTGAGAGAAGTCATGCTTCCCATGCTCACCTACCCCATTCTGGTCCCGGCGCTGCTAGGAGCCATGCAATTGACTATGCAGTTGATGGCGGGAAATCCCATCGGACCGGACAACGAGAACTGGCTCAAGATGCTGATCGGTTTCGATATCATCTATACCGCGGTGTCGCTGGTGCTGGTGGAGACGGTGCTGGTGGGATAGCGCTGTCAGCTCATTAGAGGTCAGCTTTGAGCCACCCCGATCGTGGCTGACCGCCGATAGGCCTCCATTGAGCTGGCGAGGCAACTCTTCCCGCCAAATCAGTGTTCAAGGCCTAGCCTCGATTTCCACGGGAGGTCTGGCGTGTGCAATGGCACAGGACGGAACGCCGACCTTGAGCCAGTCGCGGGTTCCGCACGACCTGTAGTTAGTGCCATCCGGTTCTGAAACATT
>JBEKYD010000348.1:0-7701 GCA_049511335.1 Bryobacteraceae bacterium | reverse complement strand
TCGATCATGACGCGGGTGCTGGCGCCTCCCATGTAACGCAGCGCGTCGGTGAGAAACACCTTACAGTCGAAGCGCTGAAACGTCGGGTAACACTGAAAGAACAACATCCGCGAGTAGCACAAGACTCCCGAGGCGGTCTGCACCTTGCGCTTCTTGCCGGCGAGAGTGACTTCGTGCGGAGACGTATCGTGCTGCATCTCTTCGCCGGGCTCGAAGTGGTACTGGCCCGCCGCCTCGACCGGCGCTTGCCCGATGCCTTGCTTGCGGCAGAAGGCGGTCAGGGCTGGATACGACAGGGCCGCTCCGCCGGCCGTCAGTTCCTCATGGACTCGCACGAGATTCCCCTTGCAGGTGTACAAAAGCTCCAGGATCCGGGAGCGGTAGGGCAAGGCTTTCTCCGCCCGCGCTATCTCCGGGACCTCGGTGGAGTTCGAGCGCACCACTTTGCGCACACTCAGACGGGAGATTCCCAGCATCCGCGCGATCTCGTGTTTGCTCACTCCCTGGGCGCTCAGTTCCAGAATCGTGGTGCGTTGCGCTTGGCTCAACATGCGGTGCCTGCTCCTGTTGGATTCTTCCGTCCATGCGGCGGAGTTGGTCTTGAATGCGCTCGATCTGGCGCCGCGTTGCTGCGCGTTGTTGGTCATCCATCTCCGCGGCCGCCGCGGCCGCCGCGCCCGCCAGTCGCCGGGTGGCGCGGCTCACAATCGCAGCCACCATCTGCAGATCGCGCAGTAGTTCGGCGGCCGGCGCTCGACTGGCTTTGGATTCCGCTCGCCGCTGCGTTTTGAAAAATAGCTCGGGCTCGTCGAGAAGGCGGTGGCGGATCAACCGCGAGCCGCCGCGCCAAGCGGCGTACAGTTGCCCGGCCTGCCTGGTGTCGCAGTGATGCCGGGCGAACGCCGCGGCCATCCGTTCGCAGTCCTCCAGGTTGATGCGCGCCACCGGCACCAGATACTTCATCGCCACGTGTGCGGAGATTTTGCCCTCGCGTACCTGCTGCTGGATGGCCTCCGGCAGAAGTTCGACCAGCGCCAGTCGCCGCGACACCCAGCTCACGCTGCGGTCAAACCGCCGCGCCAGTCCGTCCAGTCCATAGCCGAATCGCTGCTCCATCTCCGCCAGCAGCCACCCTTGCTCCAGCGCGCTTTCATGCTCGGAGAAACGCAGCGAACGGTCCAGCAGCAATGCCGCCGCTTCGCTCATCGGCCAGACCACCGCTTCTACCGTGTCCCGGCCCAGTTGCTCCAGCGCCGCAATCCGCTTGTAGCCGTCAATGACCACGTAGCGCTCCGCCTGGCCTTCCGCTGCCACCACCACGATCGGTGCCTGCTGCCCCGATTCGGCCAGCGATGCCAACAGCCGCCGCTGCCGTTGGGGACTGCTCACCCGGAGATGCTCCCAGTACCGGTCGAGTTGGTGGAGCTCCAGTTGCATCGCCAGCCCCATTTATACGGGTCCGGCGGTTGCCAAACCAGAACGATGTTCTTTTCAAGATCCATGGGCGGCCGCCGGCACCGGCGCAAGTGGTTGAAAAATGAAGAACTGGCAGGAAGCTAAGTTGTTCTTTGCAAGATCTTCCCCTGCCGGGCCCAGAAGCCATACCTCGGCGGCACAACGCTTTAGGTCCAAAGCTAAGTTGTTCTTGGCAAGATTCTGAAGCCGCCGCTTCTGATCCCGGCGCCGCTGTTGCCGCCGATTCCGCTCCGCCACCGCCGGATGTCGCTCCCGGTACCGCCGCGAGTAGCCGGGGTGCGCTTCGCGCCACTTCCTCCGGCTATCGCCGACTACCTGGGCATACTCCGCATCCGACTCCATCTTCTGGCGATGGTAGTCCGCGCGCCGCCGGCGTTGGCAGTCCGGCTCCCGGCACACGCGCTGATCCGGGCGGTACTTGGATGGTTGAAACGATTGCTGGCAATAGCGACAGCAACAGGACGGCAAGCAGGCTTCCTCCGAGGTCTTGGAACCACCTCTTGAGGAAAACAGAAAGCAGATGCCGCGGGGGATTCAGAACTGGACGCGGACGCCGCCAGCCCCGGCACCGCGGTGTCCGCTACAGATCCCGTGGGTCATTTCTGGCGAGCATACCTGGGTAACTCTTGCCGAGCGCCGAAGGAAGGCCGAGGCTGCCGAACCGAGGGCACGTTTCGCAACTCCAAAGACTTCGGCATCAACAAGGGCTTGGCCAACCTGCCTTACCTACAGAAGATTGGCCGGCAAATCAATCGGCGCTTGCTGGAAGTCGAACGCGTCAGCCACAACAGCGGCTTGAGCGGCGACAGCATCCAACGGGTGGTGCAACCGACCGTCACTGAGGACGGAAACAAGGCGCCGTCATTGAAGTTCGGCCAGCCCCGCGTCATGGCGTTATTGATGGCGCTGACCCTATTCCAGCACCTGATCGACGGTTTCCATAACCGCGAACTGCGTGGCCTCGTTGCCGATCTGCTCGGCGTCGCCACCGAGCAATACACGGCCAGCCAGATGACTTACGATCTGCGCCGCCTGCGCCTCAAGGGTCTGATCTTCCGGCCGCCCAAAACCAACCGCTACTTCGTCACTGCCTACGGCTGGAAGGTCGCCCGCCTGTTTTCACGACTGGAAACGCGTGTTTTCCGCCCCGCCATGTCGGTGTTCACCGCCAACGATGCGGTTCTCCCCTTTCCACTCCGACAGGCTCTGGACCGCGTCGACGGACAACTTGACCGCCTCATCTACGACGCCTTCCCCCTTCCAAAGGCAAGCTGAAAACTTGACACTTTCAGAAAGAAGTCATTTTGATTAGACGGCTAGAGAATGGAATCCTGATGCGCGCCGACGCGAATCTCTATCGCGATGGCGCGGTCTATCCCGCACCGGATGCCGGAATGTACTTCACCGCAACGGATTTGGCCCGCCTTTATCAAGCGCTGCTCGACGGCGGGATCCTTGACGGCCGGCGTGTGCTCTCAGCGGCGTCGATCCGGCTGATGACCCAGGTAAATACGGGTGATTTGAATCTGCCTATCGCGCCGGGCCTCGGCTACGGATTGGGTTCTACGTGGTACGCAATGCACAGGGCACCTTCCGACTGGCTTCGATTGGAACTTTCGGCCACGCCGGTGCCTGGAAGACTTACGAATTCGCCGAGCCCCAACGGGACATGATAGAGGTTCTCCTTATGCAGAGGACGACGGGCAGAACAGACACCGATCCCGAAATCAACGCCTTCAGCGCTTATGGGGCTGAGCCTGGGCCGACGCGAGCGCCGCCGTACGTAAAGCAATGGTATTGAGAAGGTGCCGGGGGAATACAAGGTGCTTCCTCCAGGCCGTATTGAGATATCACAAAATATTTTGGCTTGATTTTGGAAAGAACGTGACTTATTCTTTTCGTAGAAGGCGGCTAGAAAGATGAAAAATCAATTTCGTAGAGCCCTGCTTGAGCGTACCCCCAGTTTCGGAGCATGGATGCAGATCGCCCACCCAGCTCCGGCCGAGATCTTCGGCAGGCTCGGTTACGACTGGATCTGCGTGGACCTTGAACATGGAGTGATAAACATCGAGTCGATGACTGGCATCTTCCGCGCGGTCGAATTGCACGGCGCGACGCCGGTAGCACGGCTGCCCTTCGCCGACACCATCTGGATCAAGCGCACGCTCGACGCTGGTGCCCGCGGACTCATCGTGCCGATGGTCAATAGCCCCGAGATCGCCGCCGCCGCGATCCGGCAGGCGAAGTACCCGCCTCTGGGTGAACGTGGATTTGGATACAGCCGCGCTTGTCTCCACGGCATCGACTTCGACCAATACATCGCCGAGGCCAATGACGAAATCGCGGTGGTGATGCAGATCGAACACTGCGACGGCATCGAGGCGATCGACAGCATTCTGGAAGTGAAAGGAGTGGATGGCGCCTTCATCGGTCCGCTCGATTTGAGCGGTTCTTTCGGCAAAACTGGAGAACTGGATTCTCTCGAAATGCGGGACGCGCTTGTGCGTTTCCGGGGCGCATGCCGGCAACACGGCAAGGCTGCCGGCATGCATTTGGTGCACCCGACTAACGACCTTATCGGGGCCGCGTTGGCGGACGGATACACCATGATCGCCCTAGGCGTGGATAACGTGTTCCTGGCTGAGGCAGCGAAGGCGGCGCTTGAACGCTCACGGGCCGCTCTGGGGGAAGTTCTCGCCGGCCAGGGTTAGCACGATGGCGGTCCTACCCATGACGCGGCGCGTCTTCCTCGCCGCCTCCGGCGGCGCTGCACTTTAGCGCAGTCCACGGCTGCTTTTCGGCCGGTAATCCGCTTCCGCTTCGATACCCTCGAAAATACCGGGGAATGGGGCGGCAACTTTCGCGCGATGAACCCCGGAACGAGTCTTGAGGACCGCCGAATGGTCCCGGTAGACGACTTCACCCGGTTGGTCGTGTTTCAATCCTGCAACTCTCGGGCAGCCAATGATCATTGTGTCGCGCGTGGGGCGCTGGCGTATCTCGATTAGCAACGCCGGAATCCTTTCGTTGGTTACGTGGGACTCCACCATGAAATCGGAAAGCTCCACGGTGACGCGTCTGATGGATGTCGATTCATGGTGTCGAATTGCCATCGCGTTCGTCCGCGTGCGAAACCGCCTGGAATTCGCATACCTGCAAACCGGCGCGCCTGAATCGCTGAGTACCAGCGGCTTCGCCGTCTTGCCGGAGACCTTCGGACCTGCCACGGCGGCATCTTCAGGGCTGGATATCGGCTACGGCCGCACTCAGGAGCCCTTCGGAGGACTGATCGCCGCCGTCGAATTCTATGACCGCGCGAATGTCGCTCTACGATCTTCAGCGCTTGATTGAATCGCCGACGGGAACGCTACCGGTGGACACCGTCCCTACCATCGATCGCTTGTTGTTTCCTACTGAGCGCGATCCGGGTGATCCTGCTGCCGAACCGTTCAGATGTGATGCTTTCGTCGCGGAGTTGGCATCCGCAGGAGAGGCGTCGCTATTGAAGAACGCCAGCGGCGACTTGCGTATTCCGGGGCAAGGCGAACACCATTCCGGGGTGAAGCCGAACAGCGTTCCGGGGTGAAGGCGAACACGAATTCCGGGCTGAAGCCGAACACTTTTGGGCCGACCCCGGAATGCTGTTCGGCTTCCGCCCGAGATGTTTTCCACAAGTAGCGGCGCTGGACATCGACGCCGGGTAGTAGACCCTTCCAGTAAGGGAGAATCTATTGCCCGCAAGGAGAAAGTCCATGCGCAAGATCAAAGAAGTTTTACGACTACGACACGAGCTGAAGCTCGATCAACGGCAGATAGCTCGCAGTTGCTCGGTCTCCGTCAGTACGGTGCACGAGTATTTGAAACGGGCAGAGGCCGCCAGTCTCGGCTGGCCGCTGCCTGACGGCTGGGACGATGCCCGCCTGGAGGCGGCGCTGTTTCCGCCCCCGACCGCATCGCCCCAACCACCAACCCGGAAATCGCCGCCCGACTTCGCCGCAGTCCAAGAGCAACTGCAGCGTCACCGCGACGTAACCTTGCAGTTGCTGTGGGAGGAGTATCCCGGCTCGTTCTTCGCCTTGCGATACAGCTTGATCTGAAGTTCCCGGATCTTACTCGGTGTTGCCAGACTCATCGTCAATCACCGCTCCTTCCCTCCTTCACAAACACACCAGAAGCAAGGGCCCTTTCCTCCACCGGCGTTACCCGGTCTCATCGGTCGTATGGCCCTCTCCGACTCCCGGACTGGCCGCCGTCCTTTCTGACGACGTTTGGAGACGCGACCCTCCGCCAGCCCCGAGCCTCCCCCACTCGCTACAGATCGCCTTCCCTGCATGCCGTGCTCACTACCCCGGCGGACCGGATCAGGTGCTCGTTGGTTGCCGAGTGGCGCGTTCCCGCGCCGGTTTCTTCCCTGTCCGTGCGGCCTTCCCCGTTTCTCAGGCGGGTCGGCGTCCACACCTTCACTTTCGAGGCCTGCTCAAGCTTCACACGCGTTACGGCCTGCAAGATTGCTCACCCACCATTCGTGGGCTTTATCGCGAGGCTCCGCCCTAACCGGTTTCCCCGTTCGGACGCTCGCAAGCTACCAAGTTCGACCAACAACCTCCTTGGGTGGGTCCTTCCCCCACTGGTGATCTGCCCCGTTGGGGCGCACTGGGAAATCCAGGAACTCGTTTCTGCGGAGTGCATCCGTTACAACCAGATCGACTCCAGGTAATTCACCTCAAGGAGACGGACGCGCACTTTGCCGCCACTGGCGATCAGGTTGACGTTAGTATCAGGCTTCGGGGTCAGGATCACGTCGGAGATGGCGACCTGCCCCTCGTCCGCGAAGACCTCCACGGAGGAGCGATCCATCAGAATCCGCAAGCGCAGCAGACCATCGGCGAGCTTCAGCGGAGCAGCTGTGGTGCCGAGACGCAGTTTACTCTCCGCCACGACGTAGCGGATCTCCTGCCCGTGCACCCGCAGGCCATACTCGGTGGCGCCAACCGGTTCCAACTCCGCGCGGATATCCAGCAACTCGCCTTTGATTTCCGGCAGCGTGTCCACATTACGCCAGGAATCCTGCGAGATGCGCAGGTTCTTGATTTCGTCGATAGGCTGGCGGCACATGCGGATGCCATCCGCAAAGGCGCGAAGCGTCAGTTCGACCGGAAAGGACATCTGGCCGTTCCAGGTCAGCCGCGGCTCCAGGGGATAGCGCATCCAAGACAAATAATAGGCAGGCGAGCCGCCATCGGGTGTTTTTTTCCATGCTTGGCCTGCGTACAACGCGTTGTTGTATTCGGTACGCCGTTTTTCGGCTTCCGGCGTAAATTTCTCCCCGTCAAAATTGCCCACGTAATAGGCGCCGTTGGCCTCGACCAGCACCCATCGCGACTCCCCAGGCCGGTTGACAACGGGCAGATGGAGCATATCGGGGCATTCGTAGAAGCCCTCCATACGGCTCAGATAGGTCCATTGCACCAGATCACGCGATCTATAGAAGGCGAAGCCCTTGGTTTCGTAGCGCACCATTCGCCATTCGTCGGCCGGCGAATACCAGAAGACCAGCGGGTCGCGAATATCATCCACGCCGGCGAGCACCGGGTTCTTCGGATGCCGCACCCAGGTACGGCCGCGGTCACGGCTGTAAGCGATACACGTGCCTCTCTTATAGTCGGTGTAGAAGATGAGGAGCGTCTTTTCGGGACCCTTGCGCAGACCGCTGCTGTTGTTCCAATCGACGATGCCGCTGCCGCTGCCCGGAGAATTGTCGATAAGCTTATCCAGCACGCCCGGCATCTGCACCCAATGAATCAGGTCTGTGCTAATAGCGTGACCCCACTGTTTGTGATCCAGGCGCCGCTGCGACCACTGATCGTATATGTTGAAAAGATGATACTCGCCGCGATAGTAGATGAGGCCGGTGGAATCGCCTATATGCCCCTGGATGGGAGTGTAGTGAAACTGCGGGCGTAACGGCTGACGGTAATTCTGCTCGTTAGCTACCTCGTCCGGCGTCAGATTTACGGTCGGCGGGTATTTTGTCTGCTGAGGAAAGGCACAAGACGTCACGAAAAATGTGAATAGTATTCGAGCAACGGCCATAATCAATTATGCGAGATTGGCTACTGACAAATAGTTATTGTCACACCTCTACGATCGGCGCGCGACGGTCGTTCGCCCATTCAGAACTCGAGTTGCAGAGGCTCCCCTGAGTAGCAGCCTGGTCTTAATCTA
>JBEKYD010000347.1:0-7748 GCA_049511335.1 Bryobacteraceae bacterium | reverse complement strand
TCGCTGGAAAAGGGCACGCTCAATGTGACTACCGGCATCGCGGCCTTGGCCGCGCTCACGCCGCAGCCGACCCAGGCGAAAATCGGACGGCAAATGACCTTCAACGTTACCCCTTACACGCTCCCGGGCGCCTCCTCCGCCGAGCTTCAAGTACAACTCAACATCGGGGAAGAAGCCGCTCCCAGCTTGTATTCGGCGGGGACTGCCACCGGCGCCAACGATACGGTCTCTCGCGTCGCGCGTCACAACGTGAATACCAGAGTTCGGGTGGAATCGGTCAAGATGTTTGAATTGTCCTCTTTCTCGGCCTTAATTCAGCGCCCGCGCGCCAAGTTGCCGTTGGTACCGCCCTTCATCGAGGTGCCGTTCATTGGCAACCTTGCAAGCGTTCCTTTACCGGGGGCGAAAGAATATCATCGCAGTACGGCTATTGTCAGCGCCGTCATCGTCCCTACCGCCGCCGATCTGGCTTATGGCATCGACTTTGTGCGGGACCGCATCATCGACCCCTTCGACCGTGAAGAATGGCACCACACTTATAAGATGCAAGGAGTCAACTCGATCACCCAATTCTCCCGTATGCCCATCCGCGCGTTCCATAAGGCCATGGTGAATTGCTTCGCTTCCAAGGGAGCGCTTCTATTTCCTTCGGGAAACCGGCAAAACATCGATTCCCCTTCCAGCAATGCTAGGCGCTGCGGTGGTTTGGATTTCCGTACAGTTCCGCCGGAGTTCTAGGACTGGCCGAAGCCGCCCTGCCAAGCCGCTTCTTTATTGGATAAAAATACTCACCGCGTTCGACGTGTAAGTGTTCTTAACTCCGTTTGAGCCGGGTACAGTCACGGATACGGCTACCTGCACCAGTCCGCTGTGGGCAAGACTAATTGGGAGCACCACGTTCACCTGGTCCTCCCCGGGATAGTTTGGCGCCGCGCTTGCATAAGTCGCCGGAAGCATCTGGTTGCCTACCGCCACCGTCACCTGCGAGAGTGCCGAATTCCGGATTCCGGTGCCGTACAGCACCAGTTGGGCATTACCCGCGCTCACATCGAGCGGTACGGTAACGCAGGTCCCGGCTCCATTGGGGCACTGGAAGACGTCCTCGACACCCAGAAACGGGTCGGCCACGAACTGCGCCGCGGCCACACCCTGTCCCGTCCCGTTGGCGGAAAAAAGCCCTGGGGCTATAGCCGCGAGGGTCACTTGTCCCGATTGCGTCGTGGCGCTCCCGAAAATCGTAAAAGTGGCCGAACCCGGACTCGCGGTCTGCGGGATCTGCGCGTCAATTTGCCCGGTTCCGGCGTAAATCAACGGCAGCTCAGTTTGCGCCCCCGTATGGTCGGTCAAGGTTACCCCGATTCCGCCCAGCATGAAGGGTAGCGGCATAGCTGTTGCAGTCGCGGACGCGCTCGCAAGTCCAGTGCCGAAGATGCTTACCAGCGAACCGGATGCCACCGGCGCCATGTAATTGGCCGCCGAAACCATCAGCGGACTGTAAAGGCTATTCAGAAGCACAGTTACCGTGTTACTGCCTTTGTTGGCAACGGCCAGATCCGGCTTCCCGTCCCCGTTCAGATCCGCGATCGCGATCGAAACCGGCGACGTCTGCACCGTGATCGGGCTGCCGGGGGCTTGTGTAAAGCCGCCCGCTCCATTACCCAGGTAGACGGTAATTGTCCCCGCGCCCTCGTTGGCAATCGCTAGGTCCGGAATCGTATCGTCGTTCAGATATCCCTCTGCGACGAAAACAGGCGTCGACCCCACCGGCAGCGGCGTGCTTCCTGGAGCCGCCGCGAAACTGCCGTTCAACTGAGCCAATAACACCGTCACAGTGTTATTGCCCTCGTTAACAACCGCCAGATCTGGTCTCCCGTCCTCATTGAAGTCCGCCACTGCCACGGAAACTGGGAATTCCGTCGGCGTCCCCACGAAGCCTGGGGGAGCCAAGGAAATCGGGCTGCCCGGGACCGCGGTGAATGTTCCATTAGTGTAAATAAAAACGCTTACAGTGCCGTCGCCTTTGTTTGCCACGGCGAATCCCGCACTCCCACCGAACGTACCGGTTGCCACGGAGCTCGGATTGTTTCCCACCGTGATCGGGCTGCCTGTGAATCCCTGGAACGCACCGCCTCCCAGGCCCTGTAGCACGGTTACGTTCTTGCTGTTGAAGTTCGCGACCGCCAGATCCGGAATCATGTCTCCATTGAAATCGCCAACCGCCACGGACACCGGCGCCGACCCCACCGTGATCGGGCTGCCGGTTGCCGTCAACAAACCGGTTCCGTTGCCTAGCAATATCGTAACGGTCCCGTCTCCCTCATTAGCGACCGCGAGCCCCATATGCCCATTGAAGTTTGCCGCTACCATGGAAGCCGGCTCCGCACCCACCTTGAAGGGGCCGCCGGCCGTGTCCGCCACGAAACCGCCCGTCCCGTTGCCCAACATGACCGTAACAGTTCCGTTTTGAAAGTTCGTGATCGCCAAGTCTGGAATGCCATCCTCGTTGAAGTCCGCTATTGCCACGGCACTTGGCGCCGCGGCCGCGATGGGGCTGCCCGGAGCCGGCGCGAACTGGGCATTCACAACCGGCTGAAACACAACCAGCGCCGCAAGGGCACGCCAATTCCTGCTAGGATGCGCCGCAATTTGAAACATCCGCATAAGTAAGTTCCTCGAGTTTGAGATCACCAACGGATGCCAGCCGAGATAGGGCAAAGCGTTGTGCCGTGGTTAATGGCCAACCCATGAAGAACCCGCGCCTCGGCGTAAATCGCAAACCCGCCAAACAACCGCCGGCTCCAGCCAACACCGACGTCGAAGGCGCCGGAATTACCGCTGATGCCAGCCACACCCTGGGACGATGGCTGGAGCAGGCTCCCCTCGGTGGCGGCCCCGGAGAAGTCCACCGTGCGGCGCAACCAGCCGAAGCCGGCCGTTGCATACAGGTCGGTAACGCTACCAACCCGACGACGAAACGTGGGACCGGCCGTCGTGCTGTAATATTTCGCCTTTCCCGACGTTGCCGTCAGGAGCGAGGGAATCTGCGGATTCGCGCCGATCGCCTGCTGCACTTGCTGCGAACTGATCCCAGCTTGACTGAAAATGAAGTCGGCGGTGACATAGATCGCCCACGGGCTGGCGGGAACCAGGTACCCCCCTGTCTCTCCTCCGGTTCGTGCCTCCACACACCCACTCCGGCGCCTGCGCGCAAATTGTATGCCCAGTTGTTTCCGATACTGTCGCTTACGTTAGTTCCTCCACCACCGATGTCCCAGGTGTGCGAATGGAACTCCGCCGCATCCTGCGCCCTGCACTCCGAAGGCTCCATCAACCCAGCGGCCACGGCCGCCGCCATCGCACAGGCGAGAATCCACTTTCGCCCAAGACCGCACGCCAACAGAATGTGGGAATACAATCATCACCTCCGCTACGCAAAGGAATGTATCTGATCTTACTGTCAATAATCGGCAATTGCAAGACCCTTCAACTCGCGGTAAATCCCGCGTTCCCTAAGGGATTCATTAGATGCCGTGCCGGTTCGTGAACCTCACCGCAAGGACTTGGTGTTCGATCCCAATCGTAGGTCGTCGGCGCGATCCAATTCGCGTGTCCTGGAGCGTAAACGGAACTCCACCGGACCTGATGGTAGCGAGCGTATAGCGGAGCGGGAACGCTGCTGTACCGAGTAAGGCGTCTCTTGCTTGCCCGTCCGTTTATCACATTGTTCAAATGCCGTACAATAAGGATTCTCGGGAATGGGATGCGGAACGGAAATCGGCCCGGAACCAGATGCCCGGCGAAACGTCTGACGGGGCACTGTATTAACTCGAATCAAGACAAGCCAATGTCGCCGCACCGCGAGTTCGGATCGGACCAGGCTGGCGTGCCTCCACCGTACGGTTCGCCGCAAAATGAGCCGCTCCGCCGCCTGGATGGGAACGTACGCTCCGATTTTGTTTCATGGTAAAACAATATTCAGTCGTGAGCTCCGCGTAAGAGGAGAGACCTAATGCTCCCGGAACAATGGAAAACGTTTAAGCGCGCCGCCCGGCGCGAGCCGATGGAAAAGATTCCCATGGCGCTGATTGTGGACAGTCCTTGGATTCCCGGGTACCTGGGTATCAAACACCTGGACTACTACCTCAATCCGGACCTCTGGTTCGAGTCCAACTTGAAGATCATGCGAGAGTTCCCCGATATCATCTTTATTCCGTCCTGGTGGATGGAGTACGGGATGGCGGCGGAACCTTCGATTCTCGGCGCCAAAATCAAGTTTTGGCAGGACAATACGCCGAGCGAGTATCACACCCTCTACCGCCTGGAAGATATCGACAACTTTCCCGAGTACGAAGTGGAGGCCGATGCCTTTGCGGCGCTCACGCTGCACCGCATCGGCATGATCAAACAGCGCATCCTCGACCACGGTTACATTCTTCCCATGATCACGTCGCGCGGCCCGCTCTGCACCGCGGGTTTCGTCCGCGGCACCACGAATTTTATGATCGACCTGGTGGAGGATCCCAAAGGCGCCCACCGGCTCATCGACCTCTGCACCCGCGTCATCATCGATTGGTTGAAGGCGCAGCACAAGGTCATGGGCGACACCGTGGAAGGCATCTTCATCCTCGATGACATCGTGGGCTTCGTCAACGAGGAACATTATTTGGAGTTTGCCCACCCCTACCTGAAGCGCATCTGCGATGCCTTTCCCAAGCATTGGGTCAAGCTCTATCACAACGATGCCGAAGTGGACGCCTGCCTCGACCATCTGCCCGACACCGGCTTCAACGTCCTGAATTGGGGCAAACAGAGACACATCAGCGAAGTGAAGCGGCGCGTTGGCGATCGCATGTGCCTGATGGGCAATGTGAATCCCCTAGAAATCGCCGTACGGGGCACGCCCGAAGAAGTAAAGGACGAAACCCTCGAGGTGCTGGAGGGCGCCGGCGGCGAGGGCATTATCCTTTCCGTGGGCGGCGGCGTCAGTCCCGGCATGCCTCGCGCAAACGTTTTGGCTATGCTCGAAGCACTCGAGGAGTTCAATTCCAAGCGCGCCGCGCGCCTGGCGGTGACCGGCCGCTAACGAGGGCAGCAATGGTCGATTACGCGCTGATGAACCAATACCTCTACGAGGGCAACGCCAAAGAAGTAGAACAAATGACGCGCGACGCCCTGGCCGAGGGCCGGCCGGTTCAGGAGGTTCTGAACGACGGGCTCATCGCCGGCATGAGCGTGGTGGGTGAGGATTTCAAGCACAACGTCCTCTATGTGCCCGAGGTGTTGATCGCCGCGCGCGCCATGAAAGCCGGGATGGCGGTGCTGAAGCCTCTTCTGAGCGCAAAGGAAGGCGGCTCGAAACCGGTGGGCGTGTTGCTGATGGGAACCGTGCGCGGCGATCTTCACGACATCGGCAAGAACCTGGTCCTAATGATGGCGGAAGGCGCCGGCTTCGAGGTCCACGATATCGGCGTCGATCAGAGCGTCGAGAAGTTCATGGCTGCCGCCGAAAAATGCCATCCGAACATCATCGGCATGAGTGCGCTGCTCACCACCACCATGACTTATATGAAGACGGTGATCGATGGCTTCCAGGCGGCCGGCCTCACCCACATCCGCATGGCCGTAGGTGGAGCGCCCATCAGCCAGATGTTCGCCGACGAGATCGGCGCCGATGGCTATGGCCAGAATGCTTCGGCGGCCGTAGACCTGTTCATCAAGCTCGCCGCTCGGGATTGACCAGCCATGGCAACCTACAAGATTCTCTACTGGCAGGAAATTCCATCGCAGATCAAGGCGGACGATGGTCTGGACGAAGTCACCGTTTCCCTGTCTCCTCGCTTCATGGAGAGGATAGACGTGCTCGCCGCCAAGCGAAAACTGCAAGCGGCGGACGACTATCTTGCCCAATGGAAATGGAGCGAGGAGCAAGAGCGCGACGGTTCCGCCGAAGAGGTAGCTGAAGCCGTGCGCGCCGAACTGGAGTCGCGGGCGGATTGGTAAACCCCGTGCAAATCGTGGCGAGCGTAACCATCAACAGCGAGACCGCGCCAGCCGCGCCCGGAGTTTCGCTCTTCGACCAGGCTACCGCCCTCGGTATCCAGGTGCCCACTTCCTGCCAGAAACAAGGAAAGTGCAAGGAGTGTATCGTCGAGATCGTCGAAGGCATGGAGTCGCTCAACCCCCGCACCGAAGCCGAGCGTCACCTGCGCGGCAATTTCCGCCTCTCCTGCCAGGCAATCGTCGAAGCGCCCGGTCTCGTCCGCTGCCATACCATGCGCCGCGGCCATATGCGCATCGAACGCGGCGCGCTCGGTCTGCCGGCAGGTGCAGTCTTGAAGCCGGACCCCGCCGTGACTCGCGAAGGCGATCGCGTCCTCATCGACGGCCAGGAGGTCGACCGCGCCACCGGGCCGATTCTCGGCATCGCCATGGACCTCGGCACCACCACCATCGTCCTGCGCCTGATCGATCTCGAAACCGGGGAACGCATCGCCGATGCTTCCTTCGAAAATCCGCAGCGCTTCGGCGGCTCCGACGTCATGGCGCGCATCGCCTACGATGGCCAGCACCGCGGCTTGCTGATGCGGACCCTCGCCGGATATCTCACCCATGCCATCCAGGAATTTCCCGTCGATCCCCGCACCATATACGAAATGGTCGTGGTCGGCAATTCCACCATGCGCGACCTTTTCTTCTGGCAGAACGTGCATTCCATCGGCCAGAATCCCTATCGCTCCATCACCGAAATCGAGATGGCCCAGGGGAAGCGCGCCACCACCAGCCTCACCTCCACCGGGCAGCGCAGCCTGCTGCCCATTCACCCGCGGGCGCGTGTGTACGGAGCGCCCGTCATCAGCGGGCACGTGGGCGCCGATGCGGCCGCCTGCATGCTGGCGATCGACTTGGCGCATGAGGACCGCCTGGTTGCGCTAATGGACATCGGAACCAACACCGAGCTGATTCTGGGAAACCGGCATCGAATCCTGACGGCATCCTGCCCCGCGGGCCCGGCGTTTGAAGGCGGCGCCATCTCTTGCGGCATGCCGGCCCTCGATGGCGCGGTGGAAACGGTCGCGCTCGACGAGCACGGCGCCTTCCACCTCGGCGTGATCGGCAATGGCGAGCCGCAGGGCGTTTGCGGCTCCGGCCTAGTGGACGCATTAAGCGAGCTGCTGCGCGCGGGCCGAATGAACTCGATGGGCCGTTTGGCGGACGATGAGAACTCGGTGGCGCTCGATCCCGCTCACGGCATCTTTCTCCTCGAAAGTGACATCAACGAACTGGCCCAAGCCAAGGCAGCCAACGTGGCCGGCCTGCAGGTGGTGGCCAGTACCTTCGGAATCGGCTTCGATGCCATTGAGGTCTTCTACCTGGCCGGTGCGTTCGGCCGTCACATCGATGCGGAAGCGGCTCGGCGCATCGGCCTGATTCCGCCCATCCCGGACGCGCGCATCGTGCAGGCCGGGAACGCGGCCATTGAAGGCGCTTCCATCGCCCTGCTCTCGCGCTCACGCCGTGAGGAATTGGAACGGCTGGTCCGCAAAGTTGAACACTGCCGGCTGGAGACCCATCCGGACTTCTTCGACTTTTTTGTGGAGGGCTGTCAGTTCAAGCCGGTCGAATCGGCGAATCGGGTGGCCGGATGATCGAATTGGCCGATCTCTCCCCCGTGATTTACCCGCGGGAAGCCGAGCCGCGGGAAGCCGAGTACCATCGGCTGCTCGGATACCCACCCGGCTATGAGCTCA
>JBEKYD010000346.1:0-7805 GCA_049511335.1 Bryobacteraceae bacterium | reverse complement strand
CCCGCTTTGGTGAAGTAGTCGCCGGAGGTCGGTGTGCCGGTAGTCGTGTTCCAGAGCTTGAAGGTGCTTTCGAGGCCAGCCACTTCGACGTGCACGCGCGACGCCGGATCCGCAGCCACCTTCACCATGAAGTCTGGGGCCACGTTGGGGGTGGAGAGATAGGTCGTGCCGGTGTTGTCGATTTCCGTGCCCGCGAGGCCCGTGAGCGCCGACGGCAACACGATCGAAGATCCGCCCGCGGAACCGCCCATGTACTGGTTGGGATTCTCCGCCGCGAAACCGATCGCTACCCGATCGGTGGGATGGAACACGACCCGCAGGCCCGGTTGGCGCGTCCAGGTCAAGCCTGCCAAGTAATTGACGTCCATCACTTGGCTGTAGAAGAGGTCTCCCGGCAGGGGCGAGATGCCTTTTCGGTTTGGAGTTAGCATGGACCAGCTCTGGCCCGCCAGGAATTCGACCTTACCTTTGCGGACATCCACCCAGTAGAGGCGGATGCGGGGCACGAAGGCGCCGTTGGTGACGCCGAGGGCGTTGCTCCCGCTGGTGCCTAGGAAGTCGAACTCGTTATAGCCGATGAAATGGGCGCCCTTCCAGTCGCCGTCGACGCGGAAACCGATCCGCGAGTTCTGTGGGCTGAAGCGGAATTCGGACAGCTTGCCGGTGGTAGCGTTGTTGTATGGTACGCCGCCGAAGTTGCTGCCGATACTGGAGCCTGCATCCTTATCGCGCCACACCGCGGTCAAGTCCATAAAGCCCACCGGAATAATGCTCACGTTACCGATCAGAACCTGCAGCGGTGAGCTGGCGTTGGCATTGCCGGCCTGGGCCGGCGGATAGTAAGCGGGAGACGTGGCGGGCGCGCCCACCGACGCCGAAGCCGTCGATGGCAGCGTGCCGCTGGTGCTGGCCACCAATCCGCCGACATGCGGTAGCGGAGCGGGAGCGGCGGCAGCGCCGGTGGCTGGAGCTGGGGCAGCCTTCACCGCCGCAACGGTGTCCGCGTTCGCTGCCGCAAGACGATCGAGCGTGCGCTGTTGGTCGGTCAACGCTTTCTGCAGCAGATCGATCTCTTTCTGCTGCGCAGCCAACCGGACCTTTAATTGTTCAACTTCATCGTTGTTTCCGCTTTGGGCCTGAATAACGGGCAAACCCAGGACGGACAACAGACAAATTGCGAGTGTTAGCTTCGTGGGTTTCATAGTGAAAGGCGAGTATAGTCGCCTGCGAGTGAATAAGGGATGAAAATTGGTTTGCGCCGAGATTATGCAGAATGGTAATTCGGTTACGAAAGTCCGTTTTAACGTGTGCAGAATCACGGGAGCAGGAGGCCCCTGAGAGGCTTGTCCTATGCGCCCACGGCTTGCCGTTCGGCCTGGGCTAATTCTCTGGCGTGGCGCTCCAGGTCGGAACGGAGCACGGTCACCAGATCCTTCTCCATGTCCTCGCCGGTGCGTACCAGGTCCAACAGGTGGAGCGCAGCCAGGCGTCCGCACCAGGCATCATCCATCGGCCGCCCCAGCGCCTGGCTAACCGCCAGCAGATCGGCGTGCGGCAAGGCGATGGTCTTGGCGGTCCGGGTGTCGTCTTCGCCCAGCAGCAGAAATTTCACGTCCACCGTATCGGCGTGACGAATGGAAATGGCCGTCTGCAGCCACTTGAGCAGCACCTGGTATTTACGGCCAAACGGATCAGGCCCGGCTTCGAACTGGCGGAAGTTGAGCATCTCCCGCTATCTTAACAATAGCGGCAGTTCGACGACATCTGCCGCCCGGAGTCCTTAATGTTAGTAGCCCAATTGACGGCGCCGCGCGAATTCCGCATGGCGCAAGAAGAGATTGAAGAACCCCAACCGGGCCAGGTGCAAGTGCGGGTCGATTCGGTAGGCATCTGCGGCTCGGATTTGCATTCGTATGCCGAGGGCGCGGTGGGCGATTCGGCTTGCCAATACCCGATGGTTTTAGGGCACGAGCCCGCCGGAACCGTGGTCAAGGTGGGCGCGGGTGTGACCGGATGGTCAGGCGGCGACCGTGCCGTGCTCGAGCCGGCTCTGTACTGCTACCACTGTGAATCCTGCCGCTCAGGGCGCCATAATGTGTGCGCCAATATTCGCTTTTTGAGCACGCCCGGCAACCCCGGCTTCTTTCGTGAACGGGTCAATCTGCCGCTTGCCAACGTCATGCCGCTTCCGGCCGGGGTTTCGACGGACGTCGGCAGCCTGGTGGAACCGCTGGCCGTCGCGCTGCACTCCATGAAATTTGCCGCCGTCGGGCTGGGTGAAACCGTGGCAGTGTGGGGCGCCGGTCCCATCGGCCTGCTGACCATCGCCTGCCTGAAGTTGGCCGGCGCCGGGCGCGTCTTCGCCGTGGAGCCCGTGGCGCACCGCCGCGAAATGGCTACGCGCATGGGCGCGCACGCCGCCCTCGATCCCGCCGCGGTGGATGTAGACCGCCAGATCTCGGCCGGCACCGGCGGCCGTGGAGTGGATTGCGCCATCGATTGCGCCGCCAAGGACGACACCATCAATGCCGCTATCCGCGCCACGCGTAATGGCGGCCGGGTGGTCCTCACCGGCATACACTCCGGCACGCACGCTGAGTTCGAGGTTTCACCGATGCGCCGCAAGGAGCTCGCCATCTTCAACGTGCGCCGCTCCAATCATGAGTCGGAAGCTGCCTTGGAGTTGATCGCGAGCCACACCGCGATGTTTGCGCCGCTGGTCACTCACACACGGCCGCTCGACAAGATCGCGGAAGCCTTCACGCTGACCGCGGCGTACGCGGATGGCGTGGGCAAGATGATCGTGCGCTGTGGGGGGTGAGAAGATCACCGTGGGGCAGACCATCGTCGTTTGTGGTCTGCCCCCAGCGCTCGACCGGGTCCACGCATCCTCAGATTTCGCCAGTCCCGCCCGAACAGGATTGCTCTCCACATAGCGGATCACTTCCTCCAACTCTTCGGTCGGCCGCACTCTTGCCAGAACGCTTGTCCGCTGCGCCCCAGCATTCGATTGATGACCCGGCTGGTCCGGCCCTTCAGCCAGCGCATGATCTCCGGCATCGGGGCATGCGGCTCCAGCACCGCGTGCACATGGTTGGGCATGATCGCCCACGCGCAGAGGCCGTAGGCTTGGCGAACCTCAGCGCCGTACTGAAGGGCATCTTGCACGATCTTGGCGACTCTCCCGTCCTGCAGCCATTCGGGTCCGGCCTTCGGAAGACCTTCGGCGCTCTCAGTCGTGACGATCCTCCACAACCGCCGGAACAGAACCGGCAAGGCGCCAGGTTATGAAGATAATGCTGCGATCCGGAAACCAGTGGGGCAGCCGTCTGCGATAGAAGAGCACCGAAACCCCGGGTGGCAGACCACAAAAAACGATGGTCTGCCCCACGGGATAGTGGCGCGGCCGGCGAAAATTTCGCAAAAACATTCGGTCACACAGACCGCGGCTTTACTTACCCGTGGGGCTTTCTCCCTCCCCAAATGCCCCCCGCAGCCTTTCCCAGGCGATCTCGAGAGTCTCCGGCAACACGCGCGTCTCGCTGGTTACCGTCATGAAATTGGTATCGCCGACCCAGCGCGGCAGCACGTGCAGATGCAAATGGGATTTGATGCCAGCGCCGGCAGCTTCTCCCAGGTTCATACCCAGGTTTAGCCCGTCCGGACGGTACAGCACTTTCAAATGGTGCGCCGCGCGCTGGCCAAGCCAAATCATTTCCGCGAGCGTTTCCGCCGGCAACTCATCCAGATCCGCGACGTGAGCGTAGGGAACCACCATCATGTGTCCGGAGGTGTATGGAAAGCGGTTCAGGATGACAAAGTGATGAGCCGCCCGATGCACCACCAGACACTCCCGGTCGTTTTCCCCTTTCGCCGCGGCGCAGAATACACAAGACCTCGGCTTCTCGATCCCGGCGACGTATGAATATCGCCAGGGCGTCCACAGATAGTCCATGAAAGTTCTGCTAGCGGTTATGGGTTGGCCATGGGTTCCGTAGCCGGCGGTGGCACGCTGGCCGCGACGGAATTGTTCACTACATCTTTCAATTCCTTGCTGGGCTTGAAGTAGGGAATCTTCTTGGCAGGCACTTCCACTCGCGCGCCGGTCTTCGGATTACGGCCGATCCGTGGCTGCCGCTGGCGCGTCCGGAAACTTCCGAAACCGCGGATTTCGATCTTGTCGCCAGTACGCAGTGAGCGCACGATGCTGTCGAAAATGGCCTCCACGATCACCTCGGATTCCTTCCGGGTCATCTCAACCACGCGGGAGACTTCTTCAATCAGATCGGCTTTCGTCATTATGTTCTCCAGGGCGTCATGCCCCCACGAAATCGCAGTATCTCTTGATTTCAGACATTTTGCAAGCTACTCGGTACGCCTGTCTTTCAGGCTCATGGCTTCCTCGATGGTGGTGGTGGCAGCCGCCGCCTGGCGCTGGTAATCCACCAGGCGAGTGCGTTCCTCGTCGTCGGAGACCGCCTTCAGGCTCAACCCGATCTTCTTTTCGGCCTCGCTCATTCTCACGATTTTGAAATCGAACTCCTGACCCATGGCCAATGGGGGCGCTTCACCGCCGTGCCGGCCCGTGTACCCCGGAACTTCCGAGAAATGGCAAAGCCCCTCCACACCCTCCGCCAGCTCCACGAATGCGCCGAAACTCGCCAACCGGCAAACCCGCCCATGCACCGTATCGCCCACCTGGTGCGTCTGGAAATAGGCTTCCCAGGCATCCGGCTGCAACTGCTTGATCCCTAGGGATAGCCGGTGCGCGGCGGAATCGATATTCAGAATCACCGCCTGCACAATCTGCCCCTTCTTGAGCAATTCCGAGGGATGCTTCACGCGCTTGGTCCACGACAGGTCCGACACGTGGACTAGCCCGTCGATGCCTTCCTCAATTTCGATGAAAGCGCCGAACTCGGTCATATTGCGGACCCGCCCTTCCACCACCGAGCCCACGCTGTAGCGGCTGTCGATGGTGGTCCAGGGATTGGCCTCCAATTGTTTGAGCCCCAGGGAAATGCGGCGTTCCTTGGGATGCACTTCGAGCACCACGGTCTCCACCTGATCGCCGGGCTTGACCACTTTGGAGGGATGTTTCATGCGCCGGGACCAGGTCATCTCGCTGATGTGGATCAGCCCTTCCACGCCGGGCTCCAACTCCACGAAGGCGCCGTAGTCGGTGACGTTCACCACCCTCCCGATCACCCGCGAATTCACCATGTACCGTTCGGCGACGTTCTCCCAGGGGTTTGCTTCGAGCTGCTTCATTCCCAGCGACACCCGTTCCTTGGCGCGATCGAACTTCAGCACCTTCACCGTCACCGTATCGCCCACGTGCAGCACTTCGGAGGGATGGTTGATGCGGCCGTACGAAATATCGGTCACATGCAGCAGACCGTCGATTCCGCCCAATTCGATGAAAGCGCCGTAATCGGTCAGGTTCTTGACCGTGCCGGTAACCACCGCGCCTTCCTCCAGATGTTCCAGAGTGGCCGCTTTGCGGTCGTGAATTTCCTCTTCCACCACCGCCTTGCGCGAAACCACCACGTTGCCGCGCCGCCGGTTGAGCTTCACCACGCGAACTGGAATGTCCTGTCCGATCAAGGCGTCCAGATTGTGCAGCGGGCGCGGGTCCGCTTGCGATCCCGGCATGAAAGCCTTGATGCCGACATCCACCGCCAGGCCGCCCTTGACGCGGCCGAGAACCCGGCCCGACAAAACCAATTGTTCCTGAAAAGCTTTTTCCAGCGTCTCCCAGACCTTCAGGCGCGCCGCGCGCGTGTGGGAAAGCAGTACGTATCCTTCGGGCTGTTCGCCGTGCTCGATCATCACTTCCACGGCGTCGCCGGGCTGGATCGTAATTTCACCCGTTGGAGTCTGAAATTGTTCGATGGGAACTATACCCTCCGACTTGTACCCGAAATCGACGATTACGTCTTTGGCGGTAATGCTGAGAATGTGGCCTTCCAGTACTTCGCCCGAAGCCGGTGGCGCGAAATGGCTATAGTCGTCGAGGAGGTTCTCATAGTTGTCCGGCGCCGGCTGATCGACTTGCCCGAATTTCTGGTCTGCCGCCATTCTTTAATCCCCCGAATCTCGCCTCACCATCGGCCGCCCTATTTAATTTTAATTTAAGAACCAGGCGCGGCAGGCTGCATGAACGAGGCAGGTGGCGCGCTCCGCGAAAATCTCCTCGACGAGAAACGAGACTATCCGCCGGTACGACAACCACTGATGGATCAGTATGTTAGCAAATATACGCCGGTCTGCGCAAGGTTGTCAACGGCTCCCTAGCACCGGATTTTTCGCAACGCTCCGGTACCGGCAGGCAAGCGGAGAGCCACCGGCTCAATGCGGATTCGCATTAAGCCGGCTAGAACCGTCGCGAATTGGCCTTGGAAGCGCACCGAAAAAGGGATACAATCAACCAGCATCTGAGTGCGCCGGCTAGTACGGGCATTGGCTTCATACCGGCTTCATAGGAGGTGTTCCATGTTTGACAGCCTCGCGGATCAGATGAAGGCCGACCAGCGGCAACAGTCAACCACCAGAGAACGCGCGGTTCAATACACCGTTGTCGCGATTCTCTCCCTGGTTTTGTTCGGCGGATTGTATTTCGTGATCAGACTGGCGTCGTGAGCCGCGGGCCGCCCGATTCTACTCATTGGGTGAAATCTGCCGCATGACGGATTTCACGCGCTGGCTATACGCTCCGCTTGGGTTGTAAGTCGCCAAGAGGTGATTTAAGTCTTTCGCGCGGTACATGCTGGCGTGGCTGAGTTGGTATCCCACTTCGTGGATGCCCGCGGCCGGAGTGGGAAAGTGCGCTTTGCCGTTATCCCACCCAAACAGATTATTCCCGTGGGCTGCCTTTCCGCCGGTTGATTCTACATACGAAAGACTGGGAAGCAGGCGCCAGTCCAGATTGTAGGCATCCGATGCCTCTAGGAAAACGTGCGCGTAATCTCGCGCCGGGCAGCCAAACTGCTGGAAAAAGCTCCGCAACGTCTCGAGCCTTTGATCCTTTCGAAATTCAGGAATCGGCGTTTTGTGCATCTCGAGCGGCGAAACAACCAGCGGCGTGCACACGACTCCCGTAAAGACAGCCAAACCGCTAGACAGTAGTTTCCTCATCAAAAGAACTCCTTTGATTAGAAATTGGAAGTGGCCGCCCCGCATCTGGACCGGAAAAATCGGTATGAAAGAGGCCCGGCGGAACGGCGGCGGATCGGATGGGGCCGATGAGAGCCCCGCCAATGACTCGACGGGTCTAAGGGACTGACATAAGCTCCGAGTATACCACTATAAGACGGCGAGCCCTCCAAGGGGCCGTACGTAAAAGTACGTGCCAAGCTTAGAGTGCCGCGGCACCGGATTGGGCGGTCTACCGGGCTTGAGAGGCGGGGATTAGCCGTCGATCGACCATGGCCGAGTCGCTTACGCCTGATAAATCCGGCGGCGGGTTTAGGATGCGCAACAGGGCTCGATCCGGGCCGGTGACTTCAAGTGAGAACTCAAGTGCTGAGTCACCGTGCGCGCCTCGATCCGGCAGTTCGAACAGCAGGTGCGAGTCCACGATCCGCGCCCGCTGGATAGCTTGTGCCTCGCTATCCGCGGCTCCTTCGATCAAGTGCGAGCCGGCGCCGCTACAGGTGTGAACCGAGTGAGGGAACATGCGCGGGAAACCCGGTGGGACAGACGCACAGCTGTCCCGTTAAAAGTCGAACAGATTCAGTTGGTTAGGGTCGAGGCCTGCTTCCATTTGGACGTTAGGCCGTTCAAACACCTGTAAAATAGGCATT
>JBEKYD010000345.1:0-7837 GCA_049511335.1 Bryobacteraceae bacterium | reverse complement strand
GATCTCGTATTTCGTCATTCCGCCCCTTCCGCTAGTTTATACCGGACAATCACACCACGAACTTGCTTGACCTGGTACGGTTTGGCCAGCGAACCACGTGGCTGAAGATTGAGGATTTCCACGACGTCCGGCCTGGCAAAAATGTGATGACCGCCATTGATGACCGCCATTAATGCGCTCGGCAAACCCGAGAGCGGCTAGAAGCGACCGCAGCTCATCGAATCGGATGTTGGCATCTGCGGTGCCGCTGAGGACCCGGAGCAGAAGTTGCTTGCGCACAAACCTCATCATGGCGCTGTTCGAAGGGGTTTGCCCCGCGCAAAATTACCGAAAACCGATACCGGGGGTCCCTCACCGCCCGTGATATGTTGGTTGCGATGCCGATAGAGAATCCCTTTCAAGATCCTTTGCGGTTTGAACGGCGCGTACCGGAATGTACAGTTGTAATCTTCGGCGCCAATGGGGACCTCACCAAGCGGAAGCTCATACCGGCGCTGTACCGCCTGGCCTACGACCGGCGGCTGGCGGCGGGGTTTGCCGTCATCGGCACGTCGCGCACCGCGCTCTCCGACGACCAGTTTCGCGACAAAATGCTGGAAGCCGTGAAGCAATTCTCCGAAGACACCGAATTCGACGAAGACGTGTGGAAGGCCTTCGCCGCGGGCCTCTATTACGTTGCCGGCGATATCGACGACGCCGCTTTCTACGAAAAGCTGGCGGCCAAGTTGAAACAAGTGGACGGCGAACGCGCAACCGGCGGCAACGCGCTGTTTTACCTTTCCACCCAGCCCAGCCAATACGGGCGCGCGGCCCAAGGCATCGGCGGCGCGGGCATGAACCAGGGTTCGGGATGGCGCAGGCTGGTGGTGGAAAAACCGTTTGGCCGGAACCTGGAAACGGCGCGGGCGTTGAGCGGCGAGCTGCATCAGGTTTTCCAGGAATCCGAAGTCTACCGCATCGATCATTACCTGGGTAAGGAAACCGTCCAGAACATCTTGGCTTTTCGTTTCGGCAACGGAATCTTCGAGCCGCTGTGGAGCCGCAACCATGTGGACCACGTGCAGATCACCGCGGCGGAATCGATCGGCGTGGAAGGCCGGGGCGCCTATTATCAGGAAGCCGGGGCACTGGCCGACATGATTCAGAATCACCTCATCCAGGTGATGGCCACGATTGCCATGGAACCGAGCGCCAGCTTCCGCGCCGATTCGGTGCGCGACGAGCGCTCCAAACTCCTGCGCTCCATCAAGCCCATGACGCCGGACGAAATCCGGCGGGACACCGCGCCTGGGCAATATGGGCCCGCCAGCATCGGCGGTCAGCCGGTGCCGGGCTTTCGCGAGGAGCCGGGGGTGGACAAGGAATCGGGCACGGATACCTACGCCGCGGTGACCTTTTTCTGCGAAACCTGGCGTTGGGCGGGCGTGCCCTTCTACCTGCGGACGGGCAAGCGGCTGCCCAAACGCGTCACCGAAATCGCCATCCAGTTCAAGCCGGCGCCGCTCGCCATGTTCGATGGCGATGCGCCGGCCACCGCGCCCAATCTGCTCATCGTGCGCATCCAGCCGGAGGAAGGCATATCGCTCAAGTTCCTGTCTAAGCAGCCCGGCGCCGGCATGCGGCTGCGGCCGGTGTCGATGGATTTCAACTACGGGTCGAGCTTCGGCGAGCGTTCTCCCTCGGCATACGAAACCCTGCTGCTGGACGCCATCGTCGGCGACGCCACGCTGTACACGCGCCAGGATATGGTGGAGGCGAGCTGGCGCGTGGTAGAGCCGATCGAGAACGTTTGGCGCGAAACCAAGCACGACTTTCCCAATTACCCCGCGGGCTCGTGGGGACCGGCGGCGGCCGACCGCATGCTGGCGCGCCGCGGCCACACATGGAGGAAACCGTAATGGGCACGGTGGCGCCGGACCATATTCTCAAAGAGCTAGTAGATCTCTGGGTCACCACGGGCAAGGAGGCCGAGGGTGGCCAGGGCGTGCTGCGGGCCTGCAGCTTGACCCTGGTGGCGATGGCCGAAGAAAGCGACGACCCGATGGCGCTGGGCGAAACCCTGGCGGCCTTGATGCCGGAGCACCCGGCGCGCACGATTTCGATCCGCTTGAGCGGTGCCGCCGCGCGCACCCTCACCGAGCGGGTGTACGCGCAATGCTGGATGCCATTCGGCCAGCGGCGGCAGATTTGCTGCGAGCAGGTGGAAATTACCGCCTCGGATGCGGCGCTCGAAGATCTTCCCTCGGTCGTTCTGCCGCTCGAAGTGCCGGATCTGCCGGTGGTGCTGTGGTGCCGCAGCGTGCGCCTGGCGGCCATGCCGGAGTTCGACGCCTTGGCGCAATTGGCGCAGAAAGTGGTGGTGGACACCGCGCCCATCGCGGATTCGCGCGCGGCGCTGGAGCTGGTGGCAAGTTTGGCGGCGCGGGGAATTTGGGCCGCCGACCTTTCCTGGACGCGCACCACCCGGTGGCGGGAAACGCTGGCCGGGATTTTTGAAAACCATAGCTACCTGGACGGCCTGGCGCGCACCACCAAAGTGCGGGTGGCGTCGAAGCGGGAGCAGCCCACGGTGCGGTCCTGGTATCTGGCCGCCTGGGTCATGGATGCGCTGGCGAAGGTGGGCGCCCGGCCGCGGCTCGAAATGACGCGGTCCGAACACACCGGCGTGACCCTCGAAGGCGAGGATTGGAGCGTGGCCCTGGAGCGGTGGGGCGCGCGCCTGGTGACCACCATCAACGGGCTGGCGCAATGCACCAGCCTGCCGGCGCCCAGCGATTACGACCTGATGCGGGAAGAACTGGGCATCCTGCGGCGCGACCCGATCTTTGAAAACACGCTTTCCTCGGCGCTCAAACTGGTGCATGCTGAGGACTGATGAGCGTACAGTGGCACACCTATCCGGATGCGCGGGCCGCGGCGGACGCCTCCGCGCACAAGATCGCGGCGCTGATCGAGGAAGCGCTGGCAGGCCAGGACCTGGCCACGCTGGCCGTGTCGGGCGGTTCCACGCCCAAGCTGATGTTCGAAACCCTGGCTGCCGCGCCGGTCCGATGGGACCGTGTCCATCTGTTCTGGGTGGACGAGCGTTCGGTTCCCCCCACCGACCCGGCCAGCAACTATAAACTGGCCGAAGATCACCTGATTGCGCGGGCGCGCATTCCGCGCCGGAATTTGCACCGTGTGGTGGGCGAAGCCAAACCGGAGCAGGCGGCGCGCCGCTATGCCGAGGAGATCCGGGAATTTTTCGGTCTGGAGGAAGGGGAAATGCCGCACTTCGACGTCGTGCATCGCGGCATGGGCCCCGACGCGCACAGTGCCAGCCTGTTTCCCGGCGACCCGTTGATCGACGACCGCGACGGCATCGCCGCGGCCACCTACGCGGAGAAATTCAAGCAGTGGCGGGTCACCCTGTTGCCCGGCGCCCTGCTGGCCGCCAAGCACACCGTGTTTCTGGTGGCGGGCGAAGACAAAGCCGAAGCCGTGCGGGCGGTCTTCCGCGAAGAGTACGATCCCAACAAATACCCCGCCCAAATCGCTTCCCACCACGGCCGCGGCGTGAGCTGGTTCCTGGACGAAGCCGCCGCGCGCTTGATGGAGTGACGTGGGGCAGACTATCGTTTTTTGTGGTCTGCCACCGGCTAAGTGGCGCCGCAAGTCAGAGCCGCTACTGTCAAGGAGCGGTTGCCGGCGCCCTCGATCATGCTCCTGTTTGTTTCCCCTCAGCGCGCCGCCACGCTCCGAAACGCCCCGTCCGCGAGCAACGGCACATTGACGCTGACGTCATGCCGCGCCGCCAGATCCACATCCGCGCCAAACCCGCGCTCGATCAGTTCTTTCCCGGATTGGCACTCCCGCAGCGCGCTCTTCAAATCCCCGCGGAAGTGCTCGAAAGCGGCGACTGCCATTTCCGCTTCCGGCGATCTCCGCCCGGGAAGACAGGCAATGATACTGCCCGCGCCCACCAGATCTTCGAGCGCTGGCCGGATCTCGCCGTTCGGCCACGTTTCGCCGGCCGGAATCACGGCAAACGTCGAACCCAGGCGAACCGCGGCCTTTGCCGCGGCCGTGGCATTCCGAAGACATGCAGTCAGCAGGCGGGGATGATTCGCTCCAAAAGATAGCGCCCCGCCGTTGGGCGACGGAAGCACCAACCGGTAACCCGGTGGAATGCTCTCGAGCGAGCTCGGCGATAGCGAGAAACCCGCATCGCGTTTGGATGAGGCAAGTTGGGCGCCCGCCGAATCCGCGTACGCCGCCGCCGAGCGATCCTTCAGCGGATAGGGAAACACCGCCGCGCCGCGCGCCGTCGCAATGTCCACCGCCGTCGAAAAGGAAAGAACATCGACCACGATCGCCACATCGGAGACGGGCGAAACCTCGGCCAATCCGCCACGCCCCCACTCGCAACGAACCTCGAACTCGCGTTGGTCGAAGGTCATCTCCAAAGTCTACGTCTGGCTTAAATGTGGCGCACGCACTCGTGCGCGCACTCGTGCGTGCCGTGTCGAGACTTTCTCGACACCTGTTTGGAGCCGTGACCGAGATATTGTGGCGCGGGCACTCGTGCCGGCAAAAGTGCCTGCAGCGCCCCGACTCATCGGGGCGGGCTCCGTGCCGTATCGCGGGTCTGGGGTAGACTGTTCGTGGCGCGAAAGCGTGCCGGGATGAGTCCGGCACGGCAGGCAGGAGTGCCCGGCAGGAGTGCCCGCGCCACTTGCCAGGGAGTCCTGTGAGATATGCGGAATCCCGCCGAAGGGGCGCCGGCTACCCGCGCCCCGCCTCGCGCCGAATTCCCTCGGCTATCCACATCCGCAACTGCGTCTGGTAGCCGACTGACTTGGCAGCCGCGGCTTTCTTGGCCGCGGCAATCTGTTCGGGATCCAATCGAATTGAGATAGGCGACTTTGCCGCCGCGTGGCGTTCCCGAATCGAATTCTCCAGCGCCTTGGAAGGCTTTGCTGCCTCAGCTTCGGACAGCTCATTCCACACGTCCGCCACCGAGTGCGTCTGAAAATAATCGGATGCCTCCTTATCCGAGCGAAACCTCGGCAGAGGCGTCTTCGCGGGAGCGAGTTTCTTCCTCATTCGGTCCACCTATTTGCGGCGGAACAGCCGCCGCTCACTATCGTCCATATCGCGTGCCGTGATGACTCGGACCAAACCGCGCGGCAGGCGGCGAAACACGACAAACGCTAACCGGCCGTCAAGGGTTTCGCCCCCCGGCGGTCTGGGTTCGCGGTTGAAAAAACAAATTGCGGAGTAGGTAAACCAAGGTATTTCTGTTGGTTAGGAGCAACTTGGGCCTCGCCTATTCGAGCGTGTTCTTGTGCAATTTTGTGCATTTTATGGTGAAATCCGGGCTGTCGCTGTCCGCCCCCACGTGGCAACCCCGTTCCATTCCCATCCGGGCCACGGACGCACAAGGACGGGCGCTCCCCGGCAGAGGGTCCGGATTGTAGCTGGGCCGATAAAGCTAGTCATATCTATTGATTAGGCCACGCTTGGGCAAGAGCCGTCGGGCGTTGGTTTTGTGCAGTTCTGTGCATTTACGGCTCTTTTGTCGCAGCGCGGCAGGGGATGCCGGAGTAGTCCCGACACGGCAAGAGTGCCCGCGCTTTTTTCCCCTGACTGGCGAAGTTCCTCCCTCCATCCATGATAGAACGGCGGCAATGGGCTGTTTTTGGCTGGCGGTTTGTTTTCAGTTGGTTACGGGGTTAAATGGGGCGTGACCGGTTTTCGAAAGCGGTGAGCGGCGCGGGCGATTCCCGCTAACCGATTGATAGCAAGTCGCTTGGTTGAGGCCGGGCCGACATTTGTCCTACGCCAACGGGTACCCGGAGCCGCAATTTGGTCGCGGAGCCTTCCCGTCTCTGATCGACTGTTTCTCGGTAACGTCCCGTCCCCCAGGCTCCACAGGCTGGCTTCGGCAGCTTTCGGGAGGGGCATTTAACGGTGAGATCCCGAACTCTGGCAAGGGGCAGGCGAAAACGTCAGGAAACCCGGCGCGGTGGTCCCTAGTTTCCCCTAGTTTCCGCTTCCCGTTGTCGCGCCGCAATCGATTCATGGAGCCGGCGATGTTATCTTATAAAGCATGAAGCGGCGACACTCCGGGAGCAAAGACCTCCCAGAATTCATCGCCGAAATGAGGAACAGGCAAAGCAACGTTGTCTGGCCCGACGCGTTTGTGAATCGTCGCGCCGTGGATGTGTTCCTCTGGCGGGGCTCTCCAAACCCGACGCTAGTACAAGAGGATTGGAGCCTGGGTCTTCGGACTATTCTGGGTGACATTCGGTCTGTTTCTTCTCGACATTAACCTTGCCGGGCGCTCATTCTTTGTGGTCCTTGTCTCTTGGGCATCCATTCTTTTTGGTGCGCGGGTGTTCCGAAACGGCTTCCCGAGGAGGCGGGGAACGCCCGAAGCGCCGACTTCGAGAATGAAACCGCGAGACCCCGGCGAGAGGCCACAATAGCAACCAGCCCCCCGCCGAACCGAGCCCCTATCGCTTGGCTGGCCATCCCAGAAGTCCGCCCGTGCCCACTCACTAACCGGCTCGGCGGATCTCCTCGCGAATTACCCGCCGCAGAGTTGCCTCCAACGGCTCCTGCTTATGACGCGTGAAAGTGCGCAGCGCCTCGTTAATCAGCGTCTGGTAGTTTCCGCCCCCGGCGTCATCGACCTGCTGGCGAAACCAGTCGAGAACGTCGTCGTCCAGCCGGATCGTGACCCGCGTCTTTCCCGGCGCAACCCTCAAGACCGCTCCGCGCCTTCCCTTGCTGAAGTCATATTCCTTCTTCATATTGCCGCCCGTCGCGCCACGCCACGTGTAAACCACCACAAGAATACGGGCCAGGGAATCCATACCGATGGCAACCCAGCGCTCTTCGTTGTCGCATTCGTCGCGAACCGATATCGCCCTCGCGTCTTCCAGCGCTGTCACCGCGTCGGCGAAGCGAACACGATGTTTGCGCAGATTCGCTCTTGCCTTGGCGGAGTTCCATTCGGCCTCCATCCTGTGTACTATTGTACACCAGCGCGGGCCCTGACCGCCGCGTGCGGTATGATGACAACGTGCTGGGATTTCACCACATCACGATGGATCCGGAGGTCATGGGCGGCAAGCCCTGTATTCGCGGCATGCGGGTAACTGTCGGAATGATTGTGGAGGCGCTTGCCGCCGGCCGCACCGTCGCGGAACTGCTCGCTGATTTTCCGTACCTGGAAGAACAGGATATCCGCGAAGCGCTCGCTTTCGCCGCCCGTCTGGCGCAAGGACACGAGATCCGCCTCGCCAGTTGATGAACATCCTCATCGATATGAACCTAACACCCCGCTGGGTCCCGCATTTGCGTGGCGCCGGTCATCGGGTGGCGCATTGGGCTTCCATCGGAAGAATTTCGGCCTCGGATCAGGAAATCTGCGACTACGCGCGGGTGAATGGATACGTTCTCCTAACCAATGACCTAGATTTTCCGCGCATCCTCGCGCACACAAAGGACTCCAAGCCGAGCGTTGTGCTTCTCCGCGGAGAGCCGCTGATTCCGGAGGCCCGTGGGGCTGCAGTCGTCCAAGCCCTGGTCGACTGCGAGGCCGACCTCGCCCAGGGCGCCATTGTAACCGTTGACTGGTCGGACGAGCCACGCGCCAGGGTGCTTCCTCTGGAATAAGCCGGCGTCCCTGTTCATGGCACCGGTGGTCCGAAGTGCCCCAACCCAGGTTCTTCACGGTGTTATTCTCGAAAAAACCATGCGAAAGTCGATTGCGATCCTCTTTTTTCTCCTCCCTCTCGCGGCACAGAACTTCGATCCGAAGTTTTATGCGGGGCTGCGGTGGCGCTCT
>JBEKYD010000344.1:0-7839 GCA_049511335.1 Bryobacteraceae bacterium | reverse complement strand
TCTTCGCCTCCGAGAGTCGCCACTGCTCCAGGATCTGGCCAACGGCATCCTGCGCAAGGTTAACCGACTGAAGCCGATTTAGGTTTGAAATCGCATTCTTCACGCCGGATTCAGGTATCAGCCCTTCTACCAATACAACAACGACCCGCAGGATTACCGCAATGTGCTGGCGTTCTATCAGAAATTTGTGACGGAAGCTCACAACCGCGGCTTGAAAGTAGCGATCGAGACATCGGTGCTGTTCCCGAGCGTTGCTACCAGCCTGCCGCTGACGCAATACTACGCGACGCTTTCGACCGCGCAAGTCACTGCCGGGCGCGGACAAAACGCGCTGACGATCGCGCAGCAGGTGCAGCCGGATTGGATGAACCTGGGTTCCGAGCCAGATACGCAAGCCGCGCTACTGGGGCTCTCGGCCGAATACACCCCGCAGCAATATGCCACCGAAATCTCGACCATTGTGAGCCAGCTCCGCGCCGCCGGAATCAACGGCAAGCCGCTGATCGGAGCCGGTATCGGCGGCTGGCAAAACGATGGCAGCACGTATCTCCAGGCGCTGCTGGGCGCGGGCACCGATTACATCGACCTGCACGTCTATTCGGCCAACCTGGATTTCCTACCCCAGACGGTAACCTACCTGAACACTGCGATCGCCGCCGGAAAGGGCGTGGCCATCTCCGAGTGTTGGCTGAAGAAGGTGACGGACAGCCAGATGCAGGGCAGCGAGTACGCCATTATCGAGGCGCTCAGCAGCGATCCCTACGACGACTTCAGTTTCTGGGAGCCGCTCGATTCGGAGTTTCTGGGCGAACTGGTCAAGCTGGCATATTGGAAGAACCTGTACTACCTGTCGCCCTTCAACAGCGATTCCTTCTTCGCCTATCTGGACTACAATCAATACGGCAATGACACGGTTGCCCAGCAGACCGCTGCCTTGAACGCGGCCGCTTCCGCTGCCATGCGTGCCGGCGAGTTGGGCTCCGTGGGCCAATCGTATGCGGCGGCAATTGGGCCGGTGAACTGGCCGGTCACGGTTTCGGCGGCGAGCGGCACGGCTCCGGTCGCGCCGGGGTCGATCGTGAGCGTCTACGGCAGTAACCTGGCGGCAACCGCCATGTCGGCCACTTCCCAGCCTCTCCCGTTCGCGCTGGGCGGCGCCAGCGTCACCGTGACCGACAACACCGGTTCCCAAGCTGCCATGCCATTGTTCTATGCCGGGCCGCAGCAGATCAATGCGCAGATTCCCGGGGGCGTGAACACCGGTGCGGCGGTGTTGACGATTTCGACTCCGTCAGGCGGCGTCCAAAGCACCGTGATGCTTGCGCTGGTTGCGCCCGGCTTGATCTCCGCCAATGGCAACGGCAAAGGGCCCGCGGCGGCCGAGGTCGTCACCAACCATGCCGACGGCACCCAGACCTTCGGCTACACTTTCAATTATCCCTGCGCACCCGGAAACTGCACCACCGTGCCGATCTCCCTCGGAGGGCTGGGGGCTCAGTCCGCGCTGGTGATCTTTGGCACGGGCATTCGCAATCGCGCCGCGCTTTCCGATGTCGCGGTTCAGATCGGCAGCCAATCGTTGCCCGCCACCTATGCCGGCGCCGCACCGGCATTCGTCGGCCTCGACCAGGTGAACGTGCTGTTGCCGGCGAGCCTGGCGGGAACGGGAACCGTCAGTCTAATCGTCTCGGTAAGTGGGACGGCTTCGAACGCGCTGGCGCTGGCGTTCCAGTAGCCCCACTCTCACCCGTGCATTGGCCCGGGCGCAATCACCCGCGATACCGAACTGGGCTCCTCGTTGTCTTCGTCGCTCTCGCAGCACATGTGGTAGTAGTAGGACGCCACCCCGCAGGCGATCAGCAACAACAGCAACAGACCCAGCCATCGCAGCACCGGCCCCTTCCAGACCGAAGACTGATTCACTGCGGCCTTGGTGGCTCCCACGATCGCCACCGCAGCCCCGCCGCCCAACACCACTTTCAGGTACCAGGGCATCAAGTCGAGATGCACCTGGCCGCCAATCTCGCTCCACAGGAAAAAAACAGCGATCAAAGCGATCAGAAATTGCGTTGTATAGGCTAAACGAAGATGTGGCATCGGTCGATAGACGCATTTTCATATTACGTTATCCTGAAAGAAGATGTCCCAATCCGAAACGGGAGCTGCCATAACCTGGTATTCCATCCCCAATGCATTCCGGCTGGCGATGGATTCGATCCGCGCGCACAAGCTACGCAGCTTCCTCACCCTGTTGGGTGTGATCATCGGCGTGGCCAGCGTGGTCATGGTGGGCGCGGCCATCGACGGGCTGGGCGTGTACGCGGAGGAGAGCACGGCCAAAGCTTTCGGGTCGGAGTCCTTCCTGGTGGCGCAGATCGCCTCTACCGGACGGTTGAGCCGGCGCCAGTACTTCGACAAGATGCGCCACAACAAGCCCATTCGCCGCGACGAATACCGGTTCCTCAAGGCCTTCAACGGCCGCGACGTGATGTACAGCCCTTATCGCATTCACATTTCGGACGTGAAGCGGGAAAACCTGATCTCGGAAGACGCCACCGTGATCGGAGTTTCCGCCGACATGGCCGACATCCGCGACATCGGCGTGGTGGACGGCCGTTTTTTCACTTCCGAGGAGGATCGCTCGCGCGCCTTTGTGGCGGTGATCGGCCAGACGGTGAAGGATACGTTGTTCCCCGGCCTTTCGCCGCTCGGCCAGATCATACGCGTGGAGGGCGTGGAATTCACCGTGGTGGGAGTGCAGGAAAAATTGGGATCGGCATTCGGCCGCGATCAGGACAATTCGCTCTATATCCCGATTTCGGCGTATGAGCGCTTGTACGGGCCAGGCACCGGCTTTGCCCTTTTCGCCCGCCCGCGCCCCGGCAGCGGATTGTCGCTCGATGCCGCGCTCGACGAGACGCGCGTCGGCCTGCGCGACCGGTTCCACGACCGGCCCGGCGAGATCGACAGCTTCGATACGCTCACGCCGGACGCGATCCGCGGGTTCATCGACCAGTTGCTGAGTATGGTGGCTGCGGTGGTGGTGCCGGTCACCTGCATTTCGCTGGTAGTGGGCGGCATCGTCATCATGAACATCATGCTGGTGAGCGTGACCGAGCGCACGCGGGAAATCGGCATCCGCAAATCGGTGGGCGCCCGCCGTTCCGATATCATGCTGCAGATCTTGGTGGAAGCGGTCGCGCTGGCCGTGGCGGGCGGCGCCATGGGGGTGGGGTTGGGAGCTTTGGCGACCATGCTGCTGGGCAGGATCTTCGAGCTCACGCTGCATATTACGCTGGGCTACGTGGCGCTGGCGCTGGCGGTTTCTACCATCGTGGGCGTGGCTTCCGGCTGGTATCCGGCATCGCGGGCCGCCAAGCTTGACCCGGTGGTGGCGCTGCGCGCGGAGTAAGACGTGAACATCAGCGTAAGCGAAAACATGCATTTGGCGATACAGGCGGTCTGGACTCACCGCTTTCGCTCCCTGCTCACCATCCTCGGCATCGTCATCGGCATCACCACCGTGGTCACGGTGGCGTCGCTGCTCACCGGCCTGCGCCAGGGGGTGGTGACGTTTTTTCAGGAATTGGGCCCGGACAACGTGTTTCTGTACCGCTCCTCCGGCGACCCCAACATGCCGGAACAGCAGTTGCCTCCCAAAGAGCGCAGGCGCCGCCATCTGCAGCCGGAATATGCCGATTACATTCGCCGCACTTGTCCTTCGGTGGCTGAGGTTGGCCTGGAACTTTTGATTCCCGCTTCGGTCGACGGCAACCCCATCACGGCGCGCGTCCCGGGATACGAATCCGACACCATCAACGCCTCCGGCCTTTCGCCCAACATGATTTCCATTTCGCCGCGCGACCTTGAGAGCGGCAGGTACTTCACCGCCGAAGAGAATCAGCGCGGCGCTCACGTCGCCATCGTCGGCGCCAGTGTGGCGGAGGCGCTGTTTCCGGCCGGCGATGCCGTCGGGCGGCCGCTCACCATGGACGGCGCCGAATACATCGTGATCGGCGTCTACGCCAAAGCCAAGGGCGGATTCTTCGGCGAGAATGGCCAGGACAATGCGCTGGACATTCCCCTGCACACAGCCATGCGCCGCTATCCGCAGATCCAGCGTTTCATGATTGTGGCCAAGGCGCAGCCCGGCAAGCGGCAGGATGCCTACGACGAAGCCGAGGCCGCCGTGCGCCGTCTGCGGCGCTTGAAGACCGGCCAGCCGGACGATTTTTCCATCTCCACGCCGGACCAGATCATCCAGCAGTTCGACCGCATCACCGGCCTGATCGGCCTGGTGGCCATCGCCATTTCCGGCCTCGGCCTGTTGGTGGGCGGCATCGGCGTCATGAACATCATGCTGGTAAGCGTCACGGAGCGCACCAAGGAGATCGGAGTGCGCAAGGCGCTGGGCGCGCGGCGGCGCGACATCGTCGGCCAGTTCCTGGTGGAGGCCATGACGCTCACTGGCGCCGGCGGCCTGTTGGGAATTGCCATCGCGGTCCTGATCACCATGCTGGTGGGCGCGCTGGTGCCTTCCCTGCCCTCCGCCGTGCCCACCTGGGCGCTGGTCACCGGCTTTTCCGTTTCCGTGGCCGTAGGCGTGTTTTTCGGCGTCTGGCCCGCCGTCAAAGCCGCCCAACTCGACCCGGTGGATGCTTTGCGCTATGAGTAGCGCAAGGGTGGGACAGTCCTCCTGGCCCGTCTTTCCGAGCCCGCTATCGACAGACCGGGAGGTCTGTCCCACGTTTTAACCCATGCCGCTCCTGCTAAGCTGCACCAACCTCCACAAGAGCTTCGGTTCCCGCCAGCTTTTCAACGGGATTTCCCTGGGCATCTCGGAAGGCGAGCGCCTAGGCTTGATCGGCGCCAACGGCTCCGGAAAATCCACCCTGCTTCGGATTCTCGCCGGCCGCGTGGAAGCCGATTCCGGCGAGATCGCCACGCGCGGCAATATCCGCGTGGGCTATGTGCCGCAGGAGGCCGAATTTCCCGAGGGCGGAACGGTAGGAGAAGTAATCGCCGCAGCCATTGCCGGCGAGGAACTGGAAGATGCCGAACGCGCCGCGCGAATCAACCTGGCGCTCGGCCGGGGCGGGTTTGCGGACGGTGCGGCCGGCGTGGATTCCCTTTCCGGCGGTTGGAAGCGGCGCTTGGCCATCGCCCGCGAGTTGGCCCGCCAGCCCGATCTGTTGTTCCTCGACGAGCCTACCAATCACCTCGACGTGGAAGGCATTCTCTGGCTCGAAAAGCTGCTCAACTCCGCTCCCTTTGCCAGCGTGGTGGTGAGCCACGATCGCTACTTTCTCGACAACGTGGTCAACGACATGGCCGAAATCGGCCGCGCCTACCCCGAAGGCATTTTTCGCGTCGAGGGCAGCTACAGCCGATTTCTCGAAAAGAAGGAAGAGTTTCTGACCGCGCAATCGAGCCGCCAGGAATCGCTCGCCAACAAAGTGCGGCGCGAAGTGGAATGGCTGCGCCGCGGGCCCAAGGCGCGCACCGGCAAATCGCGGGCGCGCATCGACGAAGCCGGCCGCCTGATGGGCGAGTTGCAAGACCTGGAATCGCGCGGCCCGGGAGGCGTGGCGCGCATCGAATTCAACTCGAGCGACCGCCGCACCAAGCGCCTGCTCAGCCTGGAAAGTGTTACTCGCGGCATGGGCGGCCGCGTCTTGTTTCGCGACCTGAGTTTTGTTCTGGGTCCCGGAACACGCCTCGGGCTGCTGGGGCTCAACGGATCGGGCAAGACCACCCTGCTGCGCGTCCTCGCGGGCGAGCTCGCTCCCGATAGCGGCAATATCGAACGCGCGCCCGCCTTGCGCATCGTCTATTTCGATCAGGCGCGTGAGCAGTTCGATCCGTCCGCAACCCTGCGCCAAGCGCTAGGAGCGCACGGCGATACGGTGCTCTACCGCGACCGGCCCATTCACCTCGCCGGCTGGGCCAAGCGCTTCCTGTTCGACGCCGCCCAGCTCGATCGCCCGATTGCGAGCCTCTCGGGCGGCGAACAAGCCCGCGTGCTGATCGCCCGGCTGATGCTCCAACCCGCCGATCTGCTGTTGATGGACGAGCCCACCAACGATCTCGACATTCCCACCCTCGAAGTCCTCGAAGACAGCCTCGCCGAATTTCCCGGCGCGCTGGTGCTGGTCACCCACGATCGATACCTGCTCGACCGCGTCTCGACCGCGATTCTGGCGCTCGATGGCGAAGGCGGCGCGGAATTCTTTGCCGATTGCTGGCAATGGGAACAGGCCCAAGCCGGCCGCAAGAAAGCCAAGCCGGCCGCGGCCGAAAAGCGCGACAGCGCTCCAGCCGCGCGTCTCGCTAAGAAAAAGCTCTCGTACCTGGAAGCGCGCGAATGGGATCAGATGGAGCAGCGCATTCTGGAAGCCGAAGAAAAGGTCTCCACGCTGCGCGCCGGCTTCGAATCGGCTGAAGTCTTCTCCGATGGCGCCCGCCTCCGCCGCCAGCATGCGGACCTCGAAGCCGCCGAACAGGAAGTCGCCGTCCTCTACGCCCGCTGGGCCGAACTGGAATCCAAGCAAGCCTGAGCGCCGCCGCGGCATGTTATTCTGACAGGAGCATCCGCTTCCCGCGATCACGCTCCCTGAACCCGGAGAGATGGCCGAGTGGTTGAAGGCGCACGCTTGGAAAGCGTGTATAGGGGAAACTCTATCGAGGGTTCGAATCCCTCTCTCTCCGCCACACTTTTTACCGCAGAATCAGCAAGTTACGCACTCCTAATCTCCCACGTACGATTGGCGTGCGATATTCGGGGCATGCTCACGTTGTACCGCCGTCATCTGACAACAGGGTTCGGCGATTCCAAAAAGGAGCCGTGCCCCTATGAGGTGTTGATGACGCCGGCAACCTATGCCGTGGTCGGTTTTCTCAAGCGCAAGGAGCACGTGGATACCTTCGACTACCAAACCGATTTCAGTCCCTTCCACGTGCTGCAATAGCCGTGCGGGTGCGGGGAGCGCGTCAACAAGAGCGGCACGTAGCCGGCAGCCAAACCCGTCAGCGAAGTGAATGCCGACCACCACGGGACGATCTACAGGTTCACCGGTGCTTTTGGAGCTCTCATGAAAGCTTAGTCCAGGAAGGAAGCCAATTCCCAAAGCCAAAAACCTGCTGCCAGCAGGGATTGGTGGGGTGGGCTATTTGTGCGGCTGGCGGTTTGGGTTTTGCAGCTGAAAAAACAAAATTGCGGCATGGTAAACATCTTCATTTCTGTTGATTACGACCAGTCTAGGCCGATTGGTGGAGGGTGTGCGCTTGTGCATTTTTATGTGTTTTACGGTGAAATCCGGTCTGTCGCGGTCCGCCGCCACGTGGCGACCCCGCTCTACCGATCCGGGGCTAGGGATGCACAAGGACGAGCCGCTCCACGGCATGGGGCACGAATTGCGGCGGTATCGATAAGACCAGTCATATCTGTCGATTCAGCCACACTAGGGCGAATCCACCCCGATTTGGTTTGTGCATTTTTGTGCAAATTTTCGGGTTTTTCGACGGCTTCGCCCTAAGCTGCCGGTTTATCCTTTTCGGCTTGGGGCTCTTTGTCGAGTCCGGCGATTTCGCGAGCGAGGTCCGGGGGCAGTTCTGCCAGGGTGACCGGCTTGGCCGGCTGGAAGCGCGGCGGGGCGATGGCGGTTTGGAAGATGAGGGTGGCGGCTTTGAGACGCACCGAGGGGGAAGCTTTGGGATTGTCGAGCAGGTCGCTGAGAGTTTTGAGGGCCCGGTCGGCGAGGGCCAGGGCTTTTTCGCGGAACTGGATGGCGCGGATGTAGTGGGTGTCGAGCAGGGCGCGTTGAAACGCGATCTCATTGC
>JBEKYD010000343.1:0-7875 GCA_049511335.1 Bryobacteraceae bacterium | reverse complement strand
GCACACCATCGAGGCCCTGTTCTGGGAACGCGGCGCGGGCGAAACCATGAGCTCCGGTACCGGCTCCACGGGAGCGGCCGTGGCGGCGGTGGCGCGCGGCTTGGCGCAGTCCCCGGTGGTGGTGAAAACGCCGGCCGGCCCGATTCGCTTGCGCCTGGGCGATAGTGCTTACCTTACCGGACCGGCTGCGCTGATCGGCGAAGGCCAGTACTTCCTGTGCGAGAATGAGCTTGAATGACTGAGGCAAGCGTGAAAACCGCGGCGGCCGCGGCTGCGCTGAAAGAGAAAATTCAGTCCCGCCAGGCTCGCGTCGGGATCGTCGGATTGGGCTACGTCGGTCTTCCCTTGGCCGTGGAGTTCGCCAAGGCCGGCTTCTCGGTAACCGGAATCGACGTCAGCGATCGAAAAACCGGGTGCGTCAACGCCGGGGAATCCTACGTTGGCGATATCCCCACTCCCACTCTCGGCGAACTGGTGAGGGCAGGCAAAATCGTCGCCACCACCGATTTTTCGGTGGTCGGCGAGCTCGACACCATCAACATCTGTGTGCCCACGCCCTTGCGCAAGACCAAGGACCCCGACATGAGTTACATCGTGTCGGCCTGCCAGGAAATCGTCAAGTACTTCCACCCGGGCATGCTCGTAATTCTGGAATCCACGACTTACCCCGGCACCACCGATGAATTGTTGCTGCCCATGCTGGCTAAGTCGGGGCTCGAAGTGGGCCGCGACTTCTTTCTCTGCTTCTCCCCTGAGCGCGTCGACCCGGGTAACCCCCAGTATCAGACTTACAACATTCCCAAAGTGGTGGGCGGTTGCACGCCGGCCTGCACCGAGATGGGCGAGCTGTTTTATTCTCAGGCGCTCGAACGCGTGGTGCCGGTCAGTTCCACCCAGGTTGCCGAGATGGTGAAGCTGCTCGAAAACACGTTCCGCATGATCAATATCGGCCTGGTGAATGAAATTGCCATGATGTGCGACCGCATCGGCATCAACGTGTGGGAAGTGATCGACGCCGCCGCTACGAAGCCGTTCGGGTTCATGCCGTTCTATCCCGGTCCCGGCCTGGGCGGCCATTGCATTCCCATCGATCCGTTCTACCTGTCGTGGAAAACCAAGCAGGCCGGCATTGAGGCCCGCTTCATCGAGCTGGCCGGCTACATCAACGGCCAGATGCCGCACTTCGCCGCCGATAAGGTCCAGAACGCGCTGAACGACGCCGGCAAGCCGCTCAAGGGCTCGCGCGTGCACGTAATGGGCGTGGCGTACAAGCGCGATATCGACGACATGCGGGAATCGCCCGCCATCGACGTGATTCTGCTGCTGAAACGCCGCGGCGCCATCGTCACTTATAGCGATCCGCACGTCCCCGTGCTTCACACCGATGGCATCGATCTCACGGCGTCGCCCGAAGCCGCCGCTGCTGGCGCCGACTGCGTAGTGATCGTCACCGACCACTCCTCCTTCGATTACGCCGCCCTGGTGAAGCGCTCGAAGCTGATCGTCGACACGCGCAACGCCCTGAAGAAGTTCGCTTCCGACAAAATCGTGCGGCTGTAGCAGCGCACAAATAATAGCCGCCGATAAACACCGGTGAACGCAGATAACCCCTTCGTTTTCTTTGTCCGTGTGCATCTGTGTTGATCCGTGGCTAGGCATTCGGCCAATCGTAAGCACCAGGTAAGTAGCGGCAAAAATCAGCAGGGCGATCGGCACGGGCCGGACGGTCTGTTGCAACCGCGATGCCATGCTTTTCAGTCTCTGGTTTTTCAGGGGGACTTCGCTCGCTCCACGCTACGTTCCGGCAGTTTCGAGTTTCGGCTTCTGGCGCTGCGCCAAAAGATCTCGCTCGGACACACCCAGTAGATCCTGCAGATATTCGCGCAGCGCCATCACGACGAACGCCGCTTCAGCAAATAGAAAAATGCCGAGGTACAGGGCGATCAGGATTACTGCGTGCGGTATATCCGACGCCACGGTATCCTTTAGCATCTTAGATGCAGAGGCTGCAATGCCCACCGAAGCGAGTTCCAGGGCGTGGTCACGGATCGACTCCCGGATCGACTCATTCAACTGGGCGTGGTACACGAACGTCGAACCCAGCGACAAGAGAATCAGGAGCAACGGCAACCATGCGGCGACCGGCCGCATTCGGTATAAGCCGGGTTCACCCTCGAAAAACATGAGGTGGGCAATCCAGTGCCGCGAGTAAAACAGAAACGCCAGGACGAGGAAGGCGAACAGGGATGTATATACGCCAAGAAAACTGACCTGCGCCGAATACGTCGGTATCAAGCGGAAAGCAGCCACCGGTATCGGGAGCGCGGCGGCTACCACCGACGAAACTCCCATGTACCGCTTGAAATAGCGCGCGAAACCATGTATGCGCGTGGTCCCGGTTTCGGCGTCCCGCTGTGGCGGATCACGGTCGTTGTGATCGCTCATGGCACTGGGATATCGACGGCAACGTTACTTGGCGCAAAAATCGGGATCGGGCCGATTGAGGGCGTCTCTTGGGCCGCCTTGCGCGCGCGAAATCTGCAGGTCGCCCCCGGGGGAAGCTGTGCCGAGGTCGCAGTAAGGCCTGGAGCCTGCATCTCCTCGCCGGTTTCGCCTGTGATCAGGCTGCACTTGTAAAGCACCTCCCAACCAGGGACGACCGTATTGTCGCTATGAACGGTTCGTAAGGTCACCTGCAACAGCCGGCCCATGCCGAATGTCTCGCAGTCCGTGGATTTTGCTTCGAGGTCTCTGCCGACCAAGGCGAAAGCGGCCACCAACTCCTTTTTGGGCTGGCCGTCTGTTGGGACCGCCTGAGCGACGGTCTCCAGTTCGGTCGCCAGAGAATCGAGATTCTCGGAGTATTTCTTCGGCGGCGGCTGGTTTGGCCGCGGAGCTGCACTCCATCCCCCCAGCGACTGCTTTGGCCGCGAACTGGAACTCCATCCGCCACTCAAACCCTGTGCCAGGGCTGTCGAGGAACTAACTGTGTTACAAGCTTCGGCGACTTTGCGGTCACAGTACCGCTGGGCGACTGCTGCAATTCGTCCCAACGATTCCTGCCAATCCTGGGCGCAGACCACACTAGATAGCCCGGTTATACCGACGACGAGAGCTGTCCAAGATCTAAGCATCACCAACACCCCTCCCTACTCACTTCAGATCAACGACAGTATACACGGCAGAATAATGCCTGTCCAGGAAAATCCTTGGTATGCCAGAGAGTTCCGACCACTTGACGCCGGAGTCGGTCAGGTGACTATAAATGCCGCAGATGGCGCTGGGAGTGCACCCCCATGCATTTCGATCTTCTGCCGCGCCGCCAAACCGGCAATTCGCGCCGGCTGATCAATACCTGTTTTGCCCCGGTTACCGGCCCGCGGCCTGGCTGAAATGCTTCGCCTCCGGCTGGCAGGCGCCGGCCAGCGCTCCAACCACGGTCTCGACCAGGCCGATCCGCGTCGTGACGGCGGCAAAGCGCAGAGGGGTCAGCCTGATCTGCGTTCATTTCCTGAGCGCAGAGGGGTCAAGCGCAGAGGGGTCAGCGCAGAGGGGTCAGCCTGATCTGCGTTCATTTCCTGCATTTCCTGTGGAGCACACGGCACAGCGGGTCAGCACAACGCGCACAACGCGCCGGGCACACCTCGCAGGCACTCTTTCCTCAGACCGCCCGGAAATGCGCGCTGTGCCGTTACGGAAATGGCCTATCGCGTCACCCAGCCGGGAACTGACCACCAGAGGGCTTCATTCTCCGCCAGCGATCGAGCCACATACCTCCGGCTGCTTCATTGGAACCTGGCGTCCGCCGAAGCGCGCCTGCTGGCTTGGTCCCGCAAAAGACGCCGCTGGCGGTTCGATAGACGGTAGGGCGAGGCTTGATGCCCGACGGCCTGGCAAGCACTCTTGTTCATCCTGGAAATGCGAAAAGTCGTGAACATGCCGGAGCGCTGTGACAGGTTGGCCATTTTCGCCAAGGGCTGACGTCAGGCTGAGCCTTTCGAGCGGGCCTTTCGGGCAGAGCCTTTCGAGCAAAAAGTGTAAGTTCAGGCCCGGGCTCTCTCATCGGGATGCCCTCCCGCCGGTCGGTTCTTTTTCTTCGAATGGTACGTCACAGCGAGAAAATGCTAGAATGTGTACAGTGAGTACGCAATATGGAAACGGTTAAGGTTGGGATGCGCGAATTCCGCGAGAACCTCGCGGGCTATCTCGAATCCGGCACGCCCCTGGCGATCATGCGCCACGGCGAGACCCTTGGGTTCTATATTCCGGCACAGCGGCGAGACCGGAAAGCCGAACTGAAAGCAATGCGCGCCGCCGCGAAGGACCTGGACGCAATGATCGCGTCCTGGGGCGCCGGCGAAGACGAGCTGATGCAGGAGTATAAGGGGATCCGCCGGGCAGCCCGCGAGAAGAAACGGAATGCCAAGTAAAGGGCTCGTGGTTGACGCCAACATCCTCGTGCGGGCCGTCTTGGGGAGGCGATCGTTGTAAGGGTCCGCCCGAAAGGGTCAGCCAACAGGGCCAAGTTCCCGTCAACATGTTCGCATGAATTTAAACTGACCGTGGTATATTAATATACTGAAGTCAGTAAATAAGCCTCCATGGCAAAGCAAGCGGAACGTCGCGCTCTGACCCGCCAGAACATCCTGGACGCAGCCGCAGCCCTATTCGCAACTCACGGATTCGACGCAACTTCCGTGGACGCCATCACCGCGGCCGCGCGAGTCGCAAAAGGCACTTTCTATCAGCACTTCGACACCAAGCTCGACGTCATGTTCGCCCTGCTGCGGCGCCAGCAGGACGAATCGATGGGGGCGTTCCTGGCAGCACTGGAAGCCGGCACGCCGCCGCTTGAAGTCGGGCTGACCCTGGTCCGCGGGATTGCCAAGTGGTGCGAAGATCGCGGCCGCGTCGCCGGTGAATTGATGCTGCGCGCCATGGAACGTCCCGAACAGCCCCAAAGTTCCTCCGCACGCAACATGTTCGGTCGCGTCTTCCAAGCCGCGCAGGCTCGCGGCGAGATTCGCGCCGACGTGAGCGCGGATATTCTGTCCATCACCGTCCTTGCGGCGATGATTCCGCAAATCGTGCACTGGTCGAGATTCCCGAGCGCGGGGAATCTGCGGGAATGGCTGGAACTCACCTGGCGGCTGATGCTCGAGGGCGCTCTGCCGCGCCGCGGAGGTACGGCATGATTCTGACGTGGGCGGAAGCATTCGAGGCTGGACCGGGCGTCTGCGGAGGCAAGGGCTACGGCCTGGCGCGCCTGGCGCGGTATGGATTCCGCGTGCCGCCGGGCGGCGTACTGCCGGCCGCGGCATACCGCGAAACCATGCGCGACCCGGCCCGGCGTGACGCGATCCAAAATTCCGCGCCGGCGGAGTTACCAAGCGCGGTAAGGTCGGCCCTGCGCAACTTCCTCGAGGGGCCAGAACTGGCCGCTGCCGCGCTAGCCGTTCGATCCAGCGCTACCGCGGAAGATTCGGCCCGCGCTTCGTTCGCCGGCATTCACCGCAGCGTGCTCCATGTGCGCGGCGCCGCGGCGGCGGAGCAGGCGGTGGTGCAGTGTTATTCCTCGTTGTGGACCGCGCAGGCGCGCGCGTATCGGAAGAAGATGGGTTTCTCCGACGATGAGGTGGATTGCGCCGTCGTCCTTTGCCGCATGGTGACGGCGCCCGGCGCGGCCGAACCGGTTTCGGCCGGCGTAAGTTTCTCCGCCGATCCGCGTACCGGACGCCGGGACCTGATTGCGATCGAGGCCGCCGCCGGTCTGGGAGAGAACGTGGTCGGTGGCAAGGTCGCGCCCCAGCGGTACGTCTACCGCCGTCGCAGTCAGGATGAAGTCGCCGTCGAGATGCCACGCCAGAATCCCGTGTTGACGGAACCGCAAGCCGAGGAACTGGCTGCGACCACGCTTCGAATCCACTGGGCGCTGGGCGAAGGACAGGATCCGCAAGACATCGAGTGGGCCCACGACGGGGAACATCTTTGGATCCTGCAGGCGCGCCCCGTCACGAGGTTGCCGCGCCCCGGCCCTGCCGAACTGCGGCGCCTGCCCAGGTATTGGTCCACGGCGAACATCAAAGATACGATGCCGGACGTGGCGAGTGAGCTTTCCTGGAGCGGCGGCGAGGCTATCGTGGCGGACATCGCATTTGCCGCGGCGGCCGCGGCCGGTTACCACGTCCCGCCAGGGCTCGAGCTGGTGCGGCGCTTTCACGGACGCGGCTATTTCGACGTGACTTCGATGCAGTGGGTGTTCTTCGACGCCTTCGGTACGCCGCCGGCCGTGACCGCACGCGCGCTGGGCGGCCGCTTCCCGCTTCTGCCGCAACCCGAGGGCGACCCACGTAAAGGAGCAGCCGGCCGCCGACGCCTGAAGTGTTCGCTCCGCGTGCTGCTGCGTCTGTGGGGTTTCGAGAAGCGGGCCACCGCCTACTTCCGCCAACTCATCGCCACAATGGCGAGCCAAGCAGGGCAAGGAACGGAATCCTCGGATCGCGGAATGCTGAGGACGCGCATGCGACGGCTGCGCGGCATCGAGCCGGAGCTGTGCGCCCAGGTTGGGCTGGCCAACAGCGCCTCCGGGCCTTGGCTCGAAGCCCTCGAGCCGCTGCTGGTTCGGCGGTTTGGAGAGCGGGGCCGGACCTTGACGGCCGCGCTCTGCGCCGGGTCGGGCGACGTGACCAGCGCACAGCAAGGTTATCGGGTCGCCGCACTCGCCGAGGTCGCGCGCCAAGACCCGCAAGCTCTCGAATGGTTGCGCTCCGCCGCGCCGTCAATTGCCTGGAGCGAGCTGCCATCCGGCTCGCCATTCCGCCAGGCCCTCGCGCGGTTCCTCGACGAGTTCGGGCACCGCGCTACGCGGGAAGCCGAATTTCTGTGTCCCCGTTGGGTGGAAGATCCGGGGCCAATCCTCGACGAAGTGCGGCAACTGTTGGCGAGCGGCAGCAACGGTCTGTCGCCGGAAGCGGCGATTCGCCGCCGCCGCGAGGCAGAGGACGAAATCCGGCGGCGTTGCCCGCTCCTGCGGCCTCTGATCCTATGGTTGGCCGCCGGTTTGCGGCGCGGCTACGCGCTTCGGGAATTGGGCAAATCCGCGCTGGTCGCACCCGTATTGCCTCTACGGCGGGTGGCTCTCGATATCGGGCGGCAACTTGTGGCTGAGGGGCATCTGGATCGCCCCGAGCAGGCGTTTCATCTGGCCGCTCCGGACCTGGCCAGTTGGCTCGAAGCCTATTGGGACGGCGGCGGCGCGCGTGAGTTGGCGGAAGACCGCCGGGCGCGCCGCGATGCGTGGTCCAAAGAGGAACCGCCCGACACCATCGCCGACGATGGCGCTGCCTTGGCCGTAGAGACAGGTAACAGTTCGGCCGACGGGCGCGGCTGGCAAGGAGTCGCCATCGCGCCTGGCCGCGCCAGCGGCGCCGCGCGTATCGTTCTCCGCCCCGAGGATGGCGCGCGGCTCCTGCCGGGGGAGATCCTGATAGCGCCATCCACCGACCCCGGTTGGACTCCGCTGTTCGTGCGTGCCGCGGCGCTGGTCACCGAGACTGGGGGTTACCTCAGCCACGGCGCCATCGTGGCGCGTGAATATGGCCTTCCCGCGGTAGCGAATATTCCAGGATTCTTAAAGCAAATCGAAGACGGCGAACCGATAGTAGTGGATGGCAACGACGGAACCGTCACCAGGGCGGACTGAGCATCGACATCGAGTCCGGGAAAAGCACCGGCGACAAGATCGACGGCGGCCGGGCAGCGCCGATTGACAATCGGCGCCAGGCTACCATCCTGCCCCACACAGCAGCACATACGATTTTTTTCGTTGACCTACGTCTCATATCGTAGTATCGTCATCCCAGATGACTACTCCCA
>JBEKYD010000342.1:0-7913 GCA_049511335.1 Bryobacteraceae bacterium | reverse complement strand
CCGCCGCGCAATACGAAGCCGGCACGCCGCAGTCGCCACAGCCGCTGACCTCGGCCGGCGACCTGAGATCCTGAAACCCGCGCCAATCGGGCACTCTATCGAATTCTCGCTCAGAGCCAGAATCTCCTGCTGTTTCTCAGCCGGTAGCGCCCGGACAGCTTCGAGGATCGCCTGCTCAAGTGACATAGAACCCCTACTTAATTATCTGCCACTGTCCCAGGAATGAAAAGTCGCTTCAATCTTCGTCGTGCTGCGCCGCCAGCTTCGTCACCACCGACAAATCTTCCAGCGTGGTTACGTCCCCCGTCACTGAGTTCGATGTCACGATCTCCCGCAGCAGGCGCCGCATGATTTTGCCGCTGCGGGTCTTGGGCAGCGAATCCGTGAACCGGATCTGCTCCGGCTTGGCGAAGCTGCCGATCTCGTGCGCCACCCATTTGCGCAGGTCCTCGCCCAATTGGTCGTGGTCCCATTTCCCTTTCTTCAGGGTTACGAAACAGGCTATCGCCTGGCCCGTGATCTCGTGCGGCTTGCCCACCACCGCCGCCTCCGCCACGGCCGGGTGCCGCACCAGCGCGGATTCGATTTCCATCGTGCTCAGCCGGTGCCCGCTGACGTTCATCACGTCGTCGATGCGCCCCAGAATCCAGTAGTAGCCGTCTTCGTCGCGTCGCGCCGCATCCCCTGCCAGGTACACTCCATCGACGCGCTCCCAATATTGCCGCCGGTAGCGATCCGGATCCCGCCACAGCGTCCGCGCGATGCTCGGCCACGGCCGGCGAACGATTAGAAAGCCCTCCTGATTGGCGCCCACCGGTTCGCCCTGCAAGTTCACAATATCGGCCAGAATGCCCGGCATGGGCAGCGTCGCCGACCCCGGCTTCAGCGGTACCGCGCCCGGCATGGGCGCGATCATGATACTGCCTGTTTCGGTCTGCCACCAGGTGTCTACAATCGGGCAGCGCTGGTTGCCGATGGTCTTGTAATACCACTCCCACGCCGCCGGGTTGATCGGTTCTCCCACCGAGCCCAGAAGCCGCAGGCTCGACAGGTCGTGGCCGTTGGGCCATTGGTCGCCCTGCTTGATGAAGGCGCGAATCGCGGTGGGTGAGGTGTAGAAGATGTTTACTTTGTACTTTTCAATCAGCCGCCAGAACCGGTCCGGCTGCGGAAAATCCGGCGCGCCTTCGTACATCATGGTGGTCGCCCCCGCCGCCAGCGGCCCGTACACGATATAGCTGTGCCCCGTCACCCAGCCGATATCCGCCGTGCACCAAAAGGTATCTTGGTCGCGCAGGTCGAAGACCCACTTCATGGTCACGCAGGTCTGAAGCAGGTAGCCAGCCGTCGTGTGCACGATTCCCTTCGGCTTCCCCGTCGTCCCCGAAGTGTAGAGCACGTAGAGGGGATGCTCGCTATCGAGCGGCTCCGCCGGGCAAACTTCGCTCACGCCTTCATCCAGCTCGTGCCACCAATGATCGCGCCCGGCTTGCATTTCCACCGCACCGCCGGTGCGCCGCAGCACGATTACGTCCTGCACGCTGGGACACTCCGCCAGCGCCTCATCCACAGCGTTCTTCAGCGGCACTTCCTTGCCGCGCCGCCACGCCCCGTCGCAGGTGATCACCACCGCCGCTTCCAGGTCCTGAATGCGAGTCTTCAAAGCCTCGGCCGAAAATCCGCCGAAAACCACGCTGTGGACGATACCCAGCCGGGCGCAAGCCAACAATGCCACCGGCATCTCCGGCACCATCCCCATATAAATGATGGCGCGGTCGCCCGCCTTCAATCCCCGGCTCTTCAGAACGTTCGCGAAGCGGCACACCAGCCGGTGCAATTCCTGGTACGAGATCAGGCGCTGGTCCCCCGGCTCGCCTTCCCACAAGATGGCGACCTTGTTCTTCCGGTGCGTCGCCAGATGCCGGTCCACGCAGTTGTAGGAGGCGTTGATTTTGCCTCCCACGAACCATTTCGCAAAAGGCGGATTCCATTCAAAAACGTAGCTCCACTTCTCAAACCACTCGAGCTCCCGCTCCGCCAGCTCGCCCCAGAATTCCTCCGGCTTTTCAGCCGCCCTCCGATACAGCTCGCGGTAGTCTTCCATGGAACGGACGTGCGCGCGGCTGGCGAACTCGGCAGCCGGCGGGTAGACGTTGGGTTGCGCCATGCCAGAGATATTACCAGACTCCGTTTTCATTCGCCGATAATCTTGATGAGCGCCCGCTTGCGCCGCCGTCCGTCGAATTCGCCGTAGAAGATCTGCTCCCACGGCCCGAAGTCGAGCCGTCCTTCGGTCACCGCTACCACCACTTCCCGCCCCATGATCTGCCGCTTCATGTGCGCGTCCGCATTGTCTTCCCCGGTTCGGTTGTGCTGGTATTTCGAAACCGGCTCGTGCGGCGCCAGTTGCTCCAGCCAGCGGTCGTAATCCTGGTGCAGCCCGCTTTCGTCGTCGTTGATGAATACCGACGCGGTGATGTGCATCGCGTTCACCAGCACCAGCCCTTCCCGCACGCCGCTCTCCAGCAAGCATTTCTCCACTTCGCGGGTGATGTTCACGAATCCGCGCCGCGACGGCACCTCGAACCAGAGTTCCTTGCGATAGCTTTTCATGTGAACACTCCCAGTGCAATGTCCGGTATTTCGTTTCAACTGGCGCCCCGCCGACATTCGAGTCGGGTCACCACTGCCGTTGCACCATGCCAACGTTTCCGCTCGCATCCAGGGTAAAACATACAGTCCCAGCCGGGTGGCGCCACTCGCCGGGGACATCGGACGGGCTCGGGCGCGAGAACTCAGCACACAGGCGATAGGCCGTTGCCTGCAACGCGGTGTACCCATACGGCCGGCCGTTCACCGGATCCGCTATGCTCGCCCCCGCGAGGCCGGTTCTCCGCAAGTCCTGAATCGTCGTGGGAAGCACGAAATCCTTCTGCCCTCGCGTCAGCCACTTTCCGTGCAGTGACTGAGCGAGAGAAGACAGGTCAAAGAGCCTGCGGGCATCTTCCGAGGCCGACCGCTGTACAGCCGGTGACCCGATCTGAACGAATCCCAGGACGATGCCGAAGCCCACCATGACCAGCGCGGCAAGCGCAAATGACCGGTTTCGAGTTGAGGAGACTCTCTCGCGACGCAGGGAATCGAGGTAATACGCAAACACCCCACCGGCAATCGCCAGCACCGTCACAACCTTCAACACGAATCGCGTATCCAGATCGCCGCGAAGGAAGTACGCAAGAAATGTCACTACATCGCCGATCATCGTGCTGGCTGTAATCACCAGCGCGATATAGGTGAGCCACTTTCGCACCGGGCTCTCGAGGCGCTCCGGTTGCCGCCGGACGCCACGCACGATTCCCCAAGTCACCAGTAGAAATAAGGGGAAGCCCACCATAATGCTGGCCAGCTCATCGGCCATACTTCTGGTCACCCAGGTGGCGTTCGCATAGTCCAGCGCGGGATTGGGAAAGGTACGGTCGATTACCGTGAATAACAGCGCGCCCAACTGGATCGCCCAGATCCCCAGCGTGATGAAGGCGAGCAGATAGAGGAACGCGTCCTTGGCGGCTTCGATCCGGCCGCCGCCGTTCGGAACTGCCCTTCCGGTACGGGCCTCATACCAGGCTGCAAAGGCCTGGTAAATGCGTTTCTCCGACCAACCGTTCTGTCGAAGCAGGGCTACCACGAATTCGTCGGAAGCTCCCTGCCTTTTCACGGCGTCGATAAAATCGAGCAAAGGCTGAGTTTCAGCAGGCATACCCGGCGGCAGTATAACAGCTTTGCACCGCGACCGATTACCGGAACCGCGCCGTTCCGCCGCGGCTCGGCAACGCCAGCAATACCGCCCAGATTATCCAGCACACCGCGCTCACCGCAATTGCAATCCATACACTCCAGGCCGCGAATCGCATGCTGACGACATGCCTTCCCGCCGGCACCGGCATGCCACGGAAGGCCGCGTCCGTCGTATAGATCGGCCGTGGCTGCCCATCCAGCCACGCTTCCCAACCCGGATACGCCGTCTCTGAGGTGACCAGGTAAGCCGGCTGATTAGCGGTGACCTCGAGCGTCAAGCGATCAAGCCCATACTCGCGGACCGTTACCGTACCCGTAGCGTCCTCCCCAGGCAATGGCGCCGCGCCTTCCACAATCGCTTCGTGCGCTGGGTCGAAGTCCGCGCTCTTCAGTTGCGCCACCGCCTCCGCCATTCCCTGCACACGCCGCAGCTTGCCTACCAGGAAGAACCGCGGCAGGGCGGCCCGGTTCCCGTACACATGATGCCCCGCCAGCAGCATCTCTTCGCGGAACGGGCTCCCGGCTAGTTTCTCTTCCGAAATCGGCTCGCGCGAAAGCAAGTACCCGACGTTCATCAGCCCCAGCACCGGCGAACGCGGATCCCCCACCTGGTAATACGCGCCCCATCGTTCGCCTTTCGTAAACGCCAGGCGCGCCTGCATGGTGCGATACACCGCCATCACATCCTGCCCATTAGCCGTGTACAGGTGCGTGGTGGGCGCCGAATTGGCCCATTCCTCGGAATCGTTGAAAGTGTCGATGCGCGCCGGCGGCCGCGTGCGCCCCGTCACGCGCCGCAGCGCCGCCAGCAGCTCGCGGTTCCCATCGAAAGCCGTTCGCGATACTCCCGGCTCATCCGCCAGCCGCACGGCGTTGAAGCGCCGAGGGGAGCTCACCGCGATCAGATCCAGCGCCGCCGCCAGCCCCACCAGCCAAGCGGCTCGGCGGTTCCCCGCCACGCGATGGAGCGCCAACCCGGCCAGCACCGCCAGCGACACCATCAGCACGGGTCCGGACAGTTCCGGATGCAGCCCAATCCTCACTTTCACCGGCAACGCCGCCAAAACCGCGCGCCCCACCGGCGTGGTATCGCCCAACATTGCCAGCGCCCCCACCGCCGCCAGCACGGAAAACACCCGGCACATCGGCTCGCGCACCGCCAAAACCACCCCGACCGCGGCGAACACGAGGCCCAGCACGCCGGCGTAAAGATACATGAAGCTCACGTCGTACGGCTGCCGATAGAGCGCCGCATCGAAGACGTGATAGTGATTGGGCAGCAGCAGCGACACCAACGCCCTCCACGGCACGCCGCCGCCGGCGCCCAGCCAATCGGTTCGGAATTGCGCCACGCTCAGGTTTGTAAGCTGGTAAGTAGGCCACCATTGCGCCGCGCTCAGCGCCGCCCCGCCAATTGCCGCGCCCGCAATCGCGATCATGAGCCCCCATCGCGCCCTAGCGAACGCCACCAGCAGCAATCCCAGCCCGAAACACGCAGCCACCGCTACGGCCGCCAATGGCGCAAGCCCGGCCAATACCATCAGCGCGATCGCCGCCGCCAACAAAAATGAATCGATCATCGCGCGCAGGCGCATCGCCTGCGCCACCCGCGGTAGTGGTGGTGGGGCAGGCGGTTTCGCCTGCCTTTTGGGCCTCCTGTGCCACCGCACCACGCACCACATCGCTACCGGCAGCCACGCCGCTACCATCACCGCGCCCATATGCTCGGCGTGCGCCGCGAAGAATCCGCATAGCTCATACGTAGTAGCGCCAAAATACGCCGCCGCCCGCGATGTTCCCAGCGCCCGCAGCAGCGCGTAGGTCCCCAGCCCCGCTAACGCCACGTGGAGCGCTACGTTCCAGCACAGCCAGTGGAGCAGTGTGTCGCGCCCGAAAATCAGGCCCATCGCCGCCACTAACGGCATGCTGGGGTACAGCGTAGCCGCTTGAATATTGGCCAGTTCCGGCCGCCCGCAGTAGGTGAATGGGTCCCACAGCGGCAAGTGCCCCTCCGCCAGCGAATCGGCATACAGATAGGCGTGCGGCAAATGCAGGTTGCGCAGGTCCCACGGAATCGCGTATCCAGGAACGAACAGCGGGTAGCGAAAAAAGACCAGTGCCTGCGCTACCATCAGGGCCGCGGGCAGCCAGCGCCTTCTCATGCCGCGCACCCTAAAGCATCGTGGCGCACGCACTCGTGCGCTGTGTCACTTAGTACCCAGTGTCGGAAATTCAGTAACGTGTTCCAGGGCAACCGCTCCTTTACAGTCGCGGCTCTGACCCGTGGCTCTTTCCCAAACTCGGGCATGTTGGCATCAGGATCGAATGTTCGGGTCAGAGCCGCGACTGTCAAGGAGCGGTTGCCGAATACGTGACCATAATTGCGAAACCGAATACTTAGTTTTAGCCAAAAGAGCGGCGACATAAATTGGGGGGCGGACGCCCCCGTCCGCGCGCGACCCCCTGGTCGCGCATCGGCCTGCCCGGGAAGCTGATCCCAAGGGGGAGCAGCGGGACGAGGGCGTCCCGCGCGGGCCAGGGGGCCGGCCCCACAAGGTTGACCCGCGACTGCCTTTAGAGAACTAAGCGGCATTGCGCACTCGTGCGTGGCGCATCGAGTCTCTACTCGACGCGTCTGCCTCTCCCGCCCTCGCGTTCATCGCCCCGACGACCCGAAACCGCCCGCGCCGCGCCGCGATTCCGCCGGCTCTTCCTCCACCCATTCCACCGCCTCGTAACGCGCAATCACCATCTGCGCGATGCGGTCCCCGGCGTGAATCGTGTACGCCTCGCGGCCCAGGTTGATCAGGGGAACCTGTATCTCACCCCGATAGCCCGGATCGATCGTGCCCGGCGCGTTGGGCATCGCGATGGCGTGTTTCAGCGCCAAACCGCTCCTCGGCCGCACTTGCGCCTCCCACCCCGGAGGCAGTTCGATGGTCAACCCCGTCGCCACCGCCCGTGGCACTCCCGGCTCCAAGGTAACCTCTTCCACCGAGGTCAAGTCCATCCCGGCGTCTTCCTCCGGCCCGTGCGCGTAGTGCGGCAGTGCCGCCGCCGGATGAATCCGGTGGATTCGCAAACGCATTCCGCTATGATAGCGTCTTGACCTCACCCAAACGCGTCATCACGGTGGCGCCCATGCCACCGGAAAAATGCGCCTATGCCCTGGCGCGCTACAGCCGGTCGCCCGATTCCATCGGCGAGTCCATCGCGTGGGTGCGCTCTCACGATTCCCAAAAATTCCTGGAAAGCTTCTACTTCCAGTACGGCCACGCCTCCATCGCCGATCTCGGCCACGCCGTCGTCTGCTTCGAAGGCATTTCCGAGCTCGCCGCCACCGAAATCGAAGCCGAGCCTCTTTGGGACGGCCAGGCCAAGTCGTCCCGCTACCAGGATTTTTCCCGCTCCGGCTTCGTCATCCCTCCCGAGCTCGCCTGCGATTCCGGCGCTCTCTATCAGGCCGCCGGCCAGGCCTTGCTCGCCGCCTATAATCAGGTCACGGAGCGCGCTTTCGCCTGTCTTGCCGAACGCCACCCGTGTCCTCCCGAGATGAAGCCTGAAGCCTGGCGCCGCAACATCGCCGCCCGCGCCTTCGACGTCGCTCGCTACCTGCTCTTCTGGGGCGTTCCCACCAACGTCGGCCAGGTCACCAGCATTCGCACCCTGGAAAAACAAATCCGCCGCCTCCGCGCCTCCGAATACGCGGAACTACAATCGCTAGGCGACGAGCTCGCGGCCGCCTGCGCCGCCCCTCCCGATTGCGCTTGGTTTCCGGGCGGCGCCGCCGAGCCTCTCGCGCCAACTCTTTCGCGCCACGCCGACCCCGATGCCCACGCCGCCCAAGCCCGCCACGACCTCAACCTTTGGGCCGAACAGAACCTGCCGCCGGCCGCCGCTTCGGACGGCTCCGTGCCTCGTGTCGACCTCCTCAAACCCGCCGACACGCCCGCCGATATCGTCGCTACCCTCCTCTACTCCGTCACCGGCCGTTCCTTCCGCGAGCTCTACGAGCTTGCCGCCTCCTGGAGCCCGGCCCGCCGCGCCGAAGTCATCGACCTCGCCCTCAGTTCGCGCACCCGCCGCGACGAAATCCTCTCCTCCTTCCGCGGCGGCCT
>JBEKYD010000341.1:0-7933 GCA_049511335.1 Bryobacteraceae bacterium | reverse complement strand
CGCATTTATGTAGATAAATTCACCAGATGAATAACGCATCGCGTGGCGGAGGCTTCGATGGATGGGGATCGGGCGAAACCGAACGTTATCTCACGTTCTGGCGCGAAAATTCAGGCTAGCGTCGACCGAGGTCGCGTCGTTCTCCGCGATCGTGATCGTGGCCGAGGGATACCACTGCTTCAGGACTATGATGAGCGCTTCAAGTGCACGCGGGTCGGTCGTGGCGCCGCTTTCCGCAGAGCGGTAATCGCACAGGTTGATTTTCACAAGAACGCTACCGGCAGACGCGTCAGGGGGCAGGGCGCACTTCTCCAGCGCAGATCGGTATACCTCCACCGAGTCGGCGCGATCAGCGCTGCCGACCCAAACCGTGGGCGGGCAGCTCGTCGCGTCTGAGCTCCCTGGCTTTGAGTGAAATGAAGTATTCATATATCGCCTGTAGGAGGCAGTAGTGGAATCCTGGGGCTCCATCCAAAAAGCCCCGGTGGGCGATGTAGAGGTATAGGAACTTCAGGAGCGGACGCCCTGGCAGCCGAGAGAAGATCTGTTTGAGCAGCCGACGTCTGGAATTAGGGTCACGAAGCGCGGATGATGCGAATGCGAGCTTGTCCTGCTTGACGTACTCGATCGCTTCAAAGGTTGAGTAAGAGTTGTGCCGTTCAATCCAGTGGGTAGCACCTTTGCTGAACGGCTGGTGGTCGATGTGGCCGTGCAGCGAACCCGTAGATCCTCGCACCACAGCCACTGGGTTCACCAGCCTCTCGAAGCTGACCGACTCGGGGCGGTACAACCGAACCAGCCAGGTTGGGTAGAAGGTTGCGTGGCGAAGCCAGGTCCCACTGAAGTAGTCACGCCTGCGGATGCGGAATGCGACATCCGGTTGTTCTTGCGCCGTGATTCGCGCGATCTCCCGCGAGAGTTCGGGTGAGACGGTCTCGTCGGCGTCGAGGTTCAAAAGCCAGTCAGATCCGAACGGGATGTTTTGAAGCGCCCAGTTCTGGTGAGCGGACCAGTTGTCAAACGTCCTGGTGACGACTCTGCATCCTCTAGATTTCGCGATCTCGACAGTACGGTCTCGGCTTCCGGAGTCCAGAATCACAACCTCGGAGGCCCACAGGACAGAGTCGAGACAGGCGGGAAGATTCTTCTCCTCGTCGAGCGTCATGATGAGCACAGCAACATTTGCGCGCTTAAGCGCGGAGGTCGCTGGCGCGTTTGGATTGAGCGATAACTGCAAGGAGTTGCTCCGAGAGTTTGGCAACGGCCTGCTTGCCCTCGAGTTCACCGAGTGCAAACTCGCGGGCCGTCCTTCCCATCTGGGCGATTGGGAGCGTGGCGAGTTTTCGAATGGCGGATGCGATACTGTCGGCGGATGGCTCTACGGAGAGGCCGCACCCCACGCTTTCCACATTCTGCCATGGCGTCCGATTTGAAACGACGATGGGAAGGCCGTGCGCGAGTGCTTCGGCTGCCACGTAACAGAAATTCTCAGAGTGCGACGGGATGACAATAACATCGGAATCGGCGAAGAACTGGCTTTTGGCTTGCCCGTTGACGTAACCGAGAAAGCGAACGTGGCCTTCAAGCCCGGACGCCACGACAATGGACCTTAGTCGCTCAGTGTAATCGTCCTCACCGGAGCCGGCCAGTGTGAGCTGCCAGGCGAAGGTTTTGTCGGCAAGAAGCTGCTGACAAGCGCCCAGGAGTTCCTCGACCCCCTTGATGGGATGCAGGCGCCCGAGAAAGCCTAGGCGGAGCGCCCCCGTACTCTTCGACTTAGGCGGGAGCTCGGGTATGTCAATGCCGGCTGAAGCTGCAATGACGCGGACTTGTGGGAAGGCCCTCAGGGCGGCGTCTGACTCGCGCGCGGATTTGGCTCCGATGTAGCAGTGACGCGGCACCCCACCTCGGCAGAGCAGGCGCCAAATGGTCTTTAGGCTATGCCTCGGCTCGCCTCGCCAGGTATGCAATGCGCCGTGCGGATACCACACGGCGGGCCGATTCGTCAGTTTGCAACAGTACAGCGCGGGTATAGTGCAGAAGGAGTAGAGCCCAGAGATTGTGACGATGTCAGCCCAATGAACTAGCCGAGGGAGGTTGAAGAGCATTGACAACGACCCTTCATGTCCGAACTGCCGATTGCAGTAGTAAATGGAATAGCCATCGTTGGTGAGCCAGCGGTCGATCGGCACCGCCGTCTTTTCGCCGGGGCCATCTGCGTTCGTGGTCAATACGCGTGCCTCCCATCCGATCTCCGCGAGGCCCTTGAGGTCGGAATGGATGGCGACTACGGGGCCCCCGTACTTATCGGATGGTAGATAGCTGCCAATGACAGCCAGGAGTTTGGCGGAGGTGGACGTCATATAGGGCGCTTCATTTGTGGCTTCTCCGTCAAGAACTCGCACAAGGACCTCTCCCGCTCGCGGTTCCATCTCAGAACCCGCCTCCCGGTGAGGAACCCCCACGCGCCGTGCGGGTCTTGAATGGCGGACAGCCCGGCGTAGTACGCAGGCCGTATGATGTGGCCCAAAGAAAACTCCACCATGGCCCGGCGGCGGTTCTGGGAGGCGTGGTATATCTCGCTGAGACGTTCTTTGTCGAACCATAGTGAGAATTCCCGATACAGCTCCTCTTTGTCTGAGTTTGGGGGCCTTGGAACCTCTCCCCGTCGGATCCCCGCCAGCATCCGCGCAAACATGCTGTACCGCGTCGCGGAGTCTGGCGCGTCGTCGTGCGACAGGGAATTCATCCTCAGCCGATATTTGAGAAGCGGCTCCGGCAGGCACGAGGCCGAGTGCCGCTCGGTCAGCCGGAGGTGCAGGTCATAGTCCTCTGAGTTCCTGAAGAATGGATCATAGCCTCCGCTGCTTGCCAGCACCTCGGCCCTGAGCAGAAGGCTGGGTTGTGGAAGAGGATTGAACATTCCGTCCAGCAGTCGGCGAATCTCTGCTGGGTCGGACGGGTACGCATAGTCTCTGATTCGCCCGCCCTTCTCATTGATAATCGTCAGCCCCGTTCCGAGATATCCGATCGATCGGTGGGATTCGAGAAAGTCCACTTGGCGCCGCAGGCGTTCGGGATGCGCGATGTCGTCGGCGTCCTGGAGGGCGATGTATTCACCTCGCGCCTCGGCGAGCGCCAGGTTTAGGGCCTTCGGCCTGCCGATGTGCGTGGTCAGGATTATTTTCAGGCGTTTGTCGCTCAGCGTGTGGAGCAAGGGTCCCGTGGAGTCGGTAGATCCGTCGTCGACGACGATGAACTCGAAGTCGTCAAAGGTCTGCGATAGGATGCTCTCGATGCTCTCCTTCGCGAACGCGGCATCGTTGTAGGCCGTCATCAATACGCTGATCCGCGGGTTCTTCGCTGGCTTGATCACGTTCGGCCTCCTAGGCTAAGCCCTCGGGCCTGCTTTCGGCTGTTCATCTCTTTGCCGCTTGGGCCGACGATTCGGCGGCTACGGGCTGCCGACGGGCGTGGCGGTTCCGTGGGACTTTACCCGTCCACGACCATCCAATCGGGTGGAAGGTTCATCGTTTGTCCATAACGTTCCATTCTTGGAGAGAACACGAGGTGGCCACTCGCATTTTGCAGCCAAGCGCCCCACCAGCTAAATGTACTGTTCGCAATGATGTGGTGCTTACACCTGCTCATCAGCCACAGTTCTTCGTAGTCCTGGGCGCCCGGACAGCGTTCCGGTACAAGAATCGCCCCTGGGCAGATCTCGCGCAGCCAGGAGGGGTCGGCTCCGTCACTAAAAATCACGAAGCGCGGCGACTCTAGCCGGTTGCGCACCAAGTCTACTGCCGCCTGGTAGTAGGCGGGGGGAAGCTTCGGTAGGTGAGAGACTAGCTTTCCCGTCGTGGACGTGCCGGGTAGTCCACGAAGATGGACTGCGACGCTGCACTCGGTAAGTACGGTTCGCTCAATGGCGGCAACGTTTGGGCTAAGTGGATAGCGGAGGGTGAGCTCTCGGCGAAGCTCTGGCGCGATCCTCTCGAAATACGACGACTGCTGCCAATATCCGTCCAGGTAAACGACAGGAGCAGCGAGTGGGCCATCGAGGTCCTCGGCGCGGATGTGCTGTTCTCTGATATAGGTGCGCCTGTGCAGCGGGCGATGTTTGTTCACGGCAATACGAAAAGCGCGGTGAAAGCGCCCCCCGTGATATGCAAAGCAATCGCGTCCCTGCGCGGGGGCCACTCTCACATTGAAGGCCTGGATTCGGTACTTGCGTTGATACGGGTCCCGCTCGAATCCGCTTGCCACGTCTAGCAAGAACTCTCGCCCAAGGCGGGCAGCGAGTCCTCTGCCGCTCGCGTAGATGAAAAGCTGATTGCCCAGCCCCCCAAAGAGTCTAGCTATTAACACGTTCCTGTTCGAATGGCCTCCGGCATCCCGCCCCAATCCTCGATTTGCGGTCGCACGGGTCCTCGTTTTGGCGCCGACATCGCGCTGTTGGGGCAGGTCAGCCAGCATGGCGGCCAGTTTCTGGCGCTGGCGTCGCCGGATATGCCGCCCGGCTCGCTGGCCGTGGCCCGCGTATCCTCGCCGTTCCGGCGCGCCTCTCGTGAGATTTCCTTGTGTTGGCCAGAATTCCGACGACAGTATAAGGCAAGAGAGAAAAGTACACGAGCGGACGAATCATGTAGGAGCTTTCAGCGCGTGGGAAGAATAGGAAAAAGGCCAGGAAGGACGCAACGGCCGCGTACCTGGGTGGGTCGTTTTTCTGGGTTGCCCAATCGCTCATTCTCACGAGGAGATAACCGATCATAGCCAGGAGAGGCACCACGCCGTACCAGCCGAAGTTAGCAAAGGGTTCCGCGATGAAAGAATATCCGAGCCCGAGACCATGAGCGGCGGACACTGGGTCAACAGTGCGGGACATCCAATCCGAGTAACTTCCATGCGTGACTGAGGGGTGCACGTCCCAACCGAATCTGGGCATTAGACATAGGAGTGTGTATGCGTAGCCGACGCCGTAGTCGAACGGACGGTTGGACGGAACGAGATCGACGGTGTGAGCAACTGTTGCCAGCGTTCCCCCCATTTCCGACAGAGTAGTGACAATTGGACTCTCTGCCACAGCACTCGTTGCACGAGTTTCTGCAATAGAGCCAAGCCACGAAAGCCCGGTCCACCGAGTGATCGACACGATTCCGAACAGGGCCAGAAGAGCGACACCCGCCGACAGAATGGCTGTCCGGGGCAAGCGGCGGATGCGAGTGTGGTAGAGCCACGCGAAGGATATCAGAAGCGGAGCACCTTCGTGCCGTAGTCCCGAGAGAATCATGCTTCCTGAATATCCAATAACAATGCTCCACAGACCTAGGTGCACAAGGCGGCGCTTCGGGCTGCCGACGGCCAAGAACATAACGCCTGGCATCAGATTGGCGGCGAGCATCCGGGTAGTCGAGGTGACCACGGAGTCGCGATTGGGGTCGTATAGGCCGATGTATCCCGACCTTGCCACTGTTGACAGCACGTCCCTGAGTATGAGTGCGGTGGGAAAAGCGGCGAGCAGAATGCAGAACCAACCGACGTAACAGCTTGCGCGGCTCCGCTCTTCGTGATGCGGATCCATTTGGGAGGGGCCATTCTTGGGGGCCTTGCTTGCCGCCCAGATTGCTCCAAGGTGGAGAGCTGCCAGCCCAAGAGCGGCCATATAGAGCGCCATCACTATCAGTTTGGGTTCGAAAAGGCCGTCTAACACCCCGTTTGGATTCAGCCCCAGGACTTCCAGGCCCGCCTGACCCCCGTGGAACAACGAGGCGCTAAGGAGGAACATTCCGTATGGGCTAAACAGCTCGCGGCCGAGCAGGTGCCAGGAGTAGAAGTTCCATGCCACTACAAGGGACACGAGCACGGACGCCGGGAGGACGGCATCGGTCAGTCCCAGCGAAAAGGCAGACGCGCAGATACCCGTCGCGGCAAGTGCCGCGACTAGGCCCACCTGAGCGAGCAGGAGCCCCGAGATCCTCTCTCTTGCGGCACGGGCGGTAGTTGGGACTCTCATAAGGCGCCTTGGCTTACATGCAAAGCGCGATGACCAGACGTCGGCGGTGATGGTTGCAGGGGCGGAGAACAGGGCTCCGTAGGCGGCCGCCGAGGCCCATAGGTGCGGCGCGCGCGTTGGGTGTATACTCGCGGGTCATTCCGCGGTGCTGGGGGTCTGCTCTGCGAGTCTCGACCTCAGGGTCAATGTGACCGCGGGGATATAGAGGAGGCCGTAGGTGGCCGCGGTTCCCCAAACGACGCCGTCGATGCCGGCCTTTCGTGCCCCGAGAATTTTTAGGGTTAGCGCCACTATCGCGGCCGATCCGGCGATCACAGCTTGGGCGCGCAGCAACGGGGCAGTGTTCATCAGCGCGACCGCTGGCTCCATCACTCCCGCCGCGAAGTACCAGCAGGCAAAGCCGAGCAGTAGCGCTGCAGGCGCGGTAATGGAGGTTCCCACCCAGAGCCGCACGAGATCTGTTCCGAACAGGACGACGCTGAGGCAGACCAAGCCCGTCAGTGCTGCGGCGATCTGAGTCGCGCGGCGCCAGGTCCGCCATTGCCATGCGAGATCGCCGCTTGCCTGCGCCTCTGCGAAGGCCGGCCACAGCGGAAACGCCAGGTACTGCGCCAGGACGGTGGCGGAAAACAGCTTCTGAACGACGGCGTACTGTGCGACCGCGGCGCTGCCGCAGATGTGGGCAATCACCAAGTTGTCGGTGCTGGTGCCGATCAGCGCGAACAGCGTCAGGGCGCAGAACATCATCCCCGTTCTGAACAGGTTGCGGCACGTTGCCCACTCGACACGCTCCCATTTCGGGCGCAGCCAAGGCCGTATTCGGTAGAATTGGTTCGCGAAGTTGCAGATTAGGGCGATCGCTGGACCGCCTGTTATCGAGAGCGCGAGCCACGGCAGTCCCGCCCGCGCCCGGATGGCAGCCAGTAGCCCAACTAAGCCTAGGACGCCCCCGGACATCTGCCACAGCTGGTTTACGTAGCCCTCCTGGAAGCCAATTTGGATTCTCTGCACCAGTCCGAAGGGCAGGCTGACGACAAAGGAGCAAATCACTATCGCAATTGTGCGGTCGAGTTCTGAGCTGGCGGCAGGCGAGCTCACGTTAAACACAGACGCCCAGTTGACGAGCCGCGACCCAAGTACGAACAGTCCCATGGCCGATGCAGCAATGGCCGCCAGCATGAAGAACGCACTTGAGACTGTGCTCACTGCTCGGTCGCGGTCATCTGACCCGTGGGCATGCGCTATTGCATTGACGACCCCGTTTCCCATCCCGAGGTCGGCAAAGGCTAGCAGAACCGTGGCCGAGCTAATCGTCATCCAGACACCGTAGCGTTCGGCCCCTAGGTAGTGGAGGGTCAGCGGGACGGAAATTAACCCGGCGGCAATGCTTAACCCCCGTGATGCTGCCATGGCCACCGTCGTGGTCAAGGCCCGCCGCCAGCGCGACCGTCCGACCGTGGCGCATCCAGAGCTAGCGGGAGCCTCAAGCCGGGCGGTGCTCACGTGGCTCCGTATGCTCTGGCGAATCGGCTGGGTAGCGCGTGTGCATGGGTGTCTGCCGTACGATCAGGCTGAACAGTGTCTTCATGGCTGCGTCGTTTTCCGAGGGGGAAGCAGGTAGTACCTCGCGAGCCTTCGGACGCTGTTACCCACCCCGATGGGAAGATCCCTCATGTGTTGGTGGAATGCGGCGAAGTCGTAGCGGCGCGCGAGCAGGCGGAGCCTCCGCTCCGTGGGGCGGCCAGGTTCGTTTAGCCAGTACAAGGGCCTGACGAGGAAGTCATAGGGATGCCGGTCCTTAATATTACAACGTTAGGTATTGACATCCGTTTCGAGGCATGGTAGTCTCTGGCATGACCGAGATCCAAATCAGAAAGTGCCATGAACGTTTGGAACGCTTCCTAGTGGATTTGTTGGAAC
>JBEKYD010000340.1:0-7938 GCA_049511335.1 Bryobacteraceae bacterium | reverse complement strand
CCTGCCCCTGTTCGTCGTTCCAAAAGTTGCGCAAGAACGTCATGTTTGTTCGCTCCTAAGTCTTTGATTTTTGTCGATGTATCGATCGATCGCTTGCCTGTGTCTTCGTGGCCTCGCGGCCAGACGGAAAATGATGGCCACTCCGTCGTCGTAATCGACGCGCCAGTGCGCGGACTCCTTCAATGCCCCGGCCAAGGGTGTGGCCGGAGGCATGAGGACGGTATCGACGCCGAAACACGCCAGGGTCCGGTCCCAGCCCGGAGTTACGTTGATTACCTCCAGGGCCTTCTTCAGAAAATCGGAACCGTAAAAATCGCTGCGCGCGTCCAGAAAAACCTTTTGGGACGGATAAAGACGATAGATCAGATAGTCGCCCCACTGGTCGTAGGTGAAGACGCGGGCGGAAGCATAGCGCCCGAGCCGCTCCACCGCCTTGGCCGGAAACCGCTTGGGGTCGAATTCGGCGCGGAACTTCGGAGGCGGATTGGGCACCCACAGCAGGGCCGCCACCCCGGCGACGCCCGCGACGCTCGCCAAATGCCAGCGCGGGATGCGCTCGGTTTCGCCGGTCTCCGCCGCCAGCCGGTTGAAGCGCTCCGCCAGTGCGCGCAGCCAGCCCGCGATCGCGAGCGCCGGCGCACGGCGGATGGCCGCATCCAGCACCCACGCCACTTGCGGCGCCGAGACGATGGCAAAGAGCGGAATATTGCGCCCGGCCACCAGCGCGGCGTGGGCAAATACCAGCAGCAAAACTCCTTCGGTGAAGCTCTTTTTCGAGGCCGCCCAAAAAACCGCGGCCACGCTCATCAGCAGCAGAAACTCGAGGAAGACGGCCAGCGGGTGATGGAAGCTCATCGAGGTGAATTCGGCGATGGTGTCGCGCTGGAACGAGTCGCCCAGGTAGGTGAATACGTGCTGGTGCAAATGGTAGGTGTAGGGGTTGACCAGGCTGGCCGCCAGAGCCGCGCCCGCGGCCGCGAAATAACCACCGGCCCGTTTCAGCGCCCAGACCCAATCGGATTGGCCGGCCATCAGCACGATCGCCGGCAGTTCCCCGACCCCATACGCCGCCATCAGCACGATGCCCACAAGGAAGCCGCCGTGCAGATTGGTTTAGAGCACCGTGGCCAGCGGCAACCAGACCAGATAGGGCACGCCCCACAGGCGCCGCCGCCCGGCGCGGACATTCTCCAGTGCGTTGTAAAACAAGGTCAGGAACAACAGCGTGAACAGGTGCGGGCGCGCCAGCCAGTGAATCGAGCTGGCCGCGGCGGCAATCATGGTGACCGCAATCGACACCAGCACGTTGGCCCGGCGCCGCACCAACCGGTAGAGCAGGGTGAAGACCACCGACAGCAGCAGTCGTCTCACCGGCTTGCCGAGCTTTCCCGATCCTCAGACTTTGCGCCGTTTCTTGCTCCACGCACCCGACTCTTTCTACCCATTGCCGCCCCGAAGCAGCGCGTGGCGTGAGCCTGTGGGTGCCGTCCGAGGGCCGTCAACACGGGATTCAGGTGACCCCGACTGGCCGGTTTTGAGGCGACCCCCGAGGCTGCACCCAGCCCGTCTCGCCATTTTCTTGTGGCCCCGGAACGGCCAGAAGCACCGAGGAGACTCCCTTGATCCCACCATGGTCGGCACTAATCGCATTCAGGTGCACACTCAACCGAATCCTTGAACCGTCCTTCCGCAGGAAGTCCTGCACCAAGCTCCCTCCGGCCGACTCCCCTGCAACTACGCCCATCACCATCTGCAGGCAGGCCGATTGTTGCTCCGGCGACACCAGATCCCATACGTACTTCCCCAGGATCTCCGGGCGCGCGTAGCCCAACAATTCGCACTCGAATTGATTGGCACGTTGGATGACCCCCTGCGCGTCAAGCTCGTGCAAGGCAACCGGCGCTTGTTCAAAAACGTCAATCAACTGTCGCTCGCGCCGTCGCAATTCCCGTTCGCGTTCGTTCAGGGCGCGTGCCGTGACACTAAGTTCCTTCCCAAGCTGGCCGATCTCATCCTTACCCGCCGGCACGGGTATCATGGGCAGCTCATGAACCCACAAGTGGACAAATCTTCGCAGCCGACGGAGCCGCTTCGTCATTCTTCCACTGAGGCGCAGATTCAAGGTGAAACCGAAGATCGGACAGAAGCAGGCGATCGCAATCGCGGTCACGAAGAGCTTCGAATCGAGCTGCTCCTGTTGCGATAGCCGTGGACTCAGGAAGCGGTTCTCTTCGGACTCCATGGCCTCGAGCTTCGCGCGCGCATCTCTCATCGAACCCATCTCCTGCTGGAAACGCAGCCGGGCCTGCGGTGCGAGCGTCTTCGTCGCCGGCTGGTTCGCAAGTCCCTCTCGAAGCGACCACAGAGCGTTGTGTTCCCCATTTATGGCATCTCGCACTTCCCCCAGTTGCTTCCGGTCATGAGGATTAGAGGCCACCTGCGCCGCCAACTGGGAAAGCACCGCCAGCAGCGATGTTTCGGAAAGAGCGTGTCCTTCCAGAAGATCCGGATTCCCGGTCAGGAGATAGGCCCCGAATTGAGACTCCATTTCCAACAACAGTATCTCGGCTCTTTGAGCGCAAAAGCGAACCTCGATCGAATCGTGGACCCACTCTTCAGCGGCGCGACGATCGGACGCCATCGTCGAGATCAACCAGACCATGGAAAGCAGGGCGCTCAAGGGGAGAATCAAGAGAAACAGCCCTTTGACGCGAAATGACAAATCATCAACCCACTTGCTGAATGCCGTGAGCTTCATACTGTTAGTCAGGATGGCGGATTCGCACTTTGAGTTCAATACAATAAAACCCCTAAAATTGGAAATGGCTACTATGTAATGACCTCTGTACACCCGTGAGGTTTCCCCGCAAGAGCCCGCCGCGGTCGAAGCCGGGCACGCCAGGAAGGAAGGCGTTCGATGCTACGCATTGATCCGATAGGGGCGACCGCACCTTCAGACTGGCTCCGTCCCGCCGCTTCAGCAGGTCCAGGACCTTGGCGGTCTTGTTACCGTGGCGGGCGCCAGGGGCAGCCGGTTTGGTAGGTTGGGCCGCCTTGGCGTTTGTGGACGCTTTCTTCGGCAGGGTGGCCTGCTTGAAAGGCAAGGCGATTGTGCGAGATTCTGTCGGCGCTCCCTCCAACCCCAGGAAGCGCGCTGGAGTCACCCGGGCGGGCGTGGAGGTACCCGCTGGTGGTGGCGACCGAGCTGTGGCCAAGCGTGGCCTGTACCAGGTGGATCGGCGCGCCGTGATCCAGGGCGTGCGATGCGTGGGAGTGCCGCAGCCAGTGAGGGCTCACGTGGGCGTCAACGCCGGCGCGCTCGGCCGCCTGGCGCACGATGGCCCGAACCCGGACACGGTCCAGGGCCCGCCCGCTGGGCGACGGAAAGACTGGCGCCTCCGCGCTGGCCGCGCCGCGTTGGCCGATCAGAACCGACCACAACGGCGTCGGCAAGGCGACGGCCCGCGTGCGGTCGTTCTTGCCGAATACCGTCACCTGCCCAGCATCCCCGCGCGGGCGGAGGTTGCGCCAGCGCAGGCCGCAGGCCTCGGAAACACGCAGCCCAGCACCGTAGAGCAACTGGAGCAGGGTGTGGTTGCGCGGTTCGGTGGCGGCGGACAGCACTCGCAGCAGGTCCTCCTCGCCCAGGATGCGCTCTGCCAGGCGGTTCTCGTAGCAGGGTAGCGGCAACTCCGCGGCCGGATTGGCGGGAAGGTACCGCATCCGCTGGCAGAAGCCGAACAGACTTCTGATCGCGGCGATGGTGCGTACGCAGGAGATGGGGGCCAGGCCCTCATCCACCAGCGATTGCGCGAAACCCTGGAGGTCGCCTAAGCTGATGCGATTTAGCGGCTTGCGGACATGACTGAGGAGCCGGCCGGAGTCGCGGCGGTAGCAGCCGCGCGGGTGTGCGGGCTAGTCTGGCTTCGCAGCCACTGGGCAATGATCTCTGCATCGCGGGAGGATACCATAACCGTCCTTATGGAATGCTGGCAGCGTCAGGTCATGGATACCTCAGAGGGGCGGCGAGAAGGTGATGCGGCCAGTCGTCCCAGTGGCAGAAACTCGCTGCGCTGCCCGAAGGAGAGCTCGCGCACTGGCGGGCTCCTGTCCTGATTGTGAAGGCGACAAAACGCGAGCGGGTGGGCCGTGCGGAAGCGATGGAAAAGACATCCGTCAGTTGAAGAACAAACAGGACACCCGATCAATCCCGCTCCGGTGATGACGGTACCAAGTGTAAGACTCTCTCTGCTTCGCATCGCATACGTCAACGGCGCGCTATTCCGCGATTAGCGACAACAGAAATCAGGCTCTGCGCGAGAATTCGGAAAACCGGTATTCACCGGAGCCAAACAACCCAAGCAACAGAGCTAAAGGAACCCGCCGCCTTCGCAGGAATCTGCTGGGCAGAGTCTTGCGAGACCGCGCCACGCAACGATCGCCATCAATCGAGACATCATAATGGAATTCATCCGAATATTTGAATCTGGAACCGCCGATCAGGAAGAACTACTCACCGTCCTGGAGGGTACCGTCCGGCGCTGCGTCCGGCGGGAGTCGGGGTACGCGTAAACGCGCCGTCGATAACCGGATAGCTAACGGGGAACAGCCGATCCCACGAGCCACTGCCTGCTAGCGCAAAAGGGATTTCGACGGCAGGTATCCGCGGTGCTCATCGGCAGCAACTGCCGGCGTCTTCGCTTCCGAATCTGTCTACATCGTTTCCATAGACGCGCCAGCCGGCCCGTTGTTGCCGACAAAACAGCTCTACCTTCGCGCCGGTGCATGTGGCCTCTACGAGGGCGTAGAATTCCTCTGGCTTTCGCGAGTGCTCGCGGCGCCCACCTTCCAAGACCGTGGTGTGATTTTCGTGGATGAACACTGGCTCGCCGCGCGCCCCAAGCAGGCAGTGTTCCGTCTGGCCCCTGAGCCATTCACCCGTGCCCATGCGGTCTTTCACCCAGGTCAGGAGCGTCTTGTATTCGAAACCCCAGGCCACGACCACATCAAAGGCAACGCGCAGGTGCGCGTTGGTGGTCCACAGCCACAGGATGGCGTTCTCGTCGGCAATCTCCCTCACTGGCATGGCCTTGATGTCCTCGATGGGCATCGTGGGGTATGGCAGCGAGTTTCCGGTTTCGTATTGCCATGGCGGATCGGCGACAATCACCTGAAACGGACCGTTCGGCAACCTGGCGGTGTCGCCTCAAGCTGCCTGGCCTGTTTAAGTACTTCCAGCCTGCGGTAGGCGCCGGCCACCTTGCCGCTCCGGTCCATCTGCTCCACCAAATGGCCGTATTCTTCCGGTTCTTCCTCAGCCGCCTCGACCACCGCTTCGGCGCGGTCAATAGTCGTCTTGCCAACTCCCAAATAGCGGGCGATCTTGTCCCGGGCGGCCCCCTGACATTCGGCCACAGTGGCCGGAAGACAGAGGTCCGTCCGGCTGCCCTGCCGTTCGCGAGCCGTCCGCCGCTCCAGTAGTTCGATGGCCCGCTTCAGGGCTACGATTTCGCTGGGCAGCAGATCCTTGTGCACGAAGTTTTCGTGCGCCTCGCCGCGGGCAGCCTGATACAGATCAACTACTGTCACCGGCACCTCGTCCCACCCGAGCAGGCGACAGGTCCCCAAGCGGCGCTGACCGGCAATGAGCCGTCCCTCGGGTGTCACGACGACCGGGTGCAACAATCCGACTTCACTGATGCTGTCGGCCAAGGTTCGCAAATCACCCAACTCCTTCCGGTAGCGAAACCCGACTTGTATTTCCTCAATACGCATTGAGTTGGTGGGAAGCATACGGCTCCGCCCGATTACCTCCGGCCTCTGCAATTGTCCTTCGGGGAATACTTCCTGGGGCTGTAAAAGCCCAAAGTTGCAATCGATAGGAGTTCTCTGCCAACTCCTTTTGCTACACTGCGGCCTTCACGGGCCAGCGCGCGCCTTAGCGACTCATTCTTTCTCCACTGCGCCATTACCGTTCTCCTGTTCTGGTATGTGAACCCGATCCAACAAACATCCAGCATCCTGGGCGCGGTCCAATTAGCGAGGTGCCGTCACCTGCGGCGTCCGACAGGCTGACCCGCCGGTAATTCCAGTTGCGGGTTCGCCTCATCAGCAGCGTGTCCACAGCGTAGACAGCCAGGGAGCCCACCGCCTGAAGAATATCGGCGATGGCTGGCGTGCCAGGACAGGGATAGCGGTCGTCATCCGCCATGTCCGGGTAGAGGCAGCCGATGCACGGACCGTCCTTGGCCTGGATGAAGGCGTAGCCGCAATCGCCGTCACGGCTGACCCCGGTGAAGATCACCGGTATTCCCTTAAGACGGAAATACCGGCTGGCTGCCACACGCGCCTGATTGTTGTCCACTCCGCACACTGCCACATGACAGCCCAAGTCGATCTGGCGGGCGATGGCTTCCTCGAAGCGAAAAGCCAAGCCGCGGATTTCGGTAGCTGCAATGCATTCCCGCTCCAGGTTCTCGGCCAGAGCCAGCGCCTTGTTCCTGCCGATATCCTTTGTATAGAAGCGCTGACGGTTGAGGTTGCTCGGCTCGACCACGTCATCGTCCAGAAGAGTGATCCGCCCGATGCCCTTGCGTACCAAGGTCGGGGCGATGTGGGAAATGAGGCCACCGGCGCCGATGCATAGCAAGCCGGCTTTGGAGTACCTTTCCTGGTCAAAGCCGGTGATCTTGCGCTGGCGATCTTCGGCTCCTGGTACGGCTTTCCCGCGCAGCCTAATTGAGGTTTGTGAGACGGTAAATGCCAGTTTCATGTTTTTCTACTCCTTCCCCGTGGATTTCGATTCCCAGGTTGTTGTCCAGACGCACGAAGCGCACAAAGCCGTCGCGGCTGAAAATCGCCATCACCGCCACGTGCCCGGCACTTCCCAAGCGCTGCTGAAATTTCTCGTCGGTGCCGGACGGGTGCGTGGCCTCGGCACCATCGCCGGGATGGCTGTGGAAGTGCGCCAGCAGCCGGTGTTTGAACTGCTCCAGCTTGATGAGCAGGTTGTGGGTGGACCGTGTGTCGGCCGTGACCCCCATCATGCTGCGTTTTTGGTGCGCGAATTCGGCCCACTGGTCGAGCACCAGGATGCCCTCGACCTCTGAGCCGGTAACAAAGAAGAATTGCTCATCCCGGTCGGCGGTGAGTTTCTTGAAGCTCTCGTGCAGAAACAGCGAACTGACCGCGTACCGGCGGCGGGTGTTGTCCAGCTTGGCCGCATTCTCCGCCACGATGCGCTCCAGAGTGTCGAGGAACTGGTTGGTCTTGTGGATCTCGGCAAACAGGCGGGCCATGCCTTTTCGGCTGCGTGCCGCCTGGTTGAATCTGCCAATCAGTTTTTCGCGCCGTTCCAGTAGCGTGGTCCGTTTTTCTTCCAGATACGTTGTCTTCATTGTTCGTAGGCCTGCGTGATCAAACGTTCGATGGCTATGATTCCCGAGCTGACGTCCTTGGGCATCCGGGCCATGTGGACCAGGTACCAGTCGTTGCCCCGGTGCTGGAAACAGGCCCAATGGCCAGTGCTGCGGATTTCATCCGAGGGCATGTACAGCCAGAAATCGATGTGCCTGCCGCGGTGTTCCGTGATCTGTCCCGAGAATGCCGCGTACGGGGTTTGGTAGCTGCCGACGTAGGTGTGACCCTGGTGCATCCAGCCACGCTCCTGCCAGTAAGGAATCTGGCGGCGCTGGACGACAGTAGCGGGGCCGAGGTCCTTTACGCGCACTGTTGCAGTACTCCGACGTCGGCCTTGGTCGAGGCGAAGATTTTCTCGCCGTCCTTGACCTTGTCATACACGGACTCGGCGGCAGCGAAAAACGGTTCGTTCGGACCCTTGGACAGCAAGTAGTCCGGAAGGTTGAGTTGGTGGAGGATGTCTCCGGTGGTGGTGCCGGGCTGAATCTCCACGTCGCGGATCTGGCCGGTGCCGGCCAC
>JBEKYD010000339.1:0-7940 GCA_049511335.1 Bryobacteraceae bacterium | reverse complement strand
TCTCCGGTGCGCTGGCCAACCGGTTTCATCCAACCCTACGGTAACCGAACCCGCCCCTTTTGTCCAGCAAAATCTTCAAACGGCTGATTTCAGGGGTCTCTCAGGCTGGTAAACAAATACGTCTATTCCAACCCACTCACGGCGGAGTTTCTGGGCAGCGTGAACTGCGGTACCGCAACCGCAGAACGGGTCCAAGACTGTCGCCCCTTCGTTTGAGCTTGCAGTAATTATTCGCTCAAGAAGGGCCAGAGGTTTTTGAGTTGGATATCCGAGGCGCTCCTGAGCTTGCGAATTTAACGCGGGAATATCATCCCAAATGTTTTGCAGCCGAATGCCGGGTTGCTCATCTAGATACATCTTGAGCCGGAGTTGGCCGCCTTCCTTTGATGGGAAATACAGCCGACCCTCGCGGTCATATTTCCGCATTCTTTCGATATCGCAAGACCAGCCATTTGGGTGAGGCTGGTACGTGACGCCATTGCTGGCTGTATAGGGGTAGTGGAGATTAGGTCGGATACCTGGATTTCGCAGGGTGACGTTCTGGTATCTTCTACCATCGGGGTCCTTCCCCGTAAATTTTTCTGTCACGCATTCCGGTGGGAACGCTGTGTACTGTTGATTCCAGGTGTAGTCCTGTCCCTTGGCATAAAAAAGAAGATTGTCGTTAATAGAGCCATAGTTTCGAGCCACGTTTCCATGGCTGTGTGTTCTCTTCCAGATGATTTCATTCAGAAAGTGTTCTGGCCCGAAAACGGCATCGAGTAGCAATTTCAAGTAGTGGCTTGCTGTCGGATCACAGTGGAGGTATAGACTCCCGGTTTGTTTAAGAACACGGTGAAGTTCCAAAAGCCGCACGGCCATCATGCACAGGTACGCCATCATGTCGTTCTCTTTTAGGAACGACCGCATGGCGCGCAACACCTCCGCCACGTCGCTATTGCCGCTGGACATGACTCCATCGAATGCTAGTTCCGCCTCATCTCCCCAGTGCCAAGTGTCCTCAAATGCTTCGATTTGCGCACGGGACTGTTCCCCCGCCGTACTCTTGAAAAGCACGTTATACGTCGCTTGGCTGTTGAATGGAGGATCGAGGTATATGAGATCTGCGCTCTCATCGTTAATGCAGCCGCGCAGAACGTCGAGATTGTCACCGTAATAGAGCCGGTTCATAGTCGTTAAGCGGCAGAATTGCCGACACAATTAGGGTACCAGACTTCAACCTGGGCTGTTGGTTCGCGCGTCGAACGACGGACGGTTTCCGCTGGGAATCGTCTTGTGATCTACCTGCACCTTGTCGATGATTTTGTAAGTGGGCGATTTGACTGCACTTAACGCCGTATGTTACCATGTGATTGATGGGAAACCATTCGCAAGCTAGCGCCCGTGGCAGGGCATAGACTTGTCCAAGTCTAGTGACTTGGCGGGGTGCCAAACTCCGCGAAGAATTAAGTCCGCGCTTGAGCACACGGCGCGGGTGTGCCGGTCACTGCTGGAGAGCATCCCGGAGCGGAGCCAGAAACAGCCTGTACCAATCCAAGACCAGGTGGAAACATGGCTGATACGGCCCCGTCCCTTACAGACAACATACAGACTCCTGTATTTGAACCACTCCTAAAAACTCGTCAAGCTGCGAAGCTAGTCCAGATTCACCCCAAGACCCTGCAAAAGATGGCGCGTGCGGGCTGCGTACCAGCGATTCGAGTCGGCGACCTCTGGCGGTTCCGCGCCTCCGCGCTAGACGCGTGGGTGCGTAATGCGCTAAGCTCTGACTGCCACTCGTGCCGTAACTGAGGAGAGATCCGAATGTTTACGCGCACGCGATATCAAAACGGAAGTCTGAGAGTGAAGAAGAGAGGAAACGGCTTGAAAGTCTGGGAGTTCAGGTATTACGAACCTGGATCAGATGGCGGACGCGCAAGCCGCGCCGTCACGGTCGGCACGTTGCAGGAGTACCCGACCGAAACCGCCGCCCGCAAGTCTCCAGCGGCGCAGGCCGTTCTCCTACGCATCAACGCAGCACATCCGCTGGGGCCTGTCACGGCTTCCACCATCGGGGCGTTGATTGCACGATACGAGCAAGAAGAAATGCCGTCACGCTATTCGACGCGGGCCTCGTACCAATCGTTTGTTGACCGCTACATCCGCCCGCGTTGGGCCGAAACGCCGATTACCGGCATAAAGCCCATGGCCGTTGAAGATTGGCTCCGGCACCTGAAGTTAGCGCCTAAGACACAGGGCCACATCCGAGCGCTGATGTCCGCCATGTTCAGATGTGCTCAGCGCTGGGAATTGGTGAAAGCCAACCCCATGCAGTTGGTAAGGGTGAAGGATGTGAGCAAGCGCCTCGTTAGACCCTCTGTGCTCACCGCAGAGGAGTTCCACGGGCTGCTGGCACATGTTCGAGAGCCATATCGGACCATGGTCCTGATCGCGGGTTGCCTGGGTCTGCGGGCAAGTGAGATTTGTGGGCTACAGTGGGCCGACTTCAACTTCGAGAAGGCAACGCTGCTAATACAGCGGGGCGTCGTTCACGGTCGCGTGGGCGATGTGAAGACGGAGTACTCCCGCGACGTTGTACCGCTGGCACCTGAGCTGGCGGATGAACTGCTGGCGTACCGCGACCGCTGCTACATGACGCAGGATGGGTGGTTGTTCGCCAATCCCGCTACAGACAAGCCATACCACCAGGAGGAGATTCAGAAGAAGCACATCAAACGAGCAGCTATGGCGGCGGGCATAACAGCAACGGTCGGTTGGAAGACCTTCCGGCACAGCTTCCGGTCCTGGCTGGATCAGACCGACGCCCCTGTCGGAGTGCAACGGGAACTGATGCGCCACGCCAGCATCACAACCACCATGAACACGTACGGAAGGGCGATGACGGACGGCAAACGGCAGGCACACGGGAACGTGGTGGAAATGATATTGAAGCCTGCTGGTAACCCCACGAACAAGCCAGAGGCAGAGGCCGCGAAACCGGCACCTGTGGCTATCGTGGGCTAAAGTGGTTTTGGGAAGTGCGCTTGGAAGCTCGTAACCTATTGAAAAGGTTGGTTGCGGGGGTAGGATTTGAACCTACGACCTTTGGGTTATGAGCCCAACGAGCTACCAGGCTGCTCCACCCCGCATTCCCATGGTAGCGTACGGCTCAGCGGCGGTCAATCTCCCGTTACAATTTGCTTCTGTGCGACCCAGGAAATCTCGCAACGCGCTCGCGCCTGCCGAAAATTGCTATACTTTGGCAGGGCCACGCCGTGGATAGGGGCGGGGGACCTGCCGTGTGAACGAGCAAAAGGGGGCAACCATGGAGCCCCGCTCCGGCGATCGTCGAGAGCTATTGGCGCGAATTTTGGCCGGACGCCTTTTTCGGCGGGCCAGCCGCCAAAGAGAGCTGCTCGAATACCTGTGCTGCAAGGCTTTCGCGCTCCCCGCCAGCGAAGTTCACGAACAACACTTCCATTGGCCGATGTCTTGACAGTGCAGCGGATTACCAGCCTTGGCGCGCTCGATCGTAAAGGGGTTTCGCTCTATTTCGCACGCGATTATCCGAGTCAACGGCTCCGTTCCATGGGCATGATCGTGGTGGGCAGCAAACGCTCCAATCCGTGGGTGGAGGCATTCGAGCCCCGCATGACATTCCGCATGGACTACGATCCGGCGACCCAGAATGGCTATTCGGAGCGCTGGGAATTCGGCGTGCAGCACGAACTGCCGGCTGCTGTCCTCCTCGAAGCCGATTACGCCGGCAACCACGCCGTTCGCTTCAACATTACGCGCAACCTCGATTGGGTCCAGCGCCAGTTCGAAACCGCGGCTTCCGATCCGGCTCTAAGGATTGACATCGACAAGAGCAGTCTCATCCGGGGCATCCGGGGTCGCCCAATCGACGCTGGCCGATGATGTCTGGGCGCACCGTCCGGGACTCCCAATCCAATCGGGCGTTATTCCGGCGACGGGGCAATGGCCCCAACGTTCCAAGACTTGCCGCAGAGCCTGGATTTCTATCGGCTTGCTCAAGCAATCGTTCATCCCGGCCGCCAGGCACTCAGCCCTATTCTCCTGTGTTGCCGAAGCGGTGAGAGCCACAATGGGAACGCAGGATCGTGCCGCGGGCATCCGCCTGATCCGCCGCGTCGCCTCCAGTCCGTCCACAACCGGCATATGGACATCCATCAGCACAATGTCGAAGGAATTCGCTTCAACACTGCTTGCTACCGACTCACCATCACTCGCAAGTTCAGCCTCGCAGCCCAGTTTCCGAAGCATCCGCATCGCTACCACCTGATTCACCTTGTTGTCCTCCGCAACCAGGACCTTCAACCCCTTGAGATTTCCGCTGCTTGCGGTCTCGGCGGGAAGCTCGGCTTCGGTCGTGAACGCGGGGGCAAAGGTGAATTCGAATGTCGTTCCCTCACCGACACGGCTCTCGACCCGGATATCTCCCCCCATCATCTCCACCAGACGTTTGGAGATTGCCAGCCCCAGGCCCGTACCTCCGTAGCATCGGCTCGTCGAAGCGTCCACCTGGCTGAACGACTGGAAAAGCCGGTCGACCCTATCGGCGGGAATACCGATGCCTGTATCCCGAACCGAGATCCGGATGAGATGCTTGCCGTTGGCAGGCGCCGTCTCACCTAGTTGCGCCTCCATGTCAATCGAGCCTTGATGAGTGAACTTCACCGCGTTGCTCATCAAGTTGGCCGCTACCTGGCGCAACCGGTTCGCATCACCCAGCACGCGCGTCGGGAGTTTGTCGTCGAGGTGCAACCTACACTCAAGATTCTTATTCGTGGCAGCCTTGCGAAACAGATCGAAACTCCATTGCAGACATGCCCTAAGGTCAAATGGGTTCTCTTCCAGCTCCAACCTGCCCGAATCGATCTTGCTGAAATCCAGCACGTCGTCCAGTACTTTGCGCAGTACTTCGCCAGACGTGTGGATCAAGTCCACCATCGGACGCATATCGTCCGGGAGAGACTCATCCTCAAGCAAGGAACTGAGCCCCAATATGCCGTGCAGCGGTGTGCGGATCTCATGGCTCATGTTGGCAAGAAACTGACTTTTGGCCTGCGCCGCGGCGTCCGCGGCCAGCCGGGCTCGCACTAGTTCCTCTTCCATCTGTTTTCGCTCGCTGATGTCGAGTACGAAACACAGCGAATAGCCAATCCCCCCAATCACCACCCTCCGCGCCCAAAGCAACCCAGTCCGCCGGCCGAGCTTTGGGTTCCGGTAGGTCAGCTCTTGCGCGTCAACGGCGTGGCTCGCGGTGAGCCTGCACCGGACCGCTTCATAGTCCTCAGGGCCTTCGATCCATCCCACCTCTATGGGATCCCGGCCGATCAAGCTCGCCTTCGGGAGGCCCATCAACTGCTCCATCGCGCGGTTCATGTCCACGTAACGGCAGTTCAAGTCCGATAGCGTGATGCCGATCGGGCTGGACTCGAAAACGGTGTGGAACGCCACCTCCGCCGCGGCTTTCTCTTCGAATTCCCTTTGGATCCGTTCGTTGGCCGCCTCTAACTCCGCGGTGCGCCGCGCCACCATGAGGTCTAAATCCTCCACCCGGGCTTGCGCCTGACTGCTGACCAGCCATTTGCGGGTCAGTGCATGGGCTAGCTGGATGACCTCGATGTTGTCGAAGGGCTTCTTGAGAATCAGCAGGTTCTCCGATTGTCCCAGCCGGCGTTGGATGTCGTTCCAGGAGTAATCCGAGTAGGCGGTGCACACCACCGTCTGCAAGTTCGGATACGCCTGCCAAAGATGAGTGATGGTCTCTATACCATCCCATCCTGGCGGCATCCGGACATCCACAAATGCCAACGCGTAAGGACGGCCCTCGGCTAGCGACTGTTCCAGCTTCGCCAGACCCTCCTGGCCTTGGTAGGCCGAGTCGATCTCAAACTCGGTGACCGGCATCGCCTTCACGCCAAACAGGACGGCTTCATCGTCCTGCAGGTGCTCCTGCGAGTCGAGTTCGCCGAGCAGGATTTTCCGCATATCATCGTGAATCGCCTTGTTGTCGTCGATGACGAGTATCCTATTATTGGGCTCAAACACGCCGGTTGATTTCATGTCAGACTTTCCTCCTTAATATCCTCAGTACCGTCGGCGGCCCTCAGGGGGAGCTCCAGAACGAAAGTGGCGCCGTGCCCGGGCCCTTCACTTTCGGCTCGCAGCGAACCGCCCATCTGGCTAGCTGCGAGCGCGCACGAGTGCAGGCCGAAGCCGTGGCCATCCGCTTTGGTGGTAAAGCCGTGCGCGAAGATTCGAGTCAGGTTTTCGGGCGCCAGTCCCACACCGTTGTCCTGTACCGCCAGGCTGATGCGCCTCTCCCCTAGCCGGCGGATCGAGATGCGAATTACGCGCTGCTCCCCACCGCCCTCCTGGACTGCCTGTTTCGCATTGCGCAGAAGATTCAGCAAGATCTGGAGTACCTGGTGTTTGTCGGCTGCGATTGTCGGCAGGATCTCGAACTCCCGCTCTACCCCAATCTTGTGGCGAACCAATCCTGCCTCGAGGATTCGAAGAGCGTCGTCCACCACGTCGGACAGACTGATATTCTCGACCAGGCCGGAAAGCTTCGCGTAGCTCTGTTGGGTGGCCACGATCTGCTTGATGTGACCGACGTGAGAGGAGAGCGATTCCAACTCCGCCAACAAAATGTCGCGCTCCGACTGGAAGTGGTCACCGAGTTTTGCCAGATACGGAAGCACGCGCTGGCCCTTTGGGTCCTTGGCTAGGAACTCGGGGAGGTCGCCGGAGTGCTGCTCCAGCATATGGATCAGAACGACCAGCTTGTCCACCCGTGACTCCCGAACCTTTCCGGCGACCAGCGAGGTGGATACATTCACACTGTTCAATACGTTGCCGACGTTGTGGAGGACACCGGTAGCGATCTCGGCCATGCCCGCATGGCGCGAGAGTTCCATAAGCGCAGCCTCGGCTTCTTTGTTTGCGGTGATGTCCAGATGCGTTCCCAAGACACGCAGCGGGGAGCCGTCGGCGGCTCGGGCCACCACCTTGCCGCGAGCACGGATCCACCGCCAGCTACCATCCTTGGCTTTCATGCGAAACTCCGCCTGATAAATCTCGGATTGGCCTTCCAGATGCGCGCGCAGCTTTTCCGCCACCAGCGGAAGATCATCCGGGTGCACCAGATGGTCAAAGACCTCCACCGATTCGCCGATATCATTCTGGGAAAAACCCAGCATTCGAGACCAGATCGCGCTGTAGTACGTCCGGTTCTCGACGACATTCCAGTCCCACAGAGCCTCCTCGGCGCACTCCAGCGCCAAATCGAGTCGTTCCAGGTTCTGAGTGAGAAGTTGCTGTGCGTTCTGAAGTTCGCTGGTTCGTTCGATCACGCGCTGCTCGAGCGTTTCTTTGGCCTCCACCAGTGCGGTTTGTACCCGGTGTCTCGCGATGGATGCGCCCAGCATGTCGGCTACGGCCCGCAGGCTGTCCCTTTCGGCTTCTCCCCACTCACGCTCCCGGACGAAGTCGTCGAATCCGACAATTCCCCACCACTCCCCCGCGACCACGACGGGAACGAAAATCGTTGACCTGATCCGGTCGTCAATCAAGTCGCAGAGAGGTTTCTCCGGGCCGGCAGGCTTCACTGTGACAATTTGCCCGGCTTTCAGTCGTTCGACCCAGCCGGCCGCCGCTTCTGTCTGCCAGGGGAAACCCTCCCACCCTCGTTGGGGGCAGGGCGTGTCGGACGGCGGCCATTCGCGCTGCAGGATGAGCCGAGGATAGCCCGCCTGCGTGCACATCTTCAGCACGCAGGCACGGCTGACCCCGGCCGCCTCGCCAACCTTTTCGGCTCGTCCGGGGAATCTGTGGGTAACTTGCGGGTTTCAGCGCTGGGATTGAATGAGGAAGCTGTGGAACTTGCGGCAGGTGGAGTCGAAGGAGCGTTGCTCGTCTTCCCAGCCGTT
>JBEKYD010000338.1:0-7992 GCA_049511335.1 Bryobacteraceae bacterium | reverse complement strand
TCGGCGCTGCGCAGGGAGCGGGCCAGAGCCCATGTGAAGGCGCCATGATCGCCGTCTTCGGTTTGGGTTTCGAGCGCTTCCTCGGTGGGCTGGGCGGCGGCCAGCGTGAGCACGCCGAGCGCTTCGGGGTCGATTGCCTTTCCGGTCGCGGCATCCATATCGGCCGGATCGTTCGCCACCGGTTCGCTGATCTTGCCGGCTTCGGCTTCCGGTCCGCGGCCGGAGTTGGTGCGCGCCTTTCCACGTGCGTTCCAGGCCCCGCGCGATAGCGACCCGCTGTGGCAGCTATCGGCGATGAAGGTGACCCGCACGCCCTTCTTGGCGGCCTTCCAGAGAATCCGCGAGATCTCCTTGTCGCGAATATCCGGCGCGCCGCGCCAGTGGTCGGCCGGAACGATGGTCTGATCTTCGCCGCCTTCCTCTTTGCTGGCGAGGTTGCGCATGTGATTGCCGTGGCCGGAGTAGTAGAAGACGCGGATGTCGCCGGGGGCCGCGTCGTCGACCAGATTCTGCTCGAGCGCCGTGAGAATGGCCGCGGCCGTGGCGTCCTGGTCGGTGAGAATCACGAAGTCGGTGAAGCCGAGGCTCTCGAGCACCGCCTTCATCAGATTGACGTCGGCAATAGCGCCGTTCAGGTTGTCGAAACGCCAGTACATGGGGCTGCCGGTGATGGCCGGGCGGCGAAAGACCGGACCCGGCGGGGCGGGAGCCTGTTGGGCCGGACTCGGGTTGTAGATATTGATTCCGACCAGGACGGCGCGGCAGGTGACGGCGGAGGAGGGCCAGACGCAGGCGGCGAAACAGAGCACCAGGAAAGACAAACGATATCGAGAAAACATACTAATTTTGCCCCTCGATCGCCCCATGCTACCACAGGCGTCCCGAACTGCGCTGCGCGGAAAACCGGGCAACCCGCGCCAAACCCGGTAAAAAAAGACTCCCGCAGCCGATAAGACAAGCCGAAGGACTACAAAAACCCGACTCCGGCAAACGCGCAGGCTACTTTCTCAGCGGTCGATCTCATGCGTGCCGTAAGCTTCCTGACTCAAACATGCCGCCGGTCAGCCGATATGGATTAACGGCGGGGGGAATGGAACCGAGCCACCGCATAGAGGTGAAAAGCTGTGCAGATCGCAAACGACGAAAACGGTGGCGTCGTCAGGATTGAGGGCACACTCGGCATCGGCGAAGTGGCGGAGCTCCGGGAAACGCTGTGCCATGCGCTGGCGCAAACGTCAAACCTGGTTCTGGATTTGTCCGCTGTCGATAGCTGCGACACGGCGGCGCTTCAACTGCTCTATTCGGCGCACAAGACAGCGGATTCCGCCAGGCACCGACAATTTGCGGGATTGAGTGGCGCGATCGCCGCGGCCGCGGCTGCGTTGGGGCTCGAGATCGGCGAACTGACGGCGGAGGACGCGGTCCGCTCGGCGGCGGCAAACGAGGCTACGACCAGTGGGATATAACCCGGTCCAGACATTCACCCAGGAAGCCGACGAGCTTCTGGCTGCGATTGAGCAATCGGCTCTGTCGCTCGGCGAGGGGGAGGGAAGCGAAGAAACGATCCACCACCTCTTCCGCGCCTTCCACACCATCAAGGGCTCCGGGGCGATGTGCGGTTTGGATGCCGTCGCCGGCTTTACGTTGCACGGCACGGCTCATATCGCGACCGAGATCTCGCAGGGTAACCTGACCGTCGAGGCCAGAACCCTTTCCGAAGGGGACGGTCAACCGCGGCGGCGCCGATTCCGGGGACCGGGACTTCGCGCCGTATCCGGAGCGACCGAGGAGATTCGACATGATTACCGAGATACGGCGGCGTACGACTTACAAATCGGAGGATCGAGCGCTGGTCGAAGGGGCCGGCCAGGCCGCAGGCTGAAGCAGTTGTCAGTTATCAGTCATCAGTTGTCAGTTATCAGTAAAGACAGCTACTCAGTGCTACGGACTTTCTTTACTGACAACTGATAACTGACAACTGATGACTGATAACTGGACGGATTCGGACCATGACACCAACCGACCAACTGGCGCCGGATGAGCGCCTCAAAGACCCGGTCGAGCTCTCGGCTGCGAGTTTCTCGCGGTTTGCGCGCTTCATCAGCGGCGAGCTCGGCATCAAGATGCCGGCCTCCAAGGTCACCCTGGTGCAGAGCCGTCTGCTGCGCCGTGTGCGCGACCTGCGGCTCGAATCGCTGGAACGCTACGCCGAGTATTTCTTCGCGTCCGGAAACGGCGAGGAGCGCGAGCATTTCATCAACGCCATCACCACCAATAAGACCGATTTCTTTCGCGAGCCCGAGCACTTCGTTTACCTGCGGGAGGTGATATTGCCGGCGCGGACCCGCGAGGGGAGCAGCCGCGGCGCGCGCTTCAAAGCCTGGTCGGCGGGGTGCTCCTCCGGCGAGGAGCCCTATACCCTGGCCATGGTGTTGGCCGAATATGCGGGAACCCAGCCCGGTTTCGATTTCGCGATTCTGGCTACCGACGTTTCGACCAAAGTGCTGCGGTCGGCCGAGGCCGCCATCTATCAGGAAGCGCAGATTCTCCCCGTGCGCCCCGAGCTGCGGAAGAAGTACCTTCTGCGCAGCCGCTCGAACGCCGATGGCCGCGCCCGCGTTGTCCCGGAGTTGCGGCGCAAGGTCAGCTTTCACCAATTGAACTTCATGGACGCCGACTACGCCGTCCGCGACCAGTTCGACGCGGTCTTCTTCCGCAACGTCATGATCTATTTCGACCGGCCCACGCAGGAAGCTGTGATCGGGAAGATCTGCCGCAATCTGATTCCGGGAGGGTACCTATTCGCGGGGCACTCGGAATCCCTCGCCGGCCTGGATATCCCGGTGAGGCCCGTGAAGGCGTCCATATATCGAAAGCCGGTGTGAGGAGAGCGAGGCCCCAGGGTCTTATGACAACGCCAAAAAAAATCCGCGTGCTGATCGTCGACGATTCCGCTTCGGTTCGCCAGGTTCTGAAGGACATCCTGGAATCGGACCCGCAGATCGAAGTCATGGCGGTCGCCTCCGATCCGTTCGTCGCCGTGGAGCGCATCAAGAACGAAGTGCCCGACGCGATTACGCTCGATATCGAGATGCCGCGGATGGATGGGCTGACTTTTCTGGACAAGATCATGTCCCAACATCCGATTCCGGTGGTGATCTGTTCGAGCCTGACCGGAGGGGGTTCGGAATCCGCCTTGGCCGCGCTCGACAAGGGAGCGGTCGAGATCATTACCAAGCCCAAGCTGGGCACCCGCGAGTTCTTCGAAGAGTCCCGCATCCGAATTTGTGACGCGGTCAAGTCCGCCGCGCGGGCCCGCATCGGCAAACACCGTGGCCGCCCGATGGAGGTGAATCCAAAGCTGACGGCGGATGCGGTGTTGTCGAAGCCGTCCTCGAACGCCATGATCCAGACCACCGAAAAGGTGGTCGTGGTGGGCGCCTCGACGGGAGGCACCGAGGCGCTGCGCGAATTTCTCGAGGCCATGCCGCTCGACGCCCCCGGAATCGTGATTGTGCAGCACATGCCGGAGATGTTTACCGCCCGCTTCGCCCAACGCCTGGATTCCATCTGCCGCATCACGGTGAAGGAGGCGGGCAATAACGATTCGGTGATCCGGGGACAGGCCCTCATCGCGCCCGGAAACCACCATCTTCTGCTGAAGCGCTCGGGCGCCCGGTACTACGTCGAAGTGAAGGACGGGCCGCTGGTGAGCCGGCACCGCCCGTCGGTGGACGTGTTGTTCCGGGCGGCGGCGCGCTATGCCGGAAGGAATGTGGTGGGAGTGATCATGACCGGAATGGGCGACGACGGCGCCAGGGGAATGCTCGAAATGAAGCAGGCCGGAGCGTTCAATATCGCCCAGGATGAGGCGAGCTCGGTGGTTTTCGGAATGCCCGCCGAGGCGATCCGGGCCGGCGCCGTGGATCGGGTCATGCCGCTCGCCTCGATCGCGCCCGAGGTGGTGCGCCAGTGCCGCTGATCTCGCGAGGCTTCGAATGACGGCGCAATCGCAATCGCCAGCGAACCAGGGCAAGCATTCATTACCCCCCGTCCGCCTGCTCGCCGCCGCCGTTTCCCGGTTACGGCCTGTGTTTCGGGGGGCTGGATGGGCGCGGGTTTGGGGTTCCCAAGCGCGCGAAGAGCGGGCGGCGGAGATGCTCGCGAACGCCCAGGCGGGGCTCGGCGGCATCAGCGGCGCGACGGAAAAGATTTTTTTGGCGGTGGGCGAGCGGCTCATAGACTTGCAGGTCCGCGCCCGCAAAATCGCCGAGCAAACCGCCTCGGTCGCCTCGCTGATGGCCGACGACGCCGGCGCGCTGGCCGTGCTCGACGAAGTCCTCACCGCCGCCTGCGACAGCGGCCGGAGCCAAGGCCTTAGGGCCACGATTTGCGAGATTCAGGATGACGCGAAGTCCATCCACCGAACCATTCAGTCCGTCGCCCCCATCGTGGCGACCTTCGACGTTCTGGGGGTGATGACGCGCATCGAGAGCGTACGCTTCGAGGGCGCCGGCACGACATTTGTCGGCCTGGCGGAGGCGGTCGCGGCCCTGTCCCGGCAAATCCGGGAGGAAACCGCCAGGACGGCCGATTCGGCGGCCATCCTGGTCGCCACCACCGCCCAGGCTGCCGGACAAATGCGGGACGTGGCGCGCCGGCTGGAGGAAAATCTCGGCCCTCTTACCAGCCAGGCGAGCGCGGAACTTCTGAAAATCCGCGAGCACCGCGCCCACGCATCGGAGGAGGGCAAGCTTCTCGGCGCGCGTTTCGACAGCGTCTCCCGCGCCATCGGAGAGGTGGTTACCGGGTTGCAGGCTCACGACATCGTTCGCCAGCAAATCGAACATGTGCTCGAAGCCTTAAGCCGCCAGGAGTCTTCCGGCCCGCATCTGGCCGAGGTCGCGCGCCTCCAGGCCGCGCAACTGGACAATTCGCGCGCGACATTCGAACGTTCCGTCAACCAGGTCCGGCACGCTCTGGCCGAGATCGAGCGCAATATCGCGGAGATGGCCGAGGAAGCGGCGGGGCTATTGGGGCTCTCGGGCGGCGCCGACGCGGCGTTCCTCTCCAGCGTGGAATCGGACCTGGCCGGCATTCTGGCGATTCTCGACAGCAACCGGATTTCGGACCACGGCCTGGCGGAAGCCGCGGTTTCGGTTCGCCAGCGGGTTTCCGGAATTTCCGAGACCGTCGCCGGCGTGCGCGCCATCGGGATCCAGATGCAGCGCGTTGCCCTGAACGCCACCATTCAGGCCGCGCAACTCGGGCCGGCGGGCGGAGCGCTCGAAGTGGTGGCGCGGGCGATCCAGGATCTCGCCCGCGAAACCGAAGCCGCCGGCGATACTTTGGAGAACCGGTTGCGCATGACCGTCGAGGCCGCCCGAGCGTTGGGCGACGCTACCGCGGGCCGGAGCGGCTGGGAGGACGGGATGACGCACCTCGCCCGCAGCGTCGAGGTGTTGCGCACGATTCAGGACCAAGCGCGCGGCGATTACACGCGGATTGTCGAGCTTGCCGAAGCTCTGACCGGGCAGATACGCGAGACCGTCGAGGCATTCGGCACGCAGCACGAATGCCTGGAGGTCCTGGCCGGCGCGGCCGAAACGCTGCGCGAACTATCGGCCGGCGCTCCGGCCGTCGGCGAGGCCGGCGCCCGGCAGGCGGCCTGGCAGCACCTCATGCCGTCGCGATACACCATGCACTCCGAACGCAGGGTACACGAAACCGTCTATGAGGCCGCACGCGCCGGCGCGAACGCTTCCGAGGTAAGTGCGCCGCCTGCCGCGCAGGAGGATAACATCGAGTTTTTCTGACGCGGCGCCGATGGCGCGGGCGGCCGAGCAACCGCCAATAGGAATGGCAATGGAAGGATCTGGGATGAATAAGACAATTCTCACCGTGGACGATTCGGCGACCGCCCGGCAGATGGTGACCTTTACGCTAAAGGGCGCCGGTTACGATGTGATCGAAGCCAAGGACGGGCAGGATGCGCTGGGGAAGCTCGAACAGCCGCTGGCCATGGTCGTTACAGATCTGAACATGCCCAACCTGGACGGTATCGGACTTATCCAACACCTGCGCGCGCACCCGGGCTGCAAGTACGTGCCGATCGTGGTGTTGACGACCGAATCGGAGGCGGCGAAAAAGCAGGAAGCGCGCGCCGCCGGCGCCACCGCCTGGATCGTCAAGCCATTTCGCCCGGAGCAATTGGTGGCCGTGGTGCAGAAAGTCCTTGGGTAGACGGGAGACAGGGGCCAGGAGTCAGAAGCCAGGAGTCAGAAGTCAGAATGCGGAGCATCCGTCCGGCGCGGACATTCCGGCTTCCTTCAGCCCCCAGCCAACACCACCTCGTGGCCGGCCCGGCGCAATCGCCGGCCAAGGCGCTTTTCTTCGCTGGACCACCAACCTCCCCGATCGCCAATCACAACCAGCGAATGCGGCCTCAAAACGGCTGTCAGTGCCTCCGCCCGGTCGCGGCACAGATAAATCCGGACCGTGGTTTCGACCGGCGTCTGGTCCGCGATCACGCGAAAGCGCCTTTCCGTGATTTCCAGCGGCACCGGCGGCTCGGTGAGCGGAAGAGGGTACGGAACCACTTGCGGCACCATCAAGGTGATGCGGGCGCGCAGACGATTGGCCAAAGCACCCGCCCTCCGTAAGGCCGACAAGGTCGGTTCGATGGACGTAAAGATGACCGCGATGTTCAGCTCCGAATCCGCTTCTCCGGCCACCGGCTCTTGCGGGGGTTTGGCCGCGGGAACGAAGCGCTTGTCAAGAAGGAATGACATTTGGCCGCCATGCTTTCCTCTTTGAGCGTATCCAGGGAAGCCTGAAGAAGTCCTAAAAAGTCCATGAGGACTTTATAAAGGCAGAAGGGCGGAAGTCGAGAAAGCCAGGAGTCAGAATGTCCGCTGCGCGCTCAGCGAATATCTTGCCAGCGCCATCGTTTCGGCGTAGAGATACTGGAAATCGGGGTCGGCGGCGAGCTCGACGTGGCGTGCCAGTGCCGCGATCTTTTCGAGCCTCGCCGCCCGCTTGGAGGGCGCCAGCAGCAGCGTGCGTGCGCCGCGCAGCGCGCTATTTCCCACCGGTTCCACCGCCAGGTCCTGGGGCAGCAGCCCGATGGCGCGCGCGCTGGCCTGGCGGATGTAGTTGCCGAACGCACCCGCGAGACTCAGCTTTTCCACCCCGCCCGAGGCCAGCATGCGCAGGCCCGCCGCCATCGCGCCCTTGGCCAGTTGCAACTCGCGAATATCGCTCTGCGCCAGGGCGACTCCGGCGGCCAGCGGAAAACGTTTGTGCTCGCTGGTGAGACGGCCATTGGCGCGAATCCACCCCAATTCGACTCCGCATGCCGCCGCATCCACCAGCCCGCTGCCGCAAATGCCGCGCGCCGCGCCGCCGCCGATCACATGGCAATCCAGCCCGCCGCCGCGCACATGCACTCCGTCGATCGCGCCTTCGCTGGCCCGCATTCCCGCGCCAATCCGCCCGCCTTCAAACGCCGGGCCGGCCGCCGTCGACGCGCACACAATCCCCCGCGCCGACCCGACCACAACCTCGCCGTTGGTGCCGATGTCGAACAACGCGCGCGGCCGCTCCTGCTCGTCCAGCCGCGTGGCCACGATGCCGCATACCAGGTCGCTGCCCACGAATCCGCCCAGGCAGGGCAGAAATACGGCCGGGCCCGGCCACCCCAACTCCCAGTCGGCGAGGCGATAGCCGCCGAGCGTGGGCGAGAGAAACGGCGCACGCGTCAGCGGCTTCACATCCAGGCCGCAGAAAAGGTGATGCATCACCGTGTTGCCCGCCAGCAGAACTTCGCGCAGCGGTTCGCCGCCCAGCATCCGCCCCAGCGCGTCGCGGATGATGCGGCCCAGTTCGCCCGGCCGCCGCAGCTCGTACTGGAGGCGGCTCATCACGTCGGCCCCATAGCGCGCTTGCGGGTTGATGGCCGTCTCCACGCGCACCACTTCGCCGCTCCCGAGA
>JBEKYD010000337.1:0-8011 GCA_049511335.1 Bryobacteraceae bacterium | reverse complement strand
TTGGCATTCCGGGTGTCAATACAAGCCCATTCACGAGCGGCATGACAGAGATTTTGCTCGGCGGCGGCTTCTCCACCCCAACGCTCGGTTACGCTTCCAGCCTGCCGTGGGACAGAGGGGAGACGCGTATTGATTTCGCCAACACGTGGACCAGGACTGTCGGCAATCAAACCATCAAGTGGGGCATCGTGTTGGGCCGGATCCGGGACGACTTGCTCCAGGGGTGGACATATGGTCCGCGCGGCGTGTGGGATTTTGCAGAAGCACAAACTTCGATTCCCGGTGCGAAAACCGGTTTCGGAAACGATTTCGCCAGCTTCTTGCTGGACCAGCCGAGCTACGTAGGCCGCGATATCGTAAATTCCTACCCCGCTTCCCGGTGGTGGAATCTAGCCGCCTTCGTTCAGGATAAGTGGGTCGTTACCCCCAAGCTCACCGTGGATCTCGGAGTGCGGTGGGAATTTTACCCGCCCCCCACGCCACACTTTGCGGGCGGCTTCTCCGACTACAATCCTGCCAATAACACACTCGTGGTTGCCGGCATCGGTGGCAACCCGATGAACTTGGGCATTGAGAAGCGGTACAAGTACTTCGCGCCGCGGTTGGGCCTCGCCTATCGTTTGACGAGTTCCATGGTCCTGCGCGCAGGCTACGGAATGAGCTACACGACGTTCTGCGGCAATAACTACTCGTATGACGATCCGATAAAGCAGACCCCAGAGTTCGTGCCATCGGGCACTGGCTACGGGCCGGCTCTGCTCCCGAACGGCCAACCGTCCAGCTTCCAGGCCGGTTTCCCGCCCGCGACGCCAGTCGTCGTTCCGTCGAACGGAATCATGATGGGGGTAAATAGCGAGACCTATTTTGATATTCCCTTGAACTTGAAGAATCCCTACGTCGAGTCCTGGAACTTGTCGGTCCAGCGGGCCCTGCCGGCGCACTTCACGCTGGATGTGGCGTACGTTGGCAATCACGGTGTGGACATCTATACAAATCCGAACATCAACGCGGCCACTGTGATCGGTCTCGGTACCCTGGGCCAGCCCGAGTATCCGCGCACGACGACCACGACCCTGTTCTACGGGGCCGATTCAACAAGTTATAACGCTCTGCAAGTGAAGTTGAACCGCCGGTATTCCAGCGGTTTGCTGATTACAACGTCCTATTCCTGGGGCAAAAGCATGGACTTTGAGCTGGGTGACAGCGGCGGGTTGCTGTTCTATATCAACCAGCACCGAAACTACGCGCTGGCCGATTACAACCGGACCCAGGAGTTCGTGCAAAGCTATGTTTACGAACTGCCTTTTGGCAAGGGCAGGCACTGGCTGAAATCCGGCCCGGCAGCGATGATCTTGGGCGGTTGGGAGATGAACGGAGTTCTCACCCTCCAGACCGGGTTGCCGATCAGCCTGAGCTACAGCGCCTCGGGACTGCAGGCTCCCGGCAACACGCAGACGCCGAACCAGATCGCCCCGGTTCAGATCCTGCACGGGATTAACAACGGCAATCCCTGGTTCAGCACATCGAGCTTCGCGGCTCCGCCCTCGCTCACCTTCGGCAACGTGGGCCGCAATGACTTGATAGGCCCGGGGATGTTCGACCTCGATTTCTCGCTCTTTAAGAACATCGAGGTTAGAGAGAGGTGGAAGCTCCAACTGCGCGGCGAGGCCTTTGCCATCACCAATACGCCGCAGTTCAGCAATCCGGGTGCAACACTCGGCAACGGCAGCTTTGGGATCGTCGGGGGTGTGTACACCAGCGGTTCCGGTGTGAACGGTGTCGGTGGCGGGCGCGCCGTGCAGCTCGGTATCAAGCTGAGCTTCTGAAGGGCCGGCACGGGCAGCCAATTATTTGGGAAACAAAGAACAATGACGGATCTTCTTGAAAGACGGGATTTCCTGAAGGCTGCGGGTGCCGCCGCGGCAGGGTCGCTGAGTCTGGCTCTGCGCGCCAGTGCTCAATCCACAGCCAAGGAATCGAAGTCGCCCTCACCACGATTTTTCTCGGGCTGCTGCGCCTACTCCTACCGGAAGTTGCTGGTGGATGGCTCCATGTCCATGGAGCAATTCATTCTCAAAGCGGTAGAACTGGAGATCGATGGAGTCGACATTACAGCCTATTATCTCGACTCCACTGAAGCTCCATATCTGTTGGGGCTGCGTCGTGTCGCCTTCCGTAGCGGCGTGCTGTTTTCCGGAACGGCGATTAATAGCAATATGTGCCTCAACGATCCGACGGAACGAGCCTGGGAGATAAAGAAAGTCAAGAAGTATATCGATGTGACGGAGACGCTCGGTGCTTCCCACCTGCGAGTGTTCGGCGGCGACGTTCCTCTGGGAGCTCCGGACCCGCAGGGTGTTCAATATGTGATCGAAACGATGAAGCCGCTATGCGAGTACGCGGCGGGAAAGGGCGTCATTCTGGGCATCGAAAGCCACGGTGGAATTACTTCAAAGGCCAACAACATCGTGCAAATCATGAAGGGCCTAGGCGATACACCTTACGCCGGCATTAACCTGGACGTCGGCAACTTTCCTGAAAACCCATATGAGCAAATCGAGATGTGCGTACCTTATGCTACGCACGCTCATATCAAGCCGACGTACGGGCATCATCCCAGGAAGGAACTCGACCTGGATCGTGTCTTTCAGATCTTTGCCAAGGCCGGGTATAAGGGATTCATGTCAGTGGAGTATGAAACTGATGAGGATGAACCCCTGACGGAAGTCAAAAAACAGACAGACGTGGTCAAGACGTTGTGCAAGAAGTATTCCACCGTGTAGCGTGAGATTCATCTTAGAAGGCGGTAGATTATTATGGGTTCGAACCTACCAAGACGTCAATTTGTCCAAGCCGCCGCGGCGGCGATTGCGACCGCTCAGTTCCCTATACTCGGCGCCAATGACCGAATTCAGGTCGCGATTGTTGGAGTCGGTTCCCGTGGGACTGACCACATCGACTCCTACTCTTCGCTCGATGCGGACTGCCGCATTGCCGCGGTGTGCGATGTCGATCAGGCCGCCCGTGAACGTGCGGTCGCCAAGGTTACCAGAACGAAGGGCTATGCCCCGAAAGACTACAACGACATGCGGACGGTGTTCGAATCCAAGGACGTCGACGCAGTCTCTATCACCACTCCCAACCACTGGCACGCGCTAGGGACGATCTGGGGCTGTGAAGCGGGCAAGCACGTCTATGTCGAAAAGCCTGCATGCTACAACATCTTCGAAGGCCAGCAGATGGTGGCGGCAGCCCGTAAATATAAGAGGATGGTTCAGGTAGGCCACCAGTATCGCTCCCAGCCGCAAATGATCCGCGCGATTCAGGTACTGAGCGAAGGGGCGATCGGGCAGGTGTATCACGCCAGGGTGATCAATTTTAAGCGGCGTTTTTCGATCGGGCACACGCCCGATGAGCTGGTACCGCCGGGTCTCGACTGGGACCGTTTTCTCGGTCCGGCGCAGTTGAAATCGTACAGCAAAAACAAATTCGCTTACAATTGGCATTGGTTTTGGGACACCGGAAACGGTGACATCGGCAACACCGGAGTGCACTGGATGGACAGCCTGCTCTGGGGTTTCGGCCGAGGTGGATGGCCGCTTTCCGTTTCGTCGACCGGTGGCAAGTTCCTCTGGCAGGACGACCAGGAAACGCCCAACACACAACAGGTCACCATGGACTTCGGCGACGCCCAGTTGACCTGCGAGGTTCGCAACCTGCCAACGCCGCCAGAGGGTCCAATAGGGGGTGAACTGCCCCGGCCGCCCTTCGACGGCAATTTGTTCCTCGGCGAACAGGGATTCCTGTATCTCAATCACAGCGGGTTCCAGGTATACAAGAGCACGGCCGGGCGAGTCAGCGGCGACGCGGCCCGCGGGGCCACTGCCGGAGCCGTGGAGAAATATGAGAAGACCATCGATGAGAAAGCTCCCGCCCGAGCAGGGGACCCCACGGCGTTGCACATGAAAAACTTCTTCGAAGCTATCCGCGCCTCCGATTACAAACTGTTGCACGAGGACGTTGAAACCGGCGTGCGTGCGGCGGAATTCTGCCATTTGGCGAACATCAGCTACCGGGTGGGCCGTCCATTGCGGTTGTCGCAGTCTACCGGCCGATGTCTCGGTGACGATCAGGCGAACGCGCTATTCACGCGCAATTACCGGAGCCCTTACGTCGTCTCCAGGATCACGTAACCCAGGATAACTGCCAGGCGGGATAGGCAAGCACACTGCGGAATCGAGTCGCAGTCGCGGCCGTGAGAAAGTTCTTGAGGTGCAGCCCTAACCGCCAGCACGCGGATCTTGGCCCAGTGGTACTACACGCGCAAGTCTACGGTTTGATTTGGGAGACAAAGAACAATGACGGATTTTCTTGAACGACGGAATTTTTTGAAGTCTGCGGGTGCCGTGGCGGCAGGGTCGCTGAGTCTGGCTCTGGGCGCCGGCGCTCAGTCCACGGCAAACGAGTCGAAGTCAGCTTCACCTCGATTCTTCTCCGGTTGCTGCGCCTACTCCTACCGGAAATTGCTCGCGGATGGTCCCATGACGGTGCAGGATTTCATTCTCAAAGCGGTAGAGCTGGAGGTCGACGGGATCGAAATAGCAACTGAGTATTTGAAATCTACCGAAGAGTCATACCTATTGGATTTGCGGCGTATCGCTTTCCGCAACGGTGTGATGATTTCCGGAACGGCGACCAACTGTCATGCGTGCATCGACGACCCACCGGTACGTGCTGCGGAAATAAGAAAGATCAAGCACTGGATCGATGTGACCAGCACGCTTGGCGCTTCTCATCTGAGCGTCCTCGGCGGGGACGTGCCTGAGGGCGCCCCGGACTCACAGGGTGTCCAATGGGTGGTCGAAACGATGAAGCCGACCTACGAGTATGCGGAGAAGAAGGGCGTTTTGATGGGCATTCAGAACAATGGTGGCAGCACTTCCAGGGGCTACAACATCGTTCAAGCTATGAAAGGTATGGGCAACACACTCTACGCCGGCTGCAACCTAGATGTTGGCAACTTTTCCGAGAACCCTTACGAGCAGATCGAGATGTGCGTGCCCTACGCTACGAACGTCCACATCAGGTCCACTTACGGGAACCACCCCAAGAAGCCACTCGACCTGGACCGTGTCTTCCAGATCTTTGCCAAGGCAGGGTACAAGGGATTCGTGTCAGTGGATAGCGAGACTGACGGGAATGATCCGCTAGCCGACGTCCCAAAGCAGGTGGCCGTGGTCAAGGCTCTATGCAAGAAGTATTCCGCTGTGTAGCGTGGTACGTGTGAGACGGTGAGAGACAGGTTTCGCGATCAGGCGATACCAGGGTGCGAAGGAAACAGCCTAGCCGGAGAACTTCGCTCCTCCCACGGCTCCGCCGCCCTACTCCTCCCGCAATGCCCTAGCCGGGTCGATGCGGGTTGCCCGATGGGCCGGCAGCCAGCAGGCTAGCATTCCGGCCAGAATCAAAAGCGCCGGCACCAGCACGAACGTGGTGGCGTCGCGGGGATCGGTCACCACCAACATACTGGCGAGCGAGCGCGAAACCGCCCGCGCCACCAAGAGGCCCACGATGGCGCCGATGGCCACCATGCGAACGCCCTCCATCACGATCATGCGCACCACCGCGGCGGGCTCCGCGCCTAGAGCCATGCGCACGCCGATCTCGCGCACGCGCTGCGCCACCGAATAGGAAACCACGCCATAAATGCCGATGGTTGCGAGCAGGAGCGCCAGCGTGCCGAAGGCGGTGAGCAGACTCGCGGAAACGCGCTGCGTCCAGAGGGTTGCGTGGATGAACGCGCGCACGCTTTCGTCGTGCAGGCGCAGGTTGCGGTCGAGCGGTTGTAATTGGCGGCGGACGGCGGCCGCCACGGGCGCGGGATCGCCCGGCGTGTGCACGTAAAGAATTGCGGTCGGGAAGTAATACTGAACGAGCGAAAGATAGATCAACGGCTCGGGGGCTTCGCCCAGGGCGAGATAATTGGCGTTGCGCACGACGCCGACAATCTCGACCGGTAGGTTCTCGCCGGCGAATTCCATCATTTGCCCCAGCGCGTTGCGGCCGGGCCAGAAATGCGCTGCCGCGGCCTGGTTCACAATCGCCACCTTGGGCGCCGACTTTTGGTCGAACCCGCTGAAATCCCGCCCCGCAAGCATGGGGATTCGCAGGGTAGCGAAGTAACCGGGCCCGACCACGGTGACATGCGTGGGCGAGCCCGCGGCTGGGCGCGAGCCGTCCTGCCCGGGCAGAAGCACGTTGCGGGAGCTCAGCACAAAGGGGGCATCTTTGCCGACGGCGGCGGAATCCACTCCGGGGACCTGGCGGGCCACTTCCACCGCCCGCTGTTGGTACTCGCGCCCGCGGTCCGGCGCGTAGGCCTGGTCGCCCAGATTGAAGCTGACCGTGCCCAGGTGAGCCGCATCGAACCCGGGATCCGGTCCGCGTCCCAAACGCTGTGCAGAAACAAGCCGGCTCCGATCAGGGCCACCAGCGAAAGCGCGACTTGGACCATCACCAAAATCGAGCGCGGGCTCCAATGTTTGCTGTGGCCCGGCGTTTGGCCGGTTCGTTCTTTCAGGTCGTTGGCCAGGTCGCCGCGAGTGGATTTCAGGGCGGGGAAGAGGCCAAACAACAAACCGGCGGCCACTGAAATCGCCAGGGTGTACCCGAGCACGCGCCAATCCAGGGCCGGAATCGCCATGGCGTATTTCCAGGGTTCGGGACGCCACGACCACAGGGCGCCGCCGGCCCAATAGGCCAGCAGCAACGCCAGCAGACCACCCCCCAGCGCCAGTAAGACGCTTTCCGCCAGCAACTGGCGGATCAAACGGAAGCGGCTGGCGCCCAGCGCCAGCCGAATGCTCATTTCACGGCTGCGGGCCGCCGCCCTCGCCAGCATCAGGTTGGCCACGTTTACGCAGGCAATCAAAAGCACCAGGCCCGAGACAATCATGAGTACCGTGCCGGCATTGGCGATTTTGGGGCGAAGCGCGGGTGCGATCAGCGCGGTCGAAATGCTCTCGAGCCGGATGCGCTTGCCCGCGTTCTCCCGCGGATATTCGCGCTCCAGTTCGGCCGCGATGGCGTTGAGCGAAGCTTGCGCCTGCGCCAGGCCGGCGCCGGGCTTCAACCTTCCCGTCACCGCGAACAACAGCGTGCGCCGCTGGTTGACCCATGCCGGTATGGGAAAGGCACGCGGGTAGGTGACCATGGGAACCCACACATCCGCGCCGTAAAGCAGGTCGAGCCCGCGGAATTCCTTTGGCGCCACGCCAACGATGCGGTAGGACAAGCCGTTCAGCACCAGGCTACGTTCCAGAATTCGGGGATCGCGGCCGAAAAGCCGCGCCCATAAACCATAGCTGATGACGGTCACCGGAGTGGAAGCGGCCGGCGCATCGTCCTCCGGCTTTAACCCGCGTCCCACCAGCGGCCGAATTCCCAAACCGTCAAAGTAGTTGCCGGAGACCAACTGGCCCACCAAGCGTTCCGGCTCGCCGAGGCCGGTCAGGTTGATGCCCACGGCGGCGGAAAGCATCAGATCGGAGAAAACCGTATTACGGTCGCGAATGTCTTTGTAGTTTGGGTAGGAAACCGGCCACAGGCCGGGAATGTGGCTGTCGAGCGTATAGACTTGGACCAGTTCGTGCGGCCGGCCGACGGGAAGGGGCGCCAGCAGCACAGCGTTCACTAAGCTAAAAATGGTGGTATTGACGCCGATTCCGAGCGCCAGCGAAATTGCGGCAACGGCGGTAAACGCGCGGTTTTTTCGGAAAGACCGAACGCCGTATGCCAAGTCACCCATTACGCCCATTGTGTTCACAGAGTGTAGCACCCGGCGTTTCAGCGGTAGGCCGACCTTCAGACCACCCGGAACCCGGCGACTCTGCTTCAACCCAGCCAGCAGTGGTGGTTTTCGGCCAGCGCCGGTTCTGTCTCGGTGAAGGTTAGTTAATTCTTTTCAATTGTTTACGATTTGGTACCGACCGTGCACAAGGGGAGGCGGGTA
>JBEKYD010000336.1:0-8016 GCA_049511335.1 Bryobacteraceae bacterium | reverse complement strand
ATTGGATGTGGAATTTACGCTGGCTTGTACTTCATCGCCCTTTGGCTCGCGCCGGCTCTCTTTCAGAGGTTCATGGTACAGCCGAACGAGCTGGCTCGCGAGACTCCGTATCTGACACACAACATAGAGTTCACCCGAAAGGCTTACAGCCTCGACACAATCCAGGAAACCTCCTACCCGGCGCTGTCGGATCTTACATCCGCGGTGATTGCGAGAAATCAAGACACAATCCAGAACATCCGTCTCTGGGATTATCGCCCGTTGCTTCAGATGTACCAACAAGCCCAGGAGATACGGCTCTATTATCAGTTTTACGGGGTTGATGTGGATCGTTACCACCTTCCGGACGGTTATCACCAGGTGATGCTTTCGGCGCGCGAGCTTTCCGCGGAGCTTCCTGCTGAAGCGCAAACCTGGGTCAACCAGAAGTTGCAGTTCACGCATGGCTTTGGCCTGGTGATGAGCTTCGTCTCGAAGACCATGGGGGGAGGCTTTCCGCAGTATGTGCTTGAGAATCTTCCGCCCGAATCCACCTACGGCCTAACCATAAACCAGCCTGCCATCTATTACGGCGAGTCGGCGCCAGGATATCGGATCGTCGCTACGGGCGTCAAAGAGTTCGACTACCCCAAGGGTAACCAGAATGTGTACACGAGTTACAGCGGCACGGGAGGAATCCCCCTGGACAGCTTGTGGAAGCGGCTGTTGTTCACCTGGACTCAGGGCGATGTCAACATACTGTTTACATCCTATCTTCGCCCGGAAAGCAAGATTCAGATCTGGCGGCGCGTTCAGGAGCGCGTGCAGCAGGTTGCTCCGTTCTTACGGCTCGACCAGGATCCCTACGCCGTGGTAAGCGAGGGCAAATTGTACTGGATCCAGGACGCCTACACCGTTTCGGATCACTTTCCCTACTCCACCCCCCACGCGGCAGCCTTTGAGCAAGGGCTGAACTACATTCGAAACTCCGTCAAGGTGGTTGTCGACATGTACGACGGGACCGTCCGGTTTTATAGCATGGATCCGAACGACCCCGTTCTGGCGGTCTACTGCAGTGCGTTTCCGGGCGTTTTCAAAGATCTGAATCGGCTCTCGGCGGATCTGAAAACGCATCTACGGTATCCAGAGGACCTTTTTTCCATCCAGGCCGACCAGTACACAACATTCCACATGACGGTTCCGCAGGTCTACTATAACCGCGAGGACCTCTGGGTGCTCCCCAACGAGACCTACGCAGGCAAGGTGGCGCCGATGGAGCCCTATTACATCCTGATGAAGCTTCCCGGAAGCGAGCAGCTTGAGTACCTTCTCATGACGCCTTTCACTCCTCAGAAACGAAACAACATGATCTCGTGGATGGCAGCGAGGTGCGATTTCCCCGCCTACGGGAGGATGCTCTTTTACCAGCTTCCCAAGGAGAAGCTGATCTACGGTCCGATGCAAATCGAGGCGATGATCGATCAGAACACTACGATCTCCCAACAACTGAGCCTCTGGGACCAAAAGGGGTCGAGAGTGATTCGCGGGAACCTGATCGCGGTGCCGATTGAGAACTCCTTTCTCTATGTAGTGCCGGTATACCTGACGGCGGAAGGCACAGACTTCCCCCAACTCAAGCGCGTCATCGTGATTTCGGGGGACAAAGTGGCGATGGAGCCTACACTCGATGAGGCAATCCAATCCGTCTTCGGGGAGCAGCAACCTCGAACTCCTGGGCAGGCGCCCAGCCGGCAACCGGAATCGAGTGAGGCGAGGGCGCAGTTCGAACAGGCCCAGAAGGCCATGCAGCAGGGGGACTGGGGAAACTTCGGCAAGGCGATGGACGCGCTCAAACGCTTGCTGACCGGACCGGCACAATAGGCGGCAGCGGGGGATCTAAGGCAACGAACTCGAACTGGAAAGAAAGGAACATAAGGCATGTCTGAAACGAACTCGGTTGTAGCCATTTACGAAACTCACGCTCAAGCAGAGGAAACGGTGATGGAGCTGCAGCGGTCTGGGTATGACATGAAGAAACTGTCGATCGTCGGCAAAGACTATCATACCGACGAGCAGGTCATCGGTTACTATAACGCCGGTGACCGCATGAAGTACTGGGGCAAGCTGGGGGCCTTCTGGGGCGGTCTCTGGGGGATGCTGTTCGGAGCGGCTTTCTTCGCGATTCCTGGAATCGGGCCGATATTGGTCGCCGGCCCGCTGGTCGCCTGGATCGTCGGCGCGCTGGAAGGCGCCGTTGTGGTGGGCGGATTGAGCGCGATCGGCGCGGGGTTGTACAGCATTGGAATCCCCAAGAACAGCGTGGTGGAATACGAGTCGGCGCTCAAGTCCGACAAGTTTCTTCTTTTTGCGCATGGCACAACGGACGAGGTGGCCAAGGCTAAGGACATCATGCAGGCGACGAACCCCGTGCGGATTCGAGTACACGCCGCGGAGGCAGGGCAACTTGCCGCGGTAAGCGCCAAGTAGTTTGCGTTCACTAGCCCGAAAACAGTGTAGTTTTTAAGGAGAAATATCATGTACAAAAACGTGTTGGTTGTTTCAATTGCGGGCCTGGCTTTGGTCCTGCCCGCTTTGGCGTCGGATCGCGAGGATGATATTGGGCGTGTCGAAAAAGCGACCCGGGTCTTCCACGAGATCATGGCAACGCCCGACAAGGGCATTCCCCAAGACCTGCTGGAAAAGGCGAAATGCATTGCCATTATTCCAGGAGAGGAGAAGCTCGCCTTCATATTCGGAGGCAACTACGGCAAGGGGCTGGCAAGCTGCCGAACCGCCAATGGCTGGAGTGCTCCGATGTTTGTGGCTGTCGGAGGCGGGAGCGTCGGCTTCCAGATTGGCGGCTCCTTCACCGACGTGGTGATGCTATTCATGAACGACCATGCCTTGCAAAGCCTGCTGAGTGACAAATTCAAGATCGGCGGCGACGTAACCGTGGCAGCCGGGCCGGTGGGGAGACAGGCATCCGCCAACACGGACTTGAAGCTCAATGCGGAGATCCTGAGTTACTCACGCAGTAAAGGAGTCTTTGCCGGGGCCAGCGTGGATGGCGCTGTCGTGCAGGCCGACCACAGCGGAGACAAAGCCATGTACGGCTCCGATGTCACCCACCAGGAAATCCTTCGCGGCGGAGTTGTGGCGCCTGAGTCGGCGCGCCGGCTGTTGGAGGAACTCGGCCGTTATTAGGCAAACCGTGAAAACGGCGGCCGTTAAAGGCGCCACTTGCGGCCGCCGGCATTGCGACGGCGCCGGAGTTCCCACCCCCTCCGGCGCCATTGCGGGATTGCGACTTGACCGCAGCGAACCTAAGGAGCAGGGAAGAGTAACTTCACAACCGCCGCCGTGGCGCGCGCACTCTGGCGTGCCGCCTGGAGTCTCTGCCTGCGATACCGGCCTTGACCGGCACGGGATTGTCACCAGGAGCACAGGGCTACTTCCACCCAATCATTACCTTTCCGCCGCGATCTGCCACCTCTTCCGACACCGGCCGAAATGGAGCGAGGGGGCAGCGGTGGGTAAGACGGTGGTGAGCAGCCAGACGATTGACCGGGTCACCGCGAAGGTTGGCCGCAAGCTCTACGGAGTGCTGTTCTGGCCGGTCTGCGCCGCATCCTGGAGGCAGCACAGGCTATGGTCGGCGATGCTTTGGCGGCAACGCCGGATCGGAGCGACAAATCATGAGCAAACAGGCCCGTGCCGGCCACCCCATATACAGTCTCCTACCCACGGAAATCGAGGGGTTCGACTCCCTGGCGGAACTCGCCCTGGATATGCGCTGGTCGTGGAATCACGCTACCGACGAAGTGTGGCGGCAGCTTGATCCCGACCTCTGGGCGATCGCGCATAACCCCTGGGTCGTGCTGCAGACGGCCTCGCGCGACCGGATCGAACGGGTGTTAGGAGACCCGGTTTTCCGCAAGAACGTCGATGGTTTGGCCGAAGCCAGCCGGCAGGCGGCGGAAGCGCCCGCATGGTTTCAGCGGAATCATGCGGAGGCTCCACTGACCTCGGTCGCCTATTTCAGCATGGAATTCATGCTGAGCGAGGCTCTGCCCATCTACTCGGGCGGGCTCGGGAATGTGGCCGGCGATCAACTCAAAGCCGCCAGCGATCTGGGTGTGCCGGTGGCCGGCGTGGGACTGCTCTACCAGCAGGGCTATTTTCGCCAGGTGATCGACAAAAACGGAGAGCAACAGGCCCTCTACCCGTATAACGATCCCGGACAATTGCCGATCACGCCATTACGCCAGCCAAACGGGGAGTGGCTGCGGCTGGAGATCGCGTTGCCTGGATACTCCGTCTGGCTGCGCGCCTGGCAAGTCCAGGTCGGCAGGGTGAAGCTCTACCTGCTGGACAGCAATGACGCTGCGAACTTCCCAGTTCATCGGGGGATTACCAGCGAACTCTACGGGGGCGGGCCCGAGTTGCGCCTTAAGCAGGAAATGCTGCTCGGGATCGGCGGATGGCGACTGCTCCGCGCGCTCGGGCTCCAACCGGAGGTCTGTCATCTGAACGAAGGGCACGCAGCCTTCGCCGTCCTGGAACGCGCGCGGAGCTTCATGGAGGAGACGGGACAGCCCTTCGAAGTGGCCATGGCCGCTACCCGAGTCGGCAATCTTTTTACCACTCACACGGCGGTGGCTGCCGGTTTTGACCGCTTTGCTCCGGCCCTCATCGAGCAATACCTCGGTGGATACGCCAAGCAAAAGCTCGGCATTTCGCTCCATGACTTGCTGGCTCTTGGCCGTCAGAACGCGGACGACTCGTCGGAGCCTTTCAACATGGCCTATCTGTCCATCCGGGGGAGCGGGGCCGTGAATGGCGTGAGCCGCTTGCACGGGAAGGTGAGCCGGCACCTCTTTCTGCCTCTATTTCCGCGATGGCCGGAGGACGAAGTCCCGATCGGACACGTGACTAATGGAGTCCACACACCCACCTGGGACTCGGCCGCTGCCGACGATCTTTGGACCGAGACTTGTGGAAAGGACCGCTGGCTGGGGACGACGGAGACCCTGGAACAAGACATTCGCCGGGTCTCCGACGCCAGGCTCTGGCAATTTCGCAGCGCTGCCAGTAAGACTCTTGTCGAGTACGCTCGCGAACGGTTGTCCCGAGACCTGGCCGCGGCAGGGGCGCCCCCAGAGGATATCGAAGCCGCCAAGCATCTCTTCGATCCCAACACTCTGACGCTGGGCTTTGCGCGCCGCTTCGCGACCTACAAGCGACCGAACCTGCTCCTGCACGACCCCCAGCGCCTGCTTCGCTTGTTAACTAATAAGCAGCGCCCGGTGCAGCTCATCATCGCCGGCAAGGCGCATCCGGCGGACCAGGCGGGACAGGCCCTGATTCGGGAATGGATGCATTACATCCGGCGGCCCGAGACGCGCCCCCATGCGATCTTTCTCAGCGACTATGACATGCTTCTGACCGAGAACCTGGTGCAGGGGGTGGATGTCTGGATCAACACGCCACGGCGCCCCTGGGAGGCTTGCGGAACGAGCGGCATGAAGGTTCTGGTCAACGGAGGCATCAATCTATCCGAGTTGGATGGCTGGTGGGCGGAGGCCTACGCGCCGGAAGTCGGGTGGGCATTGGGAGATGGCCAGGAACATGGCGACGACCCAGCCTGGGACGCTGCCGAAGCGGAAGCCCTGTACGATCTGTTGGAACAGGAAGTAATTCCAGAGTTCTATACGCGCGGCGAGAATGGTATTCCGGCCGCCTGGGTAGCACGGATGCGGGAAAGCATGGCGCGGTTGACGCCGGCCTTTGCCGCAAGCCGCGCGGTGCGCGAATACTTGGAGCAACACTACCTCCCGGCTGCAGCCGCCTACCGTGAGCGCGCGGCAAATAAGGGCGCAGGGGGCAGGCAAGTGGTCGATTGGCGGCATGAAGTGGAGCGGAAGTGGGGCTCGTTGCGCTTCGGCGACTTGCGCGTCGAAACCAACGCGGACCACCACGTGTTTGAAGTCGAAATCTTTCTGAACGATCTCGATCCGAACGCGGCGCGAGTTGAGCTCTATGCGGACGGAATCGACGGCGGCGATCCCGTACGGGTGGAAATGAAGTGCGCGCGACCGCTGCCTGATGCCTCCCGCGGTTGTGTCTATCGCGCGACGGTACCCGCTACACGTCCAGCGCGAGACTACACCGCGAGAGTGGCGCCTCAGTGTTCCGGGGTGGCGGTTCCGTTGGAATCGGCTCGAATCCTATGGCAACGATGATCAAAACGGACCCATGCATCCTGACGATCAATGGCGGCTCCTCGAGCATCAAGTTCGCGGTGTATCCGGCCGGCGAACCGCTGAAGAGAAGGCTCTATGGAACGGTAGATCGCATCGGCATGAGCGGAACGAATCTGACGTTCCATCTCCCGGCCACAAATCGGCGGGACACCCGCAGCCTCGACGCTTCCGACCACAAATCGGCAGCGACTTTTCTGATGGATTGGCTCGAAAAGCAGCATGGTTTCGAATCGGTCCGGGCTGTGGGACACCGCGTCGTCCACGGCATGCAACACACCGCGCCCGAGATGGTCACCCAGGAGTTGTTGGATGAACTGCATCGCATCAGCCCGTACGACCCGGACCATCTGCCCAGCGAAATCGAACTGATCGAGACGTTCCGCCGGCGTCATCCGAAGCTGCCCCAGGTGGCCTGTTTTGACACGGCGTTTCACCGCACCATGCCGCGTGTCGCCAAGCTGCTTCCCATCCCGCGTTGCTACGACGCGAAGGGAGTGCAACGTTACGGCTTCCACGGCTTGTCCTATGCCTTTCTGATGGAAGAACTCGCGCGCTTGGGCGACCCGGCGGCAACGAGTGGCAGCGTCATCCTCGCTCATCTGGGCAACGGCGCAAGCATGGCCGCCGTGCGCGACGGCAAGAGCATTGACACCAGCATGGGCTTCACTCCGACGGCGGGATTGGTGATGAGCACCCGCTCCGGCGATCTGGATCCTGGGTTGGCGCCATATCTGGCGCGAACCGAGCACATGACCACAAAACAGTTTTACGAAATGGTCAACCACAAGTCCGGCCTGCTCGGAGTTTCTGAGATCAGTTCCGACATGCGAGACTTGCTCGCTGCGGAAGCCCATGATATCCGAGCCGCGGAAGCCGTGGCCCTGTTCTGTTATCAGGCGAAGAAGTGGATTGGCTCCTTCGCCGCCGCGCTCGGTGGGGTGGATACGCTCGTGTTCGCCGGAGGTATCGGCGAAAATGCCCCACTCGTCCGCGCGCGCATCTGCGATGGACTGGGCTTCCTCGGCATCGCGCTGAGCGAGTCGCGCAATGTCGAAACTCCCGGGGTGATTTCTACGGACGCCAGCCGGGCCACGGTTCGCGTCATTCGAACGGACGAAGATCTGATGATTGCGCGGTCGGTGTGCCGCATTCTCGGACTTGGCATGGCCAGCGCCAAGAGCGAGACGAAAGGGACTTTATGATGAACCACGGATACGGATGGATGGGCGGATGGGCGGGCGGAGGAATGTGGACATGGACCGTAATTGTCGTAGTGGCGGTGCTCCTGCTGGTCCTCGTGATCAACAAGGTGTCCCACAAATGATCGTGCGTTTGCGACCCGCCCGAGATGGCAACGGTTCGGCAGGAAGGAAAGTCTGATGCCGGTCAAATTATCCAGCGACGAATCCGCGAGTAAAGTGGAGCACGGCAACCGCTCGACGGCGAAGGTTGAATCCTCCACGGCCAACCCCGTCTACACGTGCCCAATGCACCCGGAAGTCCAGCAGAACCATCCCGGCGAGTGTCCCAAATGCGGCATGACGCTGGAGCCGAAGACGGTGACAGCGGGTACGGATGACGATGAGAACGCCGAACTGCGCGACATGACGAAGCGCTTCTGGTTCGGCGCCGCGCTGGCGTTGCCGGTGTTCGGCCTGGCGATGGCTCACTTAATCCCGGCACTGGCCAGACAGTCCTGGGTGGACAGCAGCGTCTCACGCTGGGTGCAATTTGCGCTCGCCACACTCGTGGTCGGATGGGCAGGCTGGCCGTT
>JBEKYD010000335.1:0-8051 GCA_049511335.1 Bryobacteraceae bacterium | reverse complement strand
GGCCCCGGACCCAGGACCCGCGCTTCATCTAGGCCCAGTAAAACCGGGGGGCCTTACAGATTCCTGCGCAGAGCCCAAAATGGTTTGGCCAGTGCCCCAACCGATGGTTACCGTCGAGTACAGTGTCGAGCCGGGCGCCGCGGCGGCGAAATTCGCTGCGGTGAAGGTGACGCCGAGCGACGTTCCGAAGCTGTAGGCCAAGCCCGCGGCCGGGGTCACAACCGCGCCGGCCGGGAACGAAGTTTCTCCGTTTGTGTTGCCGGCCGAAGCGGTGAACGCGATCAGCGCGCCGTTGGAAACCAGGGTGATGGTTGCCGTGGGAAGCGATATTGCCGGGTTCCACGACAGATTCTGCGTCGCCCCTCCTTGCAGGCTGAGCGTCGGGGCCGTGTTTTGCACCACTAGGGAAACATATAGCGAGGTATTGAAATAGCCCGCTACTTTGAGTGAAATCGCCGGAATACCATTCACGCCGGTAGTGTAGGTGCCGGGCGTGAGCGTGTCGGCAACTTTCGTCACCGAGAATTGCAGCGTGGTAGTGCCATTTTGGGTGGTGATCTGGCCGCTGGTAGAGCTCACCGTGAGCCAATTCGGCATGGTGGTCATATCCACCGTGAAATACACCGGGTTCGCGGAGGTGAGAGTGACGGATCCGGAATCTGAAGCGCCGCTGCCCCGCGTATATGGCGTCAACGCCAGCGGTGTGGACGACGAGCCATAAGCAGGTGTGCCGGTCACGCTCAATGGGGCCGGACCGACTATCGTGCCCTGTATGGTTATCGGCAGAGTTACGTTTGCAGGTTCCGGAAGGGCGGTGCCGATTGTCATCCCAGAAGTACTCTTGCTGCTACCCAGGCCGCCGATGGTGGCGCAAGCCCCGGCAGATACGGCTGCGGTCATTTGAAGACCACCGGCGAAGGGCACGGTGAAGGGGCCAGCCGATGCGCTGCCGTTGAGGGTGAGCCAAGGCGGAAGGGTTGAGAAGGTGGCCGCCGATCCGATCGCGGCCGCCGTGTAGAGGTAGAATTGCGTGCTTCCGGCGGTGTAAGTCCCGCCCGGGTTCAATATGCAGGAGATGTTCACGGTGCCGGCCGACGTGCTCAGTGGGGTCGCCGCTGTGTCGGTTTCCGTCACCGTAACCGCTTGCGTCGCATCCGCGGTTGCGTTATAGGAGGATGTTATGGTTGTGGACCAGGCGTCGCTGTTGCTCGTATAAGTGCCCGTAAAGCCCGAGCAGTTGGCCGTGGGAGCGACCGTGTAGGTCACCTTGCTGGCCGAGCTGGTCAGCTGAGCGCCGTTCCCATTCGAAGCAGTTACGGTGAGCCCCGGGTTGGTAAAGGTTATCAAGGACACGGTGAGGGGGTATGTCGCCGTGGTCGATCCTGTGACGGTGAGCAAAGCGCTCCCAGTGCCCCCCGTGTTCGTGTTGCAGGCGAGGGTGCCCGATCCAAGACTTAGGGCTAGGCTTTTGTTTGATGCCCATGTCGTGCCCGTGCCGATGGCAAGCGCGAACACACCCAAAAGAATTCGATGTCGAACCATTTCGTTGTAAATCCTTTCTTGCGACCCGCGCTTGAATGCTCGGGTGACATTCACCATATCGGCAGGCAAAAGAGCGCGCGGAAGCATCTAAGGCAAAAGTTCGCGAAAGAGGACCTTTGTACTCGGGTGACTATAGGAGGGGGCGCCGGCCGTTTCCCTGAAATTCAGGAATTCCGGCGCATTGCGGAGGGCAAAGGGGAATCTGCGGGAGGTGTCGAGCCGAGAGTCCGAACCGGTCAGAAGTGGGACAGACCGTCGTTGTCCACGGTCTGTCACGCCCTCGCCAGGCCAGCCGCTCGACAGACGCCAAAAAAACGATCGTCTGTCCCACCGGGTTTCCCGCGCAGGTTCCCGTGGGTTTGGGTCAGCTTATTTTCCTCACTGCCTGGAAAATGGCTGGCGACGTCAGGACTTCGGACTCCCGGCGCCGCGGCGGCCCACGCCGCGACCGGAACGCCGCGCCTCCAGGTAGGCGTTTACGTGCCCGAGGGAAGCGAATTGTCCTTCCAGCGCGGCATCGACAGACGGGCGGCGCTTGCGGCGCGGGTCGAAATCGCGGCGGCGAAACAAGTCGGACGAAGAGATCACCGCCGTCCCCATGGGCCGGTACTCATAAGTCCCTTGTGCCCAGGCCAGATCGTCGTCCAGCCAAAGAAAGAAGCCCATCTTTAATTTATGCGGCGCTTATGCGGTGTGGATCAACTGATCGACGGAAGCCACCAGCTCGGAGACGTGAAATGGCTTGCGCAGGACGCGGCAGTGGCGAAACATCGACGCCAAGCGCGGGTCCGGCAGAGCGGCTACGTACAGGAGCGGCAACTCTTCGGCAAATGCAAGAAACAGCGAGGGTTGATTTGTGATCAGAACGCTCGGCAGGCTCCCGCCTTCCAGCAAGGTCTGGCAGTAATCCTGCGCGGCTGCCTGGGCTTGGTAACCACTTCGGCCCAAAAGGCCCTGAATTAACTTCTGAATTTGCGGATCTTCAACAACCACAATCGGGCGGCGGTCCGCGCCATTAGGCTCAGCGGCCCCACACGACAGATCGTTCAAATACGTCACCTTTACCCATTTTGTTAGATCATATCGCAAGAAACAACCCCCCAAAAGGAGGCATTGGGTAGGGGGAATTGCGGGGTGGCCGCCCATGCCGGCCGCTATGCTTTTAGTACTTCGCACCACCGGCCAAATACTTGATCGGACAGGGAAAAGCCTTCAGCGGTCAGCATTCGGACACCGACGCGGCGAACCGCGTGCCCCACGGTTTTAGCTGACCGCTGAGCGCTGACCGCCAGCAGCTTCATTGCGTCCGCGCCGCCACCTGGAAATGGCTGAGGCTATCGGCGTAGCGCGATACGCCTTGAAACAACGCCTCGGCCAGTTTCTGCCGGTAATCCGGACGCCTCAATAGGGCTTCTTCGCGCGCATTGGTCAGAAATCCGATCTCGGCCAGGACCGAAGGCATGTTGGCGCCGATCAGCACGACGAAGGGAGCGCGCTTCACTCCGCGGGTGTGCTCGGCCGGGAAGTTGCGCGCCGTGAGCTGGAACAGGGCGGTCTGAATGCGGGCGGCAAACTCGCGGGATTCCTCCAGCTTGTCGTGCAGGCTGATTTTCTGAATCAGGTCGTGCAACTCGGAAATGGATTTCTGCGAGCTGGCGTTTTCGCGCGCCGCCACGTCCTGCGCGTCGCGCGAATCGGAAAAATTCAGGTAATAGGTTTCCGTGCCCACGATCTTCGGCACGGGCGAGGAATTGCCGTGAACGGAGAGAAACAGGTCGGCCTTTTTTTCGTTCGCCAGCGCGGTGCGCGCTTCGAGCGGCACGTAGCTATCGTCGGTGCGGGTGTAGATGACCTGCGCTCCCAGCTTGTCTTCGATCAACTTCCCCAGGCGCAGGGAGATGTCCAAGACGACGTCTTTTTCGAGCAGGCCGTTGGGTCCGTGGGTGCCCTGGTCGTGGCCGCCGTGGCCGGGATCGATCACCACGCGGGAAATCTTCAGTCCCAGGGTGCGCACCAGCGAGGTATCGCCGTCGCCGGTTCGGCGCGCGGCTTTGGCCGACTCCGAAGGCGGCAGCGGGAGAACCGAGATGCTGGCGCCGGAAGGCGGAGGCAGCGCCGGCGAAAGCGCTGTTTTCGCCGTTCCCGCCAGCGTCCTTTCGAGCGGCGTTGGGGCGCTAACCCATTCGAGCGCCGGCGGCAGCGGCCGCAACACGGTCTCGGCGCGAATCGCCGGAGGAGCCGCGAGAGTCGTCTCCACGGCGGACGCAAGCCTGGCGGGCGAGGCGGCGGGTAGGGCAAACGGCCGCGGCGGTTTGGGCAAGCTCCAGGCCGCTGGCGGATCCGAAACCGCCGAAGCCGTCTCGGGCCGCGGCGAAGCCTGTCTCGTCACGGTGGTAACCGTGCCCTTGGCCGGACGCAACTCCACCACCAGGCGATTCGGATTGGTGAGCTCGACGGTCGAGACCTCCGCCGCGCCGGCCAAGTCCAGAACCACTCGGGTCACGCTGGGGGTGGTTTGCGCCAGCCGCACGCGTGCGACCAGCGAGCCGGCCGGTAGATTTTCCGACCAGTATGGCTTATCGTCCAATCGCGGCCGCGTCTCCGCCAAATCGAAGTAGACTCGTTCGGGATTGTGCAGGCGGTCACCGCGGAAACGAAATTCTCCGTTCACCTCGATCGCGATACGGACGACTTCACCCTGCACCCAGTGCCGTACCGCGGTGACTGCGACTGCCGGCTGGGGCTCGACCTGGGCCGCCAGCACGGTGACGAAAAGCACAAACGCCGCCGTCCATCGCATGCGAAAAGCCTCTATCGGGAGACGTAATGCACGGCGCCGCCGGGTTCCACGATCTCCTCGATGTGGGAGGGCCCGGCCGGCTTCGTCTCCGCGGGTTTAGTTTCCTTCGGTTGTGCCGCGGTAGTTTTCACGGCCTGTTGAATCTCTCGAGCCACTAGTCTCAAATAGGTTTGGGTCTCGGAATAGGGTGGAACCGAGCCATACTTGGCCACGGCCTGTTCGCCGGCGTTGTAAGCCGCCAGCGCCAGAGGGTAATCGCCATGGTACAGGTCCAGCAAATAGCGCAGATAGCGCGCCCCGCCTTGGATGTTGTCCACCGGATCGAACACGTCGTTGACGCCGAATCGCTGGGCCGTCGCCGGGATCAGTTGCATCATCCCCAAGGCGCCCTTGGGCGACACGGCGTACGGATTATAGTTGCTCTCCACCTTGATCACCGAATGCAACAGTTCCGCCGGCAGATCGTGCTGGGCGGCGATTTGAGCCACTCTTTCGTTCCAGTCTCCCTTCGGCCCGGCCGGCGCCGCATTGGCCCGCGCCGGATCGAGCGGCGCCACCTCGCGCGGCGCTACCACGAATTCGCCCACCGCCCGCGCCGGTACGCTTGGCCGGGTTACGGTTCGGGGAGTCACCACCACGCTTCGAACCAACTTTCCCGTGCGCGCGTCGGCCTGGATTACGCTGGTCACTTTCAGCGGGCGCAGGGCGGTCGCCGGCGCGTTATCGGCTGCCCACAAGCCCAAGGCCCAGAATCCGGCGCTCGCGACGGCCACCCGATACCACAGTTTAGAACAATTCCAGATCAAAATGTTTTACTCCTCAGTATAAAGCCAAACGGGACCGCCTGAACGTCAATGGTATCATTTCCCTGTGAAGCGGGCCGGATATGTCCTTACGGGGGGCCGGAGTTCCCGGATGGGGCGGGACAAGGCGCTCCTGCCCATGGAGAACGGCGCGATGGCCGCGGCCGTGGCCGCCAAGGTGGAACGGGCGGCCGGCAGCGCCACTTTGGTGGGCTCCGACCCGGCCCACGCCCGGCTCGGCTATGCCTTTCTGCCCGATCTCTGGCCGGGCCACGGACCGCTGGGCGCGATTGTTTCCGTCCTCCGCTGGACCGAGGCGGAATCGAACCTGATCGTGGCCTGCGACATGCCCCGCCTGACGGCCCCGTTTCTGGAGCGCTTGATAGGCGCCATGGAGGGGGCCGCGAACCGCCCGGACGTTCTCGCTGCCGCCGGCCCTTCCGGGCAGATCGAACCGTTGTGCGCGGTCTGGCGCCGGTCGGCCCGCGCGAGCGTCGAACGCGCCTTTGCCGCCGGGGAGCGCAGCGCGATGGCCCTGCTGGTGGGCGAGGGGCTGCGGGTGGAGCTGTTCGAAAGTTCGGAAGCGGTTTATTTTCAGAATCTTAACACTCCCGAAGATTGGGCCGCCTATGACTGCTGATCCCTACCCGCATTACATCGAGTTTCGCCACGTTTATAAGACGTTCGACCGTCCGGTTTTAGTCGATGTGAATTTCCACGTCGATCCCGGCGAAACCGTCGCCATCATCGGCCGCAGCGGGGTGGGAAAATCGGTGACGCTCTCGCACATCATGGGCTTTCTCAAGCCCGATAGCGGCCGCGTGATCGTGGCCCATGAAGACGTGACCGATTTCGGCGAGGCCGAGTTGCGCCGGGTGCGCCGCAAGGTGACCATGGTGTTCCAATCGGGCGCCCTGTTCGATTCCCTCACCGTGGCCGAAAACGTGCTTTCCTCGCTCGAACTCCGGGACGATTACGATTCCCGCAATAAAGAAGACGTCGTCGACGGCCTGCTGCAGCTTGTGGATATTCCGGAGGCCCGCGACGCCTATCCGGCCGATCTTTCCACCGGCTACAAGCGTGCCGTCGCCATCGCCCGCGCCATCGCGGCCCAGCCCCAGTGCATCCTCTATGACGAGCCCACCACCATGGTCGACCCCATCATGGGCGATCACCTGGGCGACCTGATGGTACGCCTGAAGCGCACTTTGCAGCTCACCGCGGTGGTGGTCACCCACGACCTCGACCTGATGTATAAGGTAGCCGACCGGGTCGTGTTCCTCTACGAGGGCGGGGTGATCTTCTTCGGTCCCACCGCAGAGCTGGAGAAATCCGATCACCCCCACATTCGCGAGTTCCTGGAAATGGACCGCGTGGCGAGGGTGTAAGGGCTGATTGGGCCACGGATGGACACGGATTCACACGGATAAGAACCGCTAGACGACTTGTTTTCATCCGTGTGTATCCGTGTCCATCCGTGGCCAAATTCTTACGATCCATCGCCGATCAAGCTGATCCTGCCGATGCCGCCCTCCACATCCACGTGGACTTTCACCTTGGCGTCTTCGGTTCCCTCGCTCAGCCAGCGGCCACCTTCCTTACGCAGACCGCGCACCTCGATTTCGCCGATTCCGCCCTCGGCCCGAGCGTCAATCGCCACGCCGGCGGGCAGGTGCACGATGGCCTCGCCCACGCCGCCATGGATGCGCACCGAATAATCGTGCCGCGCATGGCCGCGCAGATCCATTTCGAGCCTGCCGACGCCCATGTCGAGCGCCACCCCGCGCAGATCGAGCGAACCCAGATCGAGCTGCGCCTCGCCGGCGCCGAAATTGACATGCATGTCGAGCGGGATATCGCGATTGAAGCGCAGATCCCACTCATACTTGGTGTTTCCGAAATGCGGCTCGTGCGAGCTGGGCTGGCGCACGGTCAGCGAGCCGCCCTCGTAGCGCATTTCCGGCTTCCAGGCGGGAACGTTGTAGGTGAAATACGCTTGCACCAGTTTGCTGGTGCCGCTGCCGACTTTGAGGTCGCCCGCACCGATTTCGAGGTTCACGCGCACCGGCTCATCGCGGTGAGCGCTCGGGCCGTCGATCGAGCGCGAGTCGTACTGGGTCGGGCCGGCCGCCCGATAGCTACTCACACACCCGCTCCAGCACAAAGTTCCCGCGATACAAAGCGAGCCAAACCATTTCATTGAAGGCCGCCTTTCCACGAGAGACATACGCGGCGGGAGGGGAAGATGTTCCCCGGAAGCCCGATGCCACATGGTTTTAGTCCGCAGCTGGTATTGGGGTGCGGGAAGGGTTCAGTGGAACAGGCGCCACAGAAGACCACAGGCTGAAGCCTGCGCCACCTGTCAGGCGGCGGCAGTGGCGGGTTTGTTCAGGCAGCAGAATTTGTGTTTTTTGCCGCTGCCGCAGGGGCAACGGGCGTTTCGGCCGATTTTGGGATCCGGGCGGCGGTAGGGTTCCTACTTTTGTGCATTTTTGTGCAGATTTTCGTCTTTTTGCGCGGCCGGTGGGGAGTTCTCCTCCTCTTTCTCTAGCGCTTCTCCTTCCCGTTTCATTTTTTCATTTGGACGGCGATTCCGTTTTTGCCGAAGACTTGGTCCATGGGCAGGCCAAAGGGCTACTCGCGGCTGTTGTGCATTTTTGTGCAAATTTTCGGGTTTTTCGACGGCTTAGTTCTGAGCTGGTTCATCCTCCTCGGCTCGGGGCTCTTTGTCGAGTCCGGCGATTTCGCGAGCGAGGTCCGGGGGCAGTTCTGACATGACGATCAGCTTGGCCGGCTGGAAGCGCGGCGGGGCGATGGCGGTTTGGAAGATGAGGGTGGCGGCTTTGAGACGCACCGAGGGGGAAGCTTTGGGATCGTCGAGCAGGTCGCTGAGAGTTTTGAGGGCC
>JBEKYD010000334.1:0-11068 GCA_049511335.1 Bryobacteraceae bacterium | reverse complement strand
GGATATAACGCCAGACATCGCCAAGGTCACTCCGCGGGCCAATGAAATTCCGCAGCGAGCGAGCAAGTTTATCCCCTCCAATCCGCCGGTGGACAATCCGCACTTCCCAAAGTTCCCAGTCTGGTTGGATCAGGAATACCGCGCCGCGGCTCCCAAGCACGTTCTCTTCTTCACCAAATCAGCGGGTTACGAACATCCCATCGTGTATCGGGACACCGCCTGGCCCAGTTTTCTGGAGAAGGAGATGCTGGAATTTGGGCAGGAGAATAACATTGATTTTATCTTCAGCAAGGACGGCACGATTTTTTCACCGGAGAATATCGCCAAGTACGACGCGTTTTTGTTCTACACCACTGGCGATTTAACAAGCCAACCCAGGAATGGCCTGGGGGATAATTACCGGCTGATGACACCGGAAGGGAAAAAGGCGTTCCTGGAGGCGATTCGAAGCGGGAAGGGGTTCATTGGTGTACACTGCGCGATTGACACCTTTAGTCACGTTCCGGCTTCGAATGATTCCGGTGGCCGCTCCCAGGCCGAAGCCTACACCAAAATGTTGGGAGCCGAATACATTGGCTATAACCGCGAACAGAATGGCTATCTGATTCAGGTGGATAAAGGCTTTCCAGGGATGGAACACGTTCCCGCCGATTTCACCTCGTTTGAGGAGTGGTACTCTTCCAAGCATTTTCCGCCGGATCTACATGTTATCCTTGCGCTGGATTGCGCCAAGATGGCGGGCAATCTTTACCGTCGCCCGAATTATCCCGTCGCGTGGGCGCGGATGGAAGGGAAAGGGCGTGTTTATTACACCAGCCTGGGGCACGGTGAGGAAATCTGGAAGAGTCCCGTTTTCCGACAGATGATACTGGGCGCGCTCCGCTGGACCACGGGCATGGCGGATGCCGACATAACGCCCAACATTGCCAATGTTACCCCGCAGGCCAACGAAACTCCCGAAGCTGCGGGAAAAGTGGTGGAACACTAGCTACTTTCCCACTTAAAATTCCGCAAGGAAACTCCTTGTTTTCATAGGTCCGGTGCGTGGCTCGTTGTTGAATCGTACAGCGCCCGATTCCCGATCTCCCCGCCGCCGCCGTTCCCGCGTCACTGCGGCATCTCGAAACATTTTTTCGAAAAATGTGTTGACTTGCCTTTGAGGAATGTGAATCATCATTATAGATGACACGCGAGAAAGCTATCCGCCAACGAGACAAAAGGCGCGTATCTTTGGCCTTGTAGACCACGCCCATGCCCCCTTCGCCCAGCCTGGCTTCGATGCGGTAATGCCCCACCGCGTCGCCGGGCGCCAGTTCGGCGGCCACCGGGAACAGTTTCGCGGCCGGACTTTGCCAGCTCGGCTCTTCGTTCCCCGCCAGCATCCGCTCCACTTCGGCGCGCAACTCCGCATCCCCACCGCAACCTGACTCCAGGAATCGCGACCGTTCCGCTTCCGGAGTCTCCAGCGCCGTGCTGAACAGTTCCTTGATCTGGGCCCAGCGCGCCGGTGTCACAGCCGTCCGCCCCAGCTCAACTGGGATTGCATCCACCCTTTGGCCATGGCCCAGTCGAGCTTGACTGTACGCGTCGCGATGCCCATGGCATCCGCCGTCTCTTCCACCGATAGCCCGCCGAAGTAGCGCAATTCCACCACGCGAGCCTGTCGCGGATCCAATTCGCTGAGCCGGGCCAGGACTTCGTCCACCGCCAGGATTTCCTCGGTCTGGTCGGCACCGGGTTTCCGTTGAAAGATCTCTTCGTTCAGCGTGACTGGAATACCGCGTTTGGCGGCGCGGCGTTTCCGCGCGTGATCGACCAGTAACCGGCGCATCAGTTGGGCCGAGACGCCGAGGAATTGCGCCCGGTTCTGCCAGTCGGCCCGACTCTGGTCTACCAGGCGTAGGAAGGCTTCGTGCACCAGCGCCGTGGGTTGCAGCGTGTGGCCCACCCGCTCATCCCGCATTTGATTGCTGGCGATACGGCATAGTTCCCGGTAAACCAGCGGCATCAGCCGGTTGAAGGCGTCCTTCCGGCCAAGCTTCAACTCGGCCAGCAGCTCGGTAACTTCTCCGCGAGCGTCGGCCATGCAGCCAACCTTTCCAGCGGTTCTGATTCCGGCTCTGATTATCCGCAATTTTTGCCCCGATTTCCAGCTTCTTGCGCGTTCGGGCCAGGAGCAGCGATATGAGAAACCGCAAACTGCTGGTTGCCGTGATCTTGATGGGAGCGGCCAGCGCATGCCTGAATGCGCAGGGCCGTCTCACTGTCGCCGTGTTCGACTACACTGGGGTGCCGGCCGAGGTGATGTCGTCTGCTGTCGGAATGGCGCGGAGGACTTTCGGCTTGGTGGGGATCGAGACGGTCTGGGTGGTCTGCCAGTTCGGCCAAGCGTGGCCCGAAGGCTGCAACCAACCAGTTCCTCCCGAGGGACGCTACGTCACCATGAACGTGATGCCGAAGATGGGGGCGAAGGCCCACCTTGCGGGGTCTGCGCTGGTCGTCCCCGGCGCGCCACGGGCGTACGCGTCCTATGCGACAGCGAAAAACCTCGCAGAGATCACGGATCGGCCTGTCTGCCTCGGCTGTGTGATGACCCACGAGATCGGGCATCTTCTGGGGCTACCACATCGGGATCGGGGAGTGATGCCAGCCCGCGTCAGTTAGATGAGGCCAGGCAGGGTTTGGGTTTCACGGGGGCGGAGGCCAAACAGCTCCGCGAGGGAGTGAGACACCTGACAGGGGCATTGGGAGTGGCGGAGGCGAGGCTTCGGTGAAGCGTTGGCAAGTCTTCTCGGAAAGTGGTCCGACACTGGCCCGAAGTCGCGTTCTGGGAAGCATCGCCGGAATACGCCACTCGTACAGAGCAGCGTTATCAGGCAATATCGTTAGCTATTCCGGCCTGCTGGACAGAGCGAACTCCCGGCGCGCGTGCATGGTTGTTGCCGCGATTCGAGAGTTCAAGGTCGCGGGCGCAGCCGTCCCGAACCCTCCGCAGCGGCAATGGCGGTGGGCCTTTAGGCATCCTGCCGAGATTCACGACGCCCATGGCGGGGCCCCTGGGCAGAAACCCGGATTCGCCGAGGATCTCGACGCATCTGTCCTCATCAAGGGCAAGTGGGCAACCTATCCTGGACACCACCAATAAAAGCGGAGACTCGCTCTCCACGGTCCCAAACTGCTTCTCCAGCTTTGCGATTCGTCTGACATGGTTGTACATCACCAAACCCTCCGCCCCAGTGCTTCCCTCACCGCTTGGCGGTGCATCTCACGCACCCACACGTCCTTCTCGATGGTTTCACTGTGCGTCCTCCTTGGTCCATTCAAAAACCGCCCGCGCCAAGTCGAGCATATGTGCACCGCCCGGCTCGATCGAGCTAATGCTTTGAGCGATTAGCTCTATCTCTGACGTCCGCTCTCCACGGTAGACGCGGCAAATCAGATCGAGCACGTAGTCGCCGCGGCCCGGAATCGTCTCAGTGCGGCCGTCCGGCATTTGCAATAGGATCGGCTCACCGATAAGCCCCTTTTCGAGCGCTTCGAGTCTGCGACGGAAGTTCACGATCCAGTCTCCGATTCAGGAGTCATCGCGCACGCTTTGATAGCTCCGCAGCCTGCTCCAGCGCCGTCACGCGGGCGTCGATATCCTCGATTTCAATCGCTTTGGCAGCGTGGTTGAAGATTGCCTCGGCTGCCCGCACCTTGACGGACGCTGGCGTGCCCTGATCAATCATCGTTTTCAGGAGAGTAGTGGCTGCCGCCGACGTCCCTTGCTGAAGCCGCGCGACGGCTTGCCCGAATGCGTCCCGGCGAGCCTGGCGGTAGGCGGTCTGGAACTCGGGCTCCTTCAGCCACTTTAGGAGTGTGTTGGGCGCGATGCCGGCGGCTTTGGCGGCCTCCTCGATGTTGCGCTGTGTGAGCAATGCCGCAACCGCCTCCTCCTTTTTGCGCCCGAATTTGGTCCCGTGCCCTTTCATCTAACGCAACCTGACGCAACCTGACGCAATCTGCCGGCCTGTCCGTTCAGTAGCGTTCTCCGCCGGCCTCCGTCGATTTGCTGAAGAATCGCCTTGCTTTTCAAGCACTTCGGAGTGATCCATGTCCATGACCGCGCGGAGCGTGGCCCCAAGGAGCACGATTATGGCGACTTTTACCATCAGCGAACAGAATGAAATCGTGGCGTTTGCGACCCCGGAAGAGGCCGCCGCCACCACCACCGCAACCCCTTTCGACGTTTTCAGTAGCCAGCAAGAGCTGGCGGAATTGGCTGCGTCCTGGCCGGCGGAGCGCCTGGTAGCGATACTGAATAGCTTGGCTGGCGAGAAGCCGGTGAAGAAGCTGAAGGACGCGAAGACGGCAATCGTCCGGATCTGGGAGCGTATCCAGGGCCTGGCCGAGCCCGCCAAACCCGAGGCTGAGCCCACGAAGCCGAAGGCCGACAAGAAGCGCAAAGCTGGCGCACAGGCGGCCAAGGGCGCGCCCGGCAAGGCCAAGGCTACCAAGAAGACCAGCCCTGCCAGGAAGGCGCCCAAAGCCAAAAAGGCCGCCAAGACGCAGGAAGCCGCTGGCCCGCGCGAAGGCAGCAAGACGGCCCAGGTGGTGGCGATGCTCCAGCGGAAGAACGGCGCCACCCTTTCCGAGATTATGGACAAAATGGGCTGGCAGCGGCACACGGTACGCGGATTCATGGCCGGCGCGATGAAAAAGGCCGGATACCGCATCGAATCCTTCAGACCCGAGGGCGGCGAGCGCACATATCGGATCAACGCTTAGCATGGGTCGCATCCCTCCCTTTCTGGCCCGCCCGGTGCTGCCGCGGCGGGCCTTCTCTGCTTCTGGGCTTCACTCCCCGGCGCGCCCTGCCAAATTCCCTTCCTCCCGCAGTCCCCTTACTCGGCTTCGGAGGAAGCCGGATCGAGGTTCCGCCATGGGTTTCTCGGGTCGTGGATCTGCTGTCGAGATTCGGGCTCGGCATCCGGGCTGGCAAGGGCCGTGCCTCGCCCTGGCAGACGCTCCTTGGCAATCTCGTCGAACGTCCGCCCGTCGCCGTCGAGCTTGGCCTTTTTGCTGGACAGCGTTTGCCAGCGCTGCACAATCACGTCCACGTACTTCGGGTCCAGCTCGAGGCCACAGCAAACGCGCTCCGTTAGTTCCGCGGCGGCGAGTGTTGTGCCGCTGCCGAGGAACGGCTCGTAGACCAGCTCACCTCGCTTCAAATGGTTCAGGATCGGCCGGCGCATCAATTCAATCGGTTTCTGGGTTGGGTGATCGTATTTTTCCTCGTCCGACCCACCCATGATGAATTTCGGTGAGGGCGAGGCCCAGATCGTGGAATTCTCGCCTGCTTTCCCATACCACGGCGCATTCTTCTTCCGGACGAACCAGCAGGGCTCGTGTTGAAACCAATAGAGCGTCCTCGTTAGAACCGTCCGCCCTTTGTCCCAGATAATCTGCTGGTGGTGGACGAAGTCGATGCGCAGCAACCCATCGAGAACCTCCCTCGTGAACTTCGAGGCGTGCCAGACATAGGCGACCTGGAGGCTCGGGACCAGTTCGAAGGCCGCGGACCAGTCGGCCCGCGTGTCGCCGGAGATGGTCGTTTCAGTGTGGCCCTCGGTGCGGTGCTTCATGTAACTGGCTTCGGCGGCCCCGCAGCCATTCAAGCCGGCGCGGTCGCGCCACTCGGAATCGAGTTCGATGCCATAAGGGGGGTCGGTGACCATCAGGATCGGCTTTCGTTCGCCCAGCAGGCGCGCTACGTCTTCCGCGCTGGTGGCGTCGCCGCAGAGCACTCGATGCTTGTCGCAGATCCACAGATCACCAGTACGCGACACTGGGTTCTCAGGAACCGGTGGCGCCGCGTTAGCTTTCTCCTCATCCGGAATGGCTAACAGACCGTCGATCTCGCCCGGATCGAAGCCGGTCAGGCTGAGATCGAAATCCGCTTCGTTCAACTCCTGAAGCTCTAGGGCCAGTAGATCCTCGTCCCATGCTGCCCACGCAACGGAGCGATTCACCATCAAGCGGAAGGCCTTCACCTGAGCCTCGGTCCACTCATCGCAGAGAATCACGGGAATGCAGGTAATGTCGCCGCCCGGCCAAGAGCCCAGCTTGCGGGCGGCCTTGATTCTGAGGTGACCGTCTACCAGGGTCCCGTCGCTACGGGCCAGACATGGAATTTTGAAGCCGAACTCGCGGATCGAGGCGCACATGCGATCCACTGCGGCGTCGTTCTTGCGGGGATTGCGGGCGTAGAAGACGAACTTGTCGATGTGCCAGATCTCGATTACCAGCGACTGGGGCGACTTAATCATTCCGTCCCCTGAATAGCAATTCTGGATTTCAGTCGTCAACAGATGATTTGTGAGAGCAGAGCCCGCCGAGTTCGCACGATGGTCAGACGCAAGCGGCACGGAGAGTTCTAAGTATCGTGAGGATTGAGAAACGGTGACCGCGTGCCAGCCCCTCCGGTAGCCAAATGTCGGGTTTTTGGCGGGAAATGTCGGGTCAATGTCGGGTTTTTTTGGGAAACCCGACATCAGTTTTGCTAACAGAATCAGTCGGTTAGGCCAGAAATGTCGGGTTTGTCGGGTTTTTTATAGGAGGAGAGAGGCGCCAGGAATTTGAGAAGTGTTTTTCGTGCTTTCGGAAGTCCCCGCGGCCGGCGTCCATTTTGGACTCCAAATGGACTCCAAACGGAGGGTCTAGGAAGGTGTGCTGCCTGTAAGTATTTGAGGAATTTGGTCGGGCCGCCGAGATTTGAACTCGGGACCTCTTGCACCCCAAGCAAGCGCGCTAGCCAGGCTGCGCCACGGCCCGAAATTTCTATTCTACATGGTTTGCGGCGGCTCGGGTTGGCAAATCGCCCAAGCTTCGCGTTCATCCCAGCAGATCGAGCGCTGCCTGCAACTCGCTCAGCGCATGCCGTTCGCCCTTGCGGGTGGTTACCTCGATGCCGCGCCGGTACCACTGGCGGGCTTCGTCCGTCTGGCCCAGCCGCTCCAAAGTCTGACCGGCATGAAAATACGCGGCGGAATAATCCGGATCGGCCGCCGTCAGAGCACGGAACTCCTCGATCGCCCGCTCCAGGCCGCCGCGATTGCGGTATTCCATCGCCAGGCCATAGCGCGCAAAACTGTCGTTGGGATTCTGCGCCAACATGCCATTGAGTATGTCCATCCGGCTGCTTGCCATGCTTGTGTTACCATACCTCCAAAATGTCGTGCCCCTATTTCGATCCGGTGGCCCCGCGCGCCCACGGGGCGGAAGCGGGAAATGCTACCCTGCCGCTGGGCGATGAGTGGGCGGGTATGTGCCGCGTCGAACCGGACAGGGCGACCGAGCCCGACCGAAGCAACCTCCGCATGCTCTGCAACCTGGGTTACGCGCGCGGCTTCTGCCATCGGTTCCCGGCCACCGCCGGCCCAGACGCCGCTCGCTTCACTCTGGTCGCGGACAACGGAACCACCCTTCGACTCTACTACGTTCTGGAACGGGATCACCAGCCGTACGCCCACGGCGCGCTGGAGTATTCGGTTGACCGCGAGGCGGTTTCGCCCGATCCGGCCGGTACGTGCACGCCGCGCCAGGCTGTGGCTTACGCGCAGAGCTACCTGCGGCGGAAGGCGGAAAACCTAGCATGGATGCCAAACCGGTAAGGGAATCCGCTTCCGAATACTCCGAGCTGGCGCTTCCCAACGACGCCAACGGGTTGGGCGCCGTGCTCGGCGGCAAGGTCATGCACCTGGTGGACCTGGCCGCTGCAATGGCCGGCATGCGCCATGCGCGGCGCCCGATCGTCACCGCCTCGGTGGATAGTTTCCACTTCCTGCACCCCGTGCACATCGGCGAGCTGATCGTTCTGCACTCGTCGGTGAACCGCGTTTTTCGCACTTCCATGGAGGTCGGCGTCAAGGTGGTGACGGAGAACCTGATGACCGGCCGGCTCGTCCATACCTGTTCCGCTTATCTCACTTTCGTGGCGCTCGATTCGGAAGGCAAGGCCACCCCGGTTCCGGCCGTGATTCCGGAGACCGAGGACGAAATCCGCCGTTTCCAGGAAGCCGGGGAGCGCCGCGAATATCGGCTGGCCATGCGCAACCGGTTCCGGCGCTAGCCCGGAGCGGGCATTCACGGGAAGCTCTTGTGAACCTTGTATGCTGGAAGGAGACGCCTCGAATGGAGCAACCATGACCCGTTTACTAACGCTTTTCGCCTGCGCGGGGGCGCTGGCCTACACCGCCGCCGCGTCGCCACATATCGGCTTGGTCAGCACGACTTATAAGGCGGGCGTGGCGGCGAGCGGCACGATTCGAGTGGAGAACGCCTACGGCGAGGTCAACGTGGAAGGCTGGGACCGTCCGGACGTGGAAGTGACGGTGACGCGCTCCGAATTCCGGCGTGACGATCCCCACGCGCGCGCGGCGGCGCAAGATTATCTCAATCGGATTCACGTGAACACCACCAAGGCCGCCAATGGCGACCTGGTGATTTCCACCAGCTTTCCCTCGCGCAACCGGCTGGTCCGCCTGTTTCGCGGCTGGGGCGATTTCACTTTGGAATATCGCATTCAGGCGCCACGCAACTCGCGGTTGGCGATTCGCGAAGGAAAGGGCGATGTGATCGTAACGGATGTGGCCGGCGATATCGACGCTCGCGCGCACCTGGGCGACGTCATGGTGCAGGTGCCCCAGGGCGCCGCATACGAGCTCAACGCCCGCTGCCGTCTCGGCACCGTATATTCGGATTTGCCCGGAACGTCCCACTATTCGCTCGCGTTCGGCCACGGCCTGACAAACAACGGCTCCAAGGCCGCGCACCACCTGTTCTTGCGGGTCGGCGTGGGCGGCATCAGCGTACAGCAGATCTCCAATCCACTGGAAGCGGCGGCCACTCAATGAGGCGGCCGCCGTTGCGAGCCAGCCAGAAGCATAGAATCAGACCCTTTATAGCTGGAATAAGTTGGTCCGGTAGCGATGGTTCGGGTTTCGCCGTTGTGCATTCCTGTGCGTGCCGAAATGTCATCGGCGCGCAGTCCGTCCCATAATCGGACAGCTCGAGCGCTCGAAATCAGATCAACAGACCCTATGGTAAAGGTATAGCCAAGCCGGGCCTCTGGTCCTGAAATTGCCCCCAAGTCTCGTCTATGTTGCCCCATGAGTGGATCCGCGACCTCCGCATGGCTCTTCGTCTGCTCGCGAAGAACCCCGGCGCTACGGCGTTGGCCGTGCTTTCGATTTCGCTCGGGATTGGCCTGACCACGGGCTTGTTTGCCGTAGGCGACGCCGCCATCTTGCGGCCGCTGGCGGTGGAACGACCGCAGAATCTGTGGTCGGTCGAATCGCGGGGCGACGACGGCAACTGGATGATGTACGGTTGGCCGGATTACCTCGATATGGCCAAAGCGTTGGAAGGCCAGGCGCAACTGGTGGCCAGCCAGCGGCGCGGCGTCCAGGTGGGCGAGGGCGACGACAGCGAGATGGTGATCATTCAGCCTGCCTCCCCGAGCTACTTTCGGGTGGTGGGAGTGAAGCCGGCGCTGGGCCGCGCCTCGATCAGTGAGGTCGGGGGTAGGCCGGAGACTGTGTTGGGTCATCGGCTGTGGCAAACGCGTTTCTCGAGCGACCCGCACATCGTGGGCAAGACTGTGTTGCTCAACCATCAGGCATTCGTGGTGGCGGGCGTGATGCCGGAGGTTTTCACCGGTCTTCAGCGGGGAGTTCTGATCGGCGTCTGGGTGAGCGCGCGCGCATGGTTCCACACGCTCGGGTCCAAGGACGAAGAGCGCTCTCGCGACGGCCAGTTCGAGATCGCGGCGCAATTCCATGCTCCCCTGACAGCGGCACGCGCCGCGGCGCAACTGGATGCCGCCATTCGCGGGCCGGGAAAGCACAAGTTGGCCCCCAGCAACGTTTCGGCAACCGTGGTCGAATGCTTGGCGCGGCCCTGGGCGGACGATCTGTTGTTTGGCGGCGGCTTGGTGGCGGTGCTGGGCTTGGTCCTGTTCGTGGCTTGCGCCAACGTGGCTCAGTTGCGGCTGGCGCAGGCCGAGGTGCGCCGCAGGGAGCTGGGCATGCGGATGGCGCTTGGCGGCGGCAAGTGGCGCGTGGCGCGCCAACTGTTGGTGGAAACCTTACTGTTGTGTCTTGCGGGCGCCGGATTGGGCCTGCTGCTGGCCCAGCTTCTGACGGAGAAAGTCTCGCAGTTCGAACACGCGATGGACGCGTTTATGGATTTCGGCATTCGGCTGGATTACCGCGTGCTTGCCTTTTCGGTAGGGGCGCTCGTTCTGGCTCTTCTGGTGGCCGGTCTGGTGCCCGCGCTGCACGCGGCGCGGCTCAACATTTCCGACGTATTGAAACAGGCTCAGGGCGTGACCATGGCGCGCCGCACCTGGTAGCAGAAGGCGCTGGTCACATCGCAGATCGCGGTGAGCGTGGCGCTGTTCGGCGTCGCCGTGTTGTTCCTGACCAGCCTTCACCATGCAACCGAGATACGGCCGGGGCTGGATCCGCATAAAAAAGTCCTGGCGCTATCGGTGATCCAGTCGCTGCATATTCCGCGGGCGGATTGGTGCGAGCAGGTGTGCGAGCGGCTGGCTACGCTGCCGGGCGTGCGCGGAGCAACCTACGCGCGGCGGCTTCCGCTGAGCGGTTCCGGCGGCGGGCTCACGGCGCGAGTCGAAATTCCCGGCATGGCGCCCATGGGCGTGCCGCTCAACAACGTGGGCGGCAACTACTTTACCCTGATGGGAACTCGCGTGGTGGCCGGGCGGGGCATCGATCGCCGCGACCGTGCCGGCGCGCCGCTGGTGGTGGTCGTCTCGCAAGCCTTCGTCCGTACCGTGTATGGCGACCGCGACCCGCTTGGCAACTGGGTTCAGATCGATGGCAAGCCGCGCCAGGTGGTGGGTGTAGCCGAAGATGGGCCGTCCAACAACTTGCATGAGCTGCCCCGGCCGTTTCTCTATCTCCCATTCGCCCAGGCGCCCTCGGACGATATCACTTTGCTGATGGAAACCTCGGGCGCGCCGGCGGCGCTTGAACGAGCAGCCCGCGCCGACATTCGCGCG
>JBEKYD010000333.1:0-8071 GCA_049511335.1 Bryobacteraceae bacterium | reverse complement strand
CGCCCTGACTCTTCGAAGAGAGGAGGTCGAGGTCATGATCGGCGGTTTTCATGTAAGCGGCATGCTGGCTATGTTTCCTTCGGTGTCTCCGGAAATCCAGCAACTGGTGGACGCGGGTGTAACCGCGCGCCTGGGCCACAGTTCGATCCGGACGACCCAGGAGATTTATGCGCACATGATCCACGGCCAGGACGACGAGGCGGCGCGGAAGTGGGAGGAGTACCAGCTTAGTAACGCTCCCGAGAAGGGGAGCGCAGACGCTTAGTGAATCTTACCGGAGCGTTGTCGCCACGGTGCTCACCGGCCTCACCGGCCTCCGCCCACTTGACAAAAAGTGGGCTTCTCGGAAACTGGCCTTTCCGTTGCGGTGGCGGCGTTCAGAGTCCCGGCGGTTCGTCGCCTTCGAAGTCCGAGTCGTAGCCGCTGAACAGGAGGGATTCCAGACGCTGTGCATCCCAAACGACTTTCTCCGGAATTCTTTTGCGTTCGACCGTGAGGTAATCAGTGAGTCCGTTGACTGCGCTCACCACCGCTCGATGGATTAGCGGATCGCGCTTTACCGCCTCAGCGTAGCGCCATGCGGTTTCCCAAAAATCCCGGAACGCCTGGAGCGGCTACTTCCGCTTGTCTGAGAGGGCGTCCTGAAAATCCAGCCATCGTTCCTCGCCTTGAGCAGCGAGGCGGTCCTTTTCTGTAGGCGGCATGCCGTTTGTTGCTCCTCAGTCCGTAGAGGTCTGGACACCGTAGTGTACTCCCTGCAGAGCGGCTATGCGCAATCGCAGCGACTGCCGACCTTGGCGGATTCGGGGTGCCCGAAAGCCAGTTTCCGGGATGCCCACTTTCGGTCAACTGGACGGGCGGTGGTGAACACTGCGGCGTCAGGGGAGATCGATCGTAAGCGTCAGACGATCGATTCTGGACGCCCGTCAACTGTCGCCGTGCGGAAACTGGTGGTGGCCGCATGGCTCAGAGCGGCAGGCCCATCTTCTTGAGCAAGGCTGCGTAGCGGGGATCGCGCCGCAAGTTATTCAGCAGGGGCTCGGACTTTATCTCGCGGAGCGCCGAGTCCGGCTCGGTGTAGGCCCGCGCCAGCCACTGGAACGCCAGGTCCGTCTCTCCGCGGAAAGCATACACCTCAGCAACCTGATAGGGGTTGCCTTTTGAGAACTTCTCGATCAGTTCCGCCAGGTTCTCGTCCGATTCCTTCTTCTTTCCCAGGGCATGGTACGCGAGCGCCAGCCCGAACAGGCGCCAGGAAAGTTGTTTCTCCTGCTCCATTTCGGCCAGCGCCTCTTGCGGGTGCGACTGCACCAGGTAGAGCCGGCCAAGCAGGCAATGCGATGACGACCTCTCCGGAGCGAGTTCCAAGGCGTGCTTGAAGGCGGCCGCTGCCTCTGCCTGCCGCCCGGCGTAGTACAAGACAATCCCGAGCTGGTGATAGCTGGTCGGGTTCAGCGGGTCGATTTCGACGGCCCTGCTGTAGAGCGCAATCGCCTCGTCCAGACGGCCCAGATTCATAGCCAGCGAGGCCGCGCCTCGGATCACGTTGTCGTTGCCCGGATCCAATTCCCGCGCCCGTCGAAACGATACATCGGCCCCAGCCCAGTCCCTGTCGTGGGTCAACTGGAGGTATCCCATGGCCGCGTGGGCCGCTGCCAGGTCCGCATCCAGCTTCAGGGCCCTATCTACCTCCTCCCGCGCCTTGCGGTAGCCTTCCGCCCCGGGAACGTAGGCCCCGCTTGCCTGGATCGTGTGGGATAGCGACAGCTCCGCCCATGCCGGTGCATATCCGGGGTCCAGCCCGATCGCTTGCTCGAAGTAGCCGACGGCCTTCTCTAAGTTCTCTTTGTTGCGCTTCCCAATGAGATACCGGCCCTCCAGGTAGGCGTTGTAGGCATCGGCATCCTTGCTCCTTGGGGATGGTGTTGCTTTAGGCTCCCCCAGCAGCTTTAACTTCAGGTTCGCCGTGACCGCGCGTGCAACCTCCTCCTGCACGGCGAAGAAGTCGGTCAACTCGCGGTCGTAGTCCGCCGACCAGACTTCAAAGCAGTCCGCCGTCTTGATCAACTGAGTCGATATCTTCGCCCGGTTGCCCTGCTTGCGCACGCTCCCTTCGAGGATGTTCGCGACGTTCAGCTTCTGGCCTATGACGCGACAGTCCTCGGGCTTGACGCCGAACAGGAACGAAGACGTTCTTGCCGCCACTTTTAGCCCCTGGATCTTCGATAGCGTATCCAGCAGTTCCTCGGCTAAGCCTTCGGAGAAATACGCCTGGTTCTGCTCGGGACTTAGGTCCCGGAAAGCCAACACCGCAATCGACGATTGATCCCGGGAGGTCAGGGAACTCCTTCCGCTTCGTCCGAGCCACCAGCCGCCAGCGGCGACGGCCACCGCCAGCGCGGCAACCCCGGCCACCAGGGATTTGGACTTCCATTTCGGAATGGCGGCGGGCGCCAGCTTCCTTGGCCGTTCTCGATTGCCCGCCTCGGTAGTGGCCAGATTGTATAGGTGCACTTTGACGCCGTGTTTCACCGTGAACTCGCCGAGGTCGGTCAGGTGCGGCGCCCACTGGCTCAACTGGAGCAGCACGTCGGCCACGGTTTTCGACACCAGGATGTGCCCGGCATCCCCGCAATCCATCACCCGTTGCGCCATGTTGATGCCGCCGCCGGCCACGTTGGCGTTGGCGTTCACGTCGGCTACCCGGTAGACCGGGCCGCTATGGATTCCCATCCGTAGCTTCAGGTGCGGCTTGCTCTTCAGCCCCTGAGCCACTTCCAAGGCGCATTGCGCCGGCGCCGTCGGGTCCCCGAAAAACGCCAGCGCCATGCCGTCCCCAGTGGGCAGACTGATGATGTCACCGGCCGCCTCCGCCGCGCGAAACTGCGGCGACTCGCGCACGATCTGCTGCAGTTCCCCCAAGTATTCTTTCTGCCGGTCCATGGGCAGCAGGGAGTAACCCACCAGGTCGGTAAACAGCACGTGCGCGATCTCCACCGATCCCGGGGAACCCGACTTGCGAACCGGGCCGCTGCCGCGGGCCGGTTCACTGCCTCGCAGAGCATAATATAGTTCCTCGCTGAATTCGCGTACCGAACTCTGCCGGTGCTCGGGCCGAAACGACATGGCCTTCCGAATCGACTTTTCCACCGCCGCCGGCAACTCCGCCCGCGATCCTTCCCGGGGCGCAGGGAGATCCCCGGTCAAAATCTCATAGGCGACTACCCCGAGAGCGTAGGTATCGCTGGCCGCGCAGGCTTGCCCCGCGAACTGTTCGGGCGCCATGTAGCTCAAGCTCCCGGCCACCTTCGACTCCTCCCCGGCGAATTGCGAATTCTGGATCCCGGCCAGCCCGAAATCGATCAGCTTGACGTGGTCCTCTCCGCCCAGCCGCTGCAGCATGATGTTTTCCGGCTTCAGATCCCGGTGCCAGACGCCCTTTTCGTGCGCCGCCTCCAGCGCCTGACCGATCTGCCGGACGATCCCCGCCGCCCGATCGTGATTCATCCCTCCCGGCTCGATGGCGCTGCGAAGACTCGCTCCCTCGATGTACTGCATCACCAGGAACTGCTTGCCTTCAGGCGTGAATCCGCTGTCAAGCACACCCACTACACCGGGATGGTCGATGCGCGCCAGCGCCTCCATTTCCTGCTGAAACTTCTGGCGGATCCAGGAATCCTGGCTGGTCTCTTCGAGCAGCACTTTGACCACCACGCGCTTCGACAAAAGCTGGCGGTCGCGCGCCAGGTACACCACGCTCATTCCGCCCCGGCCCAACTCACGCTCTATTTCGTAGCGATCCTTCAGAATCCGCACCACTACTGTGGCTTCGGGTGTCGCTGGTGGTCCGAGGACAGGATGTTCCATCATGGAGCCGGCATCGCGGTCGGAAGCCAGCAGGGACTCCACTTCCCTCCGCAGTTCCTCGTCGTTTCCGCAGCGTTCGCGAAGGAGTTCTGCGCGGACCGAGGGATCGGATTCTACCGTGGCATCGAAGATCGCCTTTACCTGCTGCCAACGCGCCGCGGTCATCCGGATCTCACGCTGGTTCGCAGGTACGGTTGCGTTTGTAGGGCAGGCCGCGGAATACGTCGCTGCATTTCGGAAGTCGTGAGCTGGGCCAGGCGTTTGACGATCATTGCCAGTTGGATGGCTGCTTCCTGGTTGCACGCGCGGAGTTGGCCGGCAAAAAGCGTCACTTCGCCCGCAGACCCAGGCATGAGTGTTCTTGTCCTATTGGAAAGAGTATATCCCAAGCCACGGCACTGGAGCCGGAAAGTGGAACGTGGAGATCAATCGCTGAGGAGGGTTGCGCCGCGAGCTAGTCAACAAAAGCCTGGGGCGATGGGGCGCGGGCGCCCACCCTGCGCCCACCCCTCGCCCCACTCCGCTGTGACCGGCGATGGTCTCTTCCGCACTCACCAGGACTTGCCACCTTTGTCGATCTGTCCGGCTTTCGGTGGTTGATAGCTGGCGCCGGAGACCTTGTCCAGTTCCTGCTCCGACAAATCGGCCGGCTTCACTTCCTGCTCTGGTTCCTGTTCGGTTTGGTTCGATTTCTTGGCTTCTTCGCTCATGGTGTTTCTCCTTTTAGAAACGTCTACTTGCGTAAATTCCGGGGCGCCATCGAAGCGTCCCAAATCGACTGCCTTCTCCCAAAATGGGCGGTGGCGGCTTCAAACCGACCCCGGTCGCGTCTGAAAGTTGCGTTGAACCGAAAACCAGGGACCGCTCAGACGTTTCCTGTCGTCGGAATCGGGTCGGCGGGATCCGTCGGGGACGGAGTGGGAGCTACCGTCAATTCCCTCTGATGTTCGAACGAGAAGTATTGAGAGCGTTAGCGCCGCCGCCGGCGACCTTTTCCAGATCCTGCTCCGACAACTCGGCCGGCTTCACTTCCTGCTCGTTCTTTTCAGCCTTTTCGACCTTCTTGCTTTCTTCGCTCATGATGTTTCTCCTTTTAGAAACGGTTACTTGCGGGAATCTCCGGGGCGCCATCGAAGCGTCCCAAATCGACTGCCTTCACCCTATAAGGCGCAAGCTGCGGGAAAAGGGACCAATTCCTTTTTCTCCTGCCCGCCGGTAGGCTGAAGTATACACGAAGGCCGCCGGAGTTGCACTCCTTCGCCGATGTGCAAGCGTGCATCCGCACACGGTGCGAACCCCTCTAATAAGCGTGTGGGAGAAGGTCGGAAATGGCTCCTGGCTTGTCGCCCAGCATTTAGAAACAGCTCTCGGACAGCACGTCTCCCCACTGGTCAGATAAATCGGCTCTCTGGAGACTGGAGCGACTTGTTCCGCCCTCGGCGGCCCAATGGAAAGAAAGCCCACTTCACGACCACAACCTGAACACATCGCCCAGCGCGAAGATCTGCGCGCCAGGTTTTGCTGGACTATGCGAGGCGGCGAGACGCCGGTAAGCGGATCGCGGTGTACTCCTCCATAGCGCCCGGAACGGCCATCCAGGGTGCCACCAAGAGCGGTAGCCATGTGGACATTACCTCGTAAATGGCGGGGACATCAACCGCTGGCCTGAGACTTTTGGGGGCCTTGTGAGGAGCCGCCTGGAGGTGTATCCTCTGATACATCGAATATGACCCCAATCCTGAAAGCCATGGGGGTCTTGTGCCTGGCCTCGGTCCTGTGGCCGCAAGTGCCGCCCGGCACGCTGACCCTTCAGAAAGCGCTCGAATCCACCCTTCGCGAGCATCCCCAGGCGCGCATCGGCGAGCAGTTGGTGGTAGCGAGCCGCGGTGTCCAGCGCCAAGCCTCCGGCATCTTTGACCCGGTCTACAGCAGCGGAATACAACAAAGCTTCACACCGACGGCGGTCACCACGGCGCTGCAGAACCCGGGGGGAGGGCCCTATTCCGAGGCCACCAATCTCACTGTGTTTGACTCCAGTGCCACCACGTTGTATCGCAACGGGATCGCTGCGGGACCGGTCGTCGAGCTGGATCGGACGCGGGACCGCTTGTTGAACGCGGCGGGCATCAACCAGTCCCAACTTAGCTATCAAGTGACCATCCCCCTGCGGCGCAACAGGGGGGCGGAAGTGGTGGCTGCGCAGGAGACCGCGGCCGGCGTGCAGGTGGAGGCCAGTCGGTTGGATCTTAACCAGACCTACACGGATCTGCTCACGAACACGGCCGTCAGTTACTGGGAGCTGGTGGGCGCCATCCGGACGATGGAGGTGGCCCTGGGCTCGGAAGAGCGTGGACAGGCTCTGTTTGAAAACGTCTCCGACTTAATCAAGGCCGATCGTAGCCCCCGCAACGACATCAACCAGGTCCGCGCCAATCTGGCCGATCGCATCGCGGGCCGCATCGCAGCCGAGCAACAGGTGGTGGCCGCGCGGCTGCAGTTGGCGCTGGATATGGGCCTGCCTGCGGACGGCATGGCCGCGGTCGCGTATCCGGCCGGGGATCTTCCCGAAGGCATCGGCGCGCCCGCGAACGATCCGGCAGCGGTCCGGCGATACATCGAGCTGGCGTTGTCGCAACGCGCCGATTACCTGGCGGCGCGGAAACGGGTGGAGGCCGAACGCCCGCTGCTGGCACAGGCGAAGAACGGTTTGCTGCCCAGCGTCGATTTGACGCTCTCCACCGGCTATAGCGGCCTGCGGGAAGGAGTCTATCCGCCGAGTTATCTTGCCTCTCTGTTCCACGGGGTGCGCGGTCCGGATGCCATGGCCGGCGTGCGCTACGAATTCGCGCCCCGCAACAACGCGGCCGCCGGACTAATGGCGCAGATCGAAGCATCCATGCGCCAGGCCGAGTTGCGCGCCGCCGACACCGCACGGGGTATCGCCGCGAGCGTAGTGGTTGCGCTGGCGGGAGTCCGAAACGCGGGCCTGCGTCTGGAAAAAGCCCGCGAATCGGTGACCGCGTTCCAGGCGGCGCTCGATGGCGAGCGGGAGAAGTACCGCCTTGGTTTCGGGTCCGTGGTGGACATTCTCACTACCGAAGACCGGCTTACCGCCGCGCTAGTCGTTCAGGTGCAGGCACGCCTGGATACGGCCGTCCAGTTGGCGCACTTGCGCCAGGCCACCGGCACGCTGGTGGAACCGCATGTGGCCGCACCGCGCGCGGATAGCCGGGCGTTCCTGACTCTTCCCACACTCCCAGGACAAAACCAGCCATGAGGGGAGGCAGGCGGTGAATACGGAAATCTTCCGCAGGGTCTCCATTGAGCGCCTCTCTTCGCCCGAACAGCTCGACCAATTATTGAAGGTCAACTCCACGCGAAGTTGGGCGGCGCTGCTGGCCGTTTTGGTGCTTGTGAGCATGACCGTGGTGTGGGCCTTTCGGGGGTCGATTGCAACCACCGCGCCGGGGCAGGGAGTCATTGTCCGTACCGGAGGCGTGCTCAATGTGGTCTCCAGCGGCTCGGGGGTGGTGGCGTCGCTGAACATCAAAGTCCGGGACCGGATCCGCAAGAATCAAGTGATCGCGCAGGTGGCCCAACCCGCGCTGGTGGAACGGATTCGAGCTACCGCGGAGGCCATCGCCGAAGCCGAACGCCAGCGCGCGGTGGCCAGCCAGATTCGCAGTGGAAGCGCGAAGCTCCAGATGGACGCCTTGAATCGCCAGCGGGAGAATGCCGACCGCGAAATCAAGGTTCTCCAGGAGCAGGCCAAGCTTGTAAGCGAGCAGATCCCGGTGGAGGCCGAGCTGCTCGCCAAGGGACTCTTGACGCGCCAGCAGACCATCGCCACGCAACAGAAACTGGTGGAAATCGAGGGGCGTATTGCCGCGATCAGCGCCGACTTAAAACGTTACGACTCCGAGCAATTCGCGATCGAGAGCCAACCGCTGCAAGCCGATGTCGAGATGCAATCGCGCGTCACCAGCCTGGAGCGCGAGTTGGCGGGCTTGCGCAAGGAACTGGAGGTCGCGGCCGATGTGGTTAGCCCATACAGCGGTGAGGTGACGGAACTGCGGGTTGCGCCCGGATCCGCCGTGACCGCGGGCGAGCCGATCCTCACAATCCAACCGGACCTCGACCAACTGGATGTCCTGGTGTACGTGCCGTCGGTCATGGCCAAGCAGATCCACGCCGGACTGGAGGC
>JBEKYD010000332.1:0-8076 GCA_049511335.1 Bryobacteraceae bacterium | reverse complement strand
TTCACGACCTCCGCCACACCTTCAACACTCGCCTGATGGAAGCTGGCGTCTTGCAGGAAATCCGCATGGCGCTGATGGGCCATTCCTCGGGCTCGAAAGTGCACTCGAATTACACCCACATCGAGCTACCGGCAAAGCGGAAAGCGATCCGGTTGCTCGAAGCCTGGGTCAACCAGCAACAGGAGGAATTGAAAAAGGAGCATGACAATGCCAGCACCCAAACCGACCGATCCGAAACCGGCCCCGGCACAGAAGCCGGAAAGCCGAAAACCCTGGAAGAAGAAATCACCCGTTGAGGTGGTGATGGAACAGGCCGACAAGCTCAAGGCCGAGATCGCCGAGGCCGAAGAAGAGCTGAAAGCCAAGCGGCACCAGCTTGAAAAATTCGAGCAGGCCAAAAAACTGTTTGAGGGAGTGTAGGGCCACATGGAACTGCTACCCGACGAACTGAAAATCCGCTTGCCGCCCCTGCTGTCGCAGGAAGCAGCCGACGAGCCGATCGCCTTATATCCCGATCCTGTGGTGGGTGAGATGCTAGCCGCCTCCACTTACCCCATGGAGATCGCCGAAGCCGACCAATGGGTACGGGACCGTCCGCACTGGAAACCCTCGAAGCTCATGGACGAGGCGAAAAAACAGCCGTGGGATCCCGGCGTACAAGGTCTGGTCGCTTTCCCCGACGTGCTCGCCCGCTTGGCCCAGGATATAAACTGGACCACGCAGCTTGGGAACGCCTTTCTCGCCCAGCAGGCAGACCTCATGCAGGCGGTGCAGCACATGCGGGCCGAAGCCAAGGCAAAAGGGACCCTTCATTCGACACCCCAGGAGACTGTCACCACGCAAAACCAGGACGGCCATACGGTGATCGCCATCGAGCCGGCGAACCCGGATGTCTGGTACGTGCCCAATTACAATCCCGCATACGTATGGGGACCGCCGGCATGGGGAGCTTACCCGCCGCTGTTTTACCCTGGCATCGATATGGGCTTGGGATGGTATCCCGGCATCGATCTCGGCCTCTACTTCGGCGGTTGGGGCGGCTGGGGATGGGGTGGCTGGGGATGGGCTCCCGACTGGTACGGGGGGAATATCTTCATCGACCATTCTTTTTTCCATCGCTACGGTTTTAGGGGTATGCCGGGAGAAGGACCGCTGGGCAGGTCGGTGTGGATGCATAATCCGGACCACAGGCTCGGCGTTCCGTATGCCAATCGCGAAGTTGCTGGGCGGTTTGCGCGCGGCGGGGCAGCGGGTAGATTCGGCGGGGCCCGGGTCCAAGGCTTTAATCGCGGGGAGATGGCGCCTCGGCAGCGCTTCGAAAATCGCGGTTTTGAGCAGCGGGGCTGGACGGGGAATCACAGCGTCTTCGGCGGTTATCACAACGGCGGGATGACCCGCATGCAAAGCGATCACGGCTTCTCCAGCATGGGAGCGGGGCGCATCTTCGGCGGTGGAGGAATGCGGAGCGGTGGAGGAATGCACGGTGGCGGAGGCAGGCGATAAAGCGATGACTGGCGGGCTGACTACTTATGCGGTGATGGCGATTGCATGCGCCGCGCCTTCCATCGCGCAGGAGCGATTCGATTCCCCCGAGGCAGCGGCGCAGGCTGTCATCGATGCGGCGGATAACCACGACTCCGCGCGGCTGTCGGCCATCTTCGGCCCAGGGGCTAAGGAAATTCTCACTTCGGGCGATTGCGTCCAGGATCGCGGCGAACAGGCCCAGTTCGCGAGCCTCGCACGCGTCAAGCACCAGCTCGAAATCTCCCCCATGAACCCGAATCGCGCGATTCTCGCGATTGGCGACGAGGACTGGCCATTTCCCGTCCCCATTGTCCGCGCCAACGGCAAATGGAGCTTCGACGCCTCCGAAAGCCCGGTCGAGATGCACGCGCGGCGCATAGGCACCGACGAACTTGACGCCATCGATATCTGCAGCTGGTACGTGGAGGCGCAGTTGCAATACGCTTCCGAGGATCGCGACAAGGACGGCATGCTCGAGTACGCGCCCCGTCTCATGAGTACACCTGGCCAGCGTGACGGGTTGTATTGGGAAGGCGCAACCGAACCGCTGGTTCCCGAGGGACTCGCCCACGCCGCATGGGACGGCGTACGCAAGGGGCAAGCTAAACCTTACCATGGATATTATTTCCGGGTTCTCGATGGGCAAGGCTCCAACGCGCCGGGTGGAACCCACAATTACTTCGTGAAAGGCAAGCTGATTGGCGGGTTCGGTCTAGTAGCATGGCCGGCCGAATATGGAGTGACCGGTATCCACACATTCATTGTGAATCAGGACGGCGTAGTCTATCAAAAGGACATTGCCCCGGTTCTTGGCAAGCCACCGTTGCCGATAACCCGTTACGACCCCGACAGTTCCTGGGAACCCGTGGACTAGATCTGGCCACCGGCGGATGCGGCCAGGGTTGGGAGGCCGCGCGCGTCGATGGTCTCGATGGTGACAGAAGAACGGTTGGCCAAGTCCGCGATCATGCGCTCTTGATACCAATTGCTTCCGAGGTACCCCGGGGCTGATGAGAAGGATCGACTTCCTTCCGGGAAAATCCGCCAGTGCGCGAATGGTGCCAGTGAGCACGGACAGCAGCGGGGAAAACACGTGGCAGATTGCCAGCGGCGGACGCCACACCATGCGTTCGAGCGTCCGGTACAGCCATTGTCGGTCGAAAGTGAACAACTGCGAAGTACCCGATCCCACGCTGGCGCGCACCACCGCGGCCATGTCGCCGTTTTCCATGCCTTCATCCACAAACCGCAGCAACGCCTCCTGCGCATAGTGGAAGTCCCCAAAGGCCATATTCGCATCGTCGAGCATCAACACGAAGGTGCGCCGGACCTCATCTCGGGTCAACGAGCGGCCGGTGGCTGGCGCCGTACTCGCGACGGCGTCAGGAGGGCGTCTGGCCGAGTAAGAGAAATGGGTGATCCTCTGCCGCTTGCCATTCTGCAGAAATAGCCGCGAGGGCGTTTGCCACGTCCGCCAGGATGCCCGGCAGCAGCGCGTGGAAATATTCGTCGTGGCGGAAGTGGACCGACTGCAAGTAGCTGAGCAGGTCCGTACCGGCGATGAACTCGATGATGCGCACGAGATTTCCCCGCGAGTCACGCGCCGCGCGGCCTTGCATGAAGCGCCTATCGCCGCACACCAGGGTGAGGACCTGCGCCTCCTTCTCCGCGCTCCGATAGCACTTGAACTCATGCGCGCCGACGTGGACTTTGAACTCTTCCTGACAGGACAATTTCAGTATGTAGGTTCGTCCGCTGTCCAGAGACAGCACGCGCTTGACCCAGAATTTGGGCTGATCGTCGATTCCGAATCGCCCTTCGTGTTCGTTCGAGCGGATGAGAAAGACGTCTCCTTCAAGGTCAACGACGTGACCACGTTCCATTGACATATAGTTCGTGGTGTCGTCCCACACCAATGGGGGGACCGCTAACGGCTCGTTGGTGAGGTATTCAGCCCGTCGCCGGATCCATTTGTCTCTGTCGGAGATGAAACCCATGAAGCAGACTATAGGTCCAATCCATCTTACCGCCTCGATCCATCCTCAGTTGGCGGCTGGTACTGACACCGCATCGACGCTGAGCCGGGTGACACCGGGGAGACCACCAACGACCTGCTGGATGGCATCTGTTTCCTCTGCGCAATCTCCCCGCACGACAATCGAACCGTTGCGAGATTCGACCTCGACTTCCAGGTTCAACGTGTATGGATTCTGTGCCAGAGCCGCACGCACCTTACTGCCAAGAACGAGATCGTCCATCGCCGCTTGGCCCTTTGGTGATAGTTCAAAACCCCCGCATTCGACCAGAGAGGCCACAGCGTGGCAGGCCTGGTCGATACTGGTGTGCTCGAGGTTAATGATGAGGTCGTACAGGAAAGGATCCCTCCAATCGAGGCCGTAGAGGAATTGCGTCCACCTTCGGCGGTCGTGGTCCATGGCTTCTATGTGAGCGATGGACTCGCTGCGGCTCAAATTCAGACGTTGTTGGGCCATGCGGACGCGGTACTCAAGCGGCGCAATGATCCGCAAGCGAAGGAGGCCGGGCGCTCCTTTGAGTAACAAGTGTCCGGCCAGTCCGTGATATGATACACTGCGCACCCGGTGCCAACCTCGTCGGTCAGGGCAGCCTGGATGAGAGCCAGATAGACGTACCGGGTGTGATTTAATCTTCCGAAGGAGGCCGGCGGCAACTCAAGCGCCGCCCGCAGATCGTACTCGGAGACACGCCGAGTGGCAGCCTTCCGAACCAGCATATCGTGATCGATGCACCGATAACCCAGGCGCTTACTCAGGCACTCGGCAAGCGCCTTGCCGCCGCTGAACGTGCCCCTGGACACGGTAATGATGGCCACGATTCTTAGACCGCCGCAATGGATGCTCTGGCGCCGACATTGCCTGCGCCAACAACCGTTACCTTTTTTCGCATATTGACTCTTCTCTCAGGCATTCCTGTTGTCGGCAGATCCGTTCCAACTGCGCGCGAACGAGCTGCGTGTAGCCTTGCTCCCCACAGGATTGAAACGCCGCGAAGGCCTCCTCCAGGCCGGTAACCGCGACCGTCGGATTTCCATCGGGCAATGTCTGCGCCAGACGATAATGGGCCTGAGCGCGGTTGTACTCGGTGATTCCGTAGGCTCGGCGGCTTCTGTCCCGGCACCGGAAGCTGAGGGCGCGGTCAAAGTGACGTATGGCGCGCCGCGCATTGCGAGCTTTGGTTTTCTCGTCCGTTTGTGGCAGCGACAAGTAGGCATTGCCGAGATTGTTTTCGAGCGCCGCAATCTTATCGGCTTGCGTGGCTGGTGCGTAGATCCTTAGTGCCCGTCGGTAGCACTCGATGCTCTTTCGGACGTTGCCGCCAGTGCCGTGGTCGGAAAGCCGGTGATATGCGCTCCCGAGGTTTTCCAGCACTGCGGCATGCCGTTCCGGATCCTTTTCACGGGTTCGAACGCGCAGAGATTCTTCGTAGTGAAAGACTGCCTCCTGCCAGTGGCTTTCTCCGGTTATCTCTGAAAGCTCGCAACAGGAATTGCCGAGATTGAACTGCGTCCGGCCCCAATCGTCGGCCATCCCGAGCGACTGATAGATTTCTGCGGCCTCGGCATGGCAGGCGACGGCCGCTCGCAACGCTGCCGCTCGGGGCGCAGTCCCACCGTGGCACAACGTGTCCCCCAGTTGGTCCGCGATGGCCGCGCGCGCCCTGCCGGGAGTGGCGCCAACCAGGCGAAGCGCTGGGCGCAAGTACGCAACCGCCATATCCGGATGGACCAAGGCGTGCAGTCGGCAGCAGCCGCCGTAGCACATCCCCAACCGGTAGTGCAGGCGGAAATCGTAAGGCTCCAGCCCAACCGCCCTTTCAAACAGGCCGATGGCCTGTTCGCAATCGCCATATGCGCAGGCTCTTTCGGCATCCTCTTCGGCTGGATTCCGCATCGGCGCCACTCCCGCTCGTTCAGGATTTGACAGAACTGCCGGTGGCGGCCCCGTGCAGTTTGACCTCGACCTTCTCCTCCAGGCTGTCGTAATACTCCTTGAGAACGGCAATGACCTCGGGTCGGGAAAACTCGGCCGGTACGGGTTTGCCTTCACTCATGAGCTTGCGCAGGAGCGTTCCGGAGAGCAGGAGGCGCGCGCCGCCCTTGTATTTGCCGTTCTCGTCGATCACGGCCTTGCTCTCGTGCGGGCAGGTCTTCATGGAGGCCATGCTGCCGCACTCATAGCAGTAGAAGGTCCAGTCCATGCAGAGCGGCCGAAGCAGCAGCGCTCCGGGCGGGATTTCATTGAAGATTTTCTGCGCGTCGAAGGGGCCGTAATAATCGCCGACGTCGGCATGATCGCGGCCCACGATGAGGTGCGTGCAGCCGTAATTCTGACGGAACAGGGCGTGCAGCAGCGCTTCCCGGGGACCGGCATAGCGCATCTCCATCGGGTACCCGCCCTGGATCACGCGATCCTTGCGGAAATACTTGTTCACCAATGCGTCGATGGCCTTGACGCGGATTTCGGCGGGGATGTCGCCGGGCTTTAGTTTCCCGACGAGTTGATGGATGTAGACGCCGTCACAAACTTCGATGGCGACCCAGGCCAGATACGCGTGGGAATTGTGCATCGGATTGCGAAGCTGGAGAGCCGCGACGGTGGTCCAGCCGCGCTCGGCGAACGCCTTGCGCGCCTCGGCCGGACGCTGGTAGATGCCCTTGAACATCTCCGGAAAGAAGGATTCGGAGACCACCTTGACTGGTCCCGCGAGATTGACAGCTCCTTGCTCCAGCACTTTTTGCACGCCGGGATGCGCCGGATCCGCCGTCCGGAACACCTGTTTGCACTCGTACTCCTTGTCGATCGCGTACTTCTCGGCAATCTTCATGGTACCCATGATCGATTCCGTTTCGACCTCCCACAGGGCTACCTCGTCGCCGACCGCGATGGACTTGGCATAGTCCTCCTCGGCAGACAATGTGATGGGAATCGGCCAGAAAAGCCCGTTTCTTGGTCGCCATGCGGTAGGACTCGCAGCAGCCGTGCCAGTCATCGCGTCCCATGAAACCATCCAGGGGCGTGAAAGCGCCAATACCCATCATGATGAGGTCGCCGGTCTCCCGGCTGGTCATCGGAACTCTTTTCAGATGCTCGGCCTTGCGGACTTCTTCCCGCCTGGCTTCGCCCTCAAGAAGCAGCGGACACAACTCACCGCCCCCGTGCGGAAGAATCGCTGACCACCGGTAAGGCAGCGAGATTATGCTCGGTCAAGGCCGACACCGTACTGAAATGGATCAAAAAGGGGGTTCTTCCGGCTACCCGCACGATAGGAGGCCACTACCGCGTGGAGGAGCAGGACCTGGTTCTGGTGCTCTCCCAGGATGACGGCAGCGAAAGTCGAGCGGAAGAAACTGCCCTCTGTTCCCGTCCCATGCGTTGCTGGGAGTACATGAATGGCGGCCCTGGGACCGAATGCCAGGATTGTGTCGTCTACAAAGTTCACGCGACCCGTCATCACGGTATTTCGGCCGGCATTCGTGGTATTCGACCAGACCGTTCTGGAACGCCTCGGCATGACACTTCTCGACGCGCTTGCGTCCGATCCCAGAACGCTGGGCACCAGAATCCTGGTGGCGATCCGCAAGGGGTCCATGGGATTCCGCCTTCATAACCGGGCTGTCTATGCCACTATCGAAGAGCCGTTTAACGCGGATGAGATTGTGGCTATCGTCAATCGGACTCCGGTGGAGACGCTGGAACTGGAACCTGCGGCGTCGAAAGCCTGAAGAACGCTAGGCCGTCGCTGTTGGGGAGCGGACTGCCCGCACCATTGCCCGAGCCCAATCGGCAGTGGCAAGGGCGCGAGGCACGGCACATGCGGTCGCCCGCGGGCCGAAAGGCCGGCGACCGCGAGACGCGGCGAGCCGGCCATGGCCGCGGGGCTTTCCATCCTTATTCAAGCGCCGGGAGTTGTTCCCTCTTTCGGCGGCAGTGTAATGTAAGAGCCTCCCAAGTAGCTGTAGACACAGCGTCCCGAGTCCATCAGGATGCGAATGGCGTGTTTGCAATCGTCCTTGCTGCACGCGGATTCGCCGTGCCGGGCGATCATCTCCTTGGTCAGATCGCCGGCTTTCAAATTTCTCTTCCCGGCATACTCCGATACCAGGGCATACATTTCGTCGGCCAGAGCCTCGATTTCGACGGGCATGGACCCCTCCAATTTCAGATGAAACAATCCACTTCAATGCTAGGGCGTGTCAGGCGCACGGTCAAATGCCAAAGTTTCAGCAGGCGCCAAACCTCGGCGCAGGGGCCCTGCGGCCTCGCTCGAAAACCGCGGGCCAGCGCCGCGTTACTTGCGGGCCGTTCCTCGTTCAAGCGGCTGCCGGAGTCGCTGGACAATCTTGTCGAACCCTTTGCTTGCAGCGAACATCTCAGCCGTCCAGCCGAGATTCGTCCGGGCATTCACGTCGGCCCCGTTGTCCAGCAGGACTTCCAAGGCGTCCGACTGGCCGGTGGCCGCGGCGAGCATGCACGCGGTCCAGCCTGCATTCGATTTCTGGTCGACGTCCGCGCC
>JBEKYD010000331.1:0-8093 GCA_049511335.1 Bryobacteraceae bacterium | reverse complement strand
CTCTCACCAACTGGCCCGCGGCCGCTGTTTTCCATGCCGCCGGCGCGGTGATGGTAAGCGCCAGCGCGGCGGGGTTTTCAATGCGGTCGTTGGCCGGCATCCAGTGGCTGGTGAAGTAGCCCGCCGAAGCTCCGGTAGCGGAGATCTCGACTCCCTTCGAGCTGCCCGCCCGATAATGGATCTCGACCGCGCGCGGCTCCCCGGGATTGGCCGGCGCGTTCAACACCACGATCAGGTGCTCGCCCTGGCGCTCGAAATAATCCCGCTTGCCGGCTTCTTCCACGGACGAAACCGTCAGCCCTCCGGCGTCCAGATCCAGGCTGACAAGGTTCTCGGTTGTGGATTCAAAACGGATCACCACGTCGCCCGTGAGGCGCCCCGCGGCCGGGTCGAGCTCGATACGCACATCGTAATGCTCCACCCGGTAGAGGCGCGGCAGCGGATCGGCCAAAGCCGGCAAGAGCAGCCCGGCAACCAGGATCAAAGGTCTCACTTCTTATTCAGACGTTCTCTTCTGGTCCGCCGTTCACTTCTTGTTCAGGAGGGCCTGGATTTCGGCGGGGGGATCGAAACGGTCCTTGGGGATCTCCTGATCGAACTTCACCGTCTCGAAAGTCACCACGATCTCCTGGCCCATCACGCTCTGGTGGGTCACGTGCGGCATCAGTAGGCCGCCCTCCTTGCGATAGTCGCCGACCGTGCTTTCCGTGGCGATGTCGCCAAAGGGCGTCTTCACCGTCGCGGACATTTTCTCCAGCAGGCCGGTGTCTTTGTCGTAATACTGGGTGAGTGGGCCGCCCTGTTTGGGCGTCAGCAGGACGCGGTAGCACTGCTTGCCGTTCACCGTTTCCAGGGCCTGGGTTTCCACTTTGGAATAATCGTCGCGCCAGTGCGCTTCGCTGGCGAATCGCGCGGTGCGCAAGTCCATGGCCTTTTCGTCGCCATCCTCGAGGTGCGGGCCCTGCATGGCCGAAAGCGACCAGGCGATGGCGCCGTCCGTCCCTTTCTGCATCTTCCCCACTCCTTCCACGTCCATTTCCATGTACATTTTGACCGGCGCCGCGTGGTAGGCAATCAGCTTGCCCTTGACGTGAGCGGCGGTCATCTCCATGGTCCCGGTGATGATCTCGTTGTGGTGGCTCTCGTACGCCGCCACGCCGCCGGTGGCCTCCACGTACTTATCCAGGATGGTTTCGGCCTTGGGCAGATCGTCGGCGGCGCGCGCTGCCGCGACGCCCGTAAGCATAACCAACGCCACAGCGCCCGGCCACGCGATCGCGATGCGTTTCATCGAATACCTCTCATTTTTTCAGTTTGTCGATCCAATTTACGGCCGCATCCAGAATCGGATCGCGGCCCGCCAGAAGGGCGGCGCGCGAAAGCGGCACAATGTCATCCGGCATCACGCCGTTACCTTCCAGTTGCTTGCCTCCCGCTGAAATGTAATTGGCCACGGCGTATTGAAAACCGTCGCCGTTGGGCAGCCGCTCAAATATGGAAGGCAGCGCCGCGCCCGCCGTGCGCACACCGAAAATGCGGGCCCGTTTCAAATCCTGCAGTCCGCCCGCGAAGACCTCCGAAGTGGAAGCCGAGCAATCGTCCACCAGCACCGCCAGCGGCCCGCGGAACGGTTCGGGACGCGGAAAGATCACGAATTGCAGATTACTCGTGCGCGTGAACATCTCGCCCAGCCTCAGCCCGGACCGGTCCAGAAACCAGCCCGCCAGCCCCATCGCCAGGCCGCCCAAACCGCCCGGATTGCCGCGCAGATCGATCACGAATCCGTCGCATCCGCGGCAATCTTCCACCGCCTGCCGCGTTTTTGCAATCAGCGTCTCCGGATCGAAGAACAGATTGAAGCGCAGATAGCCCACCCGCGGAGCGGCCTTGCCCGCTTCGATTTCGACGTGCAAGGGCGGCAGATTTCCAAAATGGGCTACCGCTCCCGGCGGCTCCCTCCGGTCGAGTTCGAGGGTTCGCTTGGCGCCGTGCCCATCCAGGAACTCCACGACCACGGTCTTTCCGATCTCCCCATCGAGCCGCCTCAGGATCGCCTCCGCCTGCATCATTCCGGCTTCCGTGGAACCCTGAAACCGGCGCGCGATCTCCTTCATCCCGCGTTCGACCGGCTCGCCTTCGATGCGCAGGATCTCCCACCCGGGCTTCGCTCCCGCGCGCTCGCCCGGAGAGGCGGCCATGACCCGCGTCACCAGCGCGCGCCCGCCAATCGCCCGGACGTCCAGGCCCGGGCTGCCCTCGCCTTTACCCCCGCCGTGCATCTCATCGTAGAGCGAAGAAGGAAAAACTTCGAAATGAGTCTGCTTCAGCCGCCCCAGCATCTCGTTCATCGCCGTGCGCGCCTGGCCGCCATCGGCGGCATTCTGAACCCGAGGCAGCAGCTCGTCATGCACGGCCTTCCAGTCGAGCCCGTTCAGCTTGGGATCCCAATGCTTGTCGTGAACCGTCTTCCAAACGTATTCGAAAGAGTCGATGTTGAGCTGGCGTTCGGCGGGCGCCAAATCGGCGGCAAGGCCGGAGGCGGAAAGCGCCGTCCAGGCAACCAGAAGCCACACCCTCGCGGCGCCCAAGCACATGCTTCGACTATAGCGCGTTCACCTTCGAGGCCCGGCGAACCTGTCACCGGTGCTTTTTCGGCCGGGCCTATGCCGCCGCTGGACTTACCGCTGTCCACTCAGCGTGCTTGCCGGAGGCGCCGACGCTACTGGCGTGTGCATCGCCGGCGAGGAAACCACCCCGGAGCCGCTCACCGTGGAGCAACCCGCGGTTCCGGCGCCGCCTGGGCAGCCGAAGTAATTCATGGTCGCGTTGATCGTGCCTTTGCCCAGGTTGGCAACCCCGACGCCGGTGCCGAGCAGATTGTTGAGGTGCACGTCCAACCCTCCGGGGTGGTTCATCACCACGTCGAATGCCTCATTTTGAATGGTGTTTTCCAAAATTTGCGTTTGATAAACCGCCGCCACGCTGTAGACGTTGATGCCCGCGGTACCGGGCGTGGCTGCATCCTGGGTATCGGCGCCGTTGCCGGAGATGAAATTGCCCATGATCACGTTGTCGTTCAGGCTGGCGGCCGGCGCGCCTGGCGGGGCGGCGTGATTGTGTATGGCGATGCCCGGCAGCCCATTATTTTCCAGGACGTTCCTGATAACCTTGTTGCCAAAGGCTAGATTTCCCGGCCCCGGAGCGAATATACCGACGCCGGCGCCGATCAAGCCGTTACCGGAAACATTGTTGCCCATCACGGTGTTGCTGAATACTCCGTAGGGCAAGGTGGAGGACGCTTTTGGCGAGGGTGAATGCGAAGCCAGAGTAATGCCACAATCCAGCGCATTGTCATGAACGGAGTTGCTGGTGATCAGGTTTTCATAGTTTTGCCCGGTTTCATCGGTAAGGAGAATTCCGCCCGCGTTCAGCTCCACCACGTTGTTCGCCACGGTCACCGCGAATGTACCGACCAGGTGAATTCCCTCGCCGCAGTCGTCTCCTTCGCTGGTTTCAAAAACCGGTTGGCCCGCGCAGGTGCTGTTGGCGTAGTTCAGGCTTTGGTCGTTGTTGGCGACGTGGTTATTCGAAATCAGGCTGTCGGTGGTGTTGGTTACCAGAATGCCCTCATAGTTGGCATTCATGACCGTCAGGCCCGTCACCAACACGCCGCTCATGCCGGGATTGTCGAGCCCGTCCACGTAAATGCCGTTCGCGAGTCCATGCGCGTTGATGATGGTTGCATCCGCCCCCGCGCCGATCAGCGCCACGGGTTTGTTCAACACGACGTCCTCGGCATATTCGCCGGGAGCGATCATGATCTGGTCATTCGCCGCAGCGGCCGATACGGCCGCTCCGATCGTGCCGTAACAACCGGAGGTGCCGCCCGAACTGACGCACCATGTTTTGGCCATCGCGGGATGGCCCAGTCCTAAGTTCAGAAGACCGCTAAAAACGGCCGCGTGTAAAGCGTACTTCAATCCTCGTTCCAGAATCGACATGAACCCTCTTCTTATTCGGATCGCACCGGCCCAGGGGCTCGGGCTTCCAGAGTGCTGAATTTGAAAATCTGCTCTGTGGATTGTATGCTGATTCGCCGCACGCAGTCTATTTTTAGAGACTTCGCCGCGTAGCCGCCCGGTACAGCACATACAGCTTCAGCGCCAGCTCGTCCACCTCGGGTTGGTTGACAGGTGGGACAGACAATCGTTTTTTGTCGTCTCTCGAGCGGCTGGCCTGGCGAGGGCCTGACAGACGACAAGAAACGATCGTCTGTCCCACCTGTCAAGATCGGCCGCGCCACGTGCCCGCCGCGCTTCCGCTTCTTTAGCGCTAAAATCAAGCTGTCGTCATGCACAGACGCGAATTCCTGGGAGCTTCCGCGGCCTTCGGCGTCCCGTGGCTCCGCGCCGCCGAACGCTTCGATCTCGTGGCCATCGAACGGCCGCGCGTCATTCCTCAAGCCAACCGCTACCTTGCCGCGCAGCCCGTCACCGTCACTCGTTCCAGCTCGCCCCGCAGTCCGGGAGGCAAGCACGATTTTTTCTCCGAGGGCGATTATTGGTGGCCCGATCCTGCGAATCCGGACGGTCCATACATCCGGCGCGACGGCGAATCGAACCCCGCCAATTTCGCCGGGCACCGCCGCGCCATGGTCCGCTTGAGCCTGATCGTGCCCGCCCTCGCAGCCGCCTACAAGCTCACCCGCCAGCCCGAGTACGCCGAACGCGCCACGGTCCATCTGCGCGCGTGGTTTATCGACGATGCCACCCGTATGAATCCCAACCTCCAATACGCCCAAGCAATTCACGGCGTCAGCACCGGCCGCGGCACCGGCATCATCGATACCCTCCACCTGGTGGAAGTAGCGCGCGCCGCCGAGTATCTCGACCTGGCGCCCAGCGACCGCAAAGGCGTGGCCGATTGGTTCGCCGCCTATCTGCAATGGATGCGCACCAGCAAGAACGGCATGGAAGAGCGCGACGCCAAAAACAACCACGGCACGTGCTGGGTGGCGCAGGCTGCCGCTTTCGCCCGCCTCGCCGGCGATCGCGAAGTGACCGGCTGGTGCCGCGGCCGTTTCCAAACCACCCTCATTCCCGGCCAGGAGGCCGCCGATGGCAGCTTCCCCCAGGAACTCGCCCGCACCAAGCCTTACGGTTACTCCATCTTCAATCTCGACGTGATGTCGATTCTGGTTCAGACCCTTTCCACGAGCGAGGACGATTTGTGGAAGTGGCAGCTTCCCGACGGACGCGGCATCGCCAACGCCGTCGCCTGGATGTACCCCTATCTCGAAGACAAGCGGAAGTGGACGAAGCCGCCGGACGTGATGTACTTCGACCAGTGGCCGATCCGCCAACCCAGCCTGTTGTTCGCCGGCCTGGCTCTCGGCCAGCCCGAATACCTTGCGTTGTGGAAGCGGCTCAGAGACGATCCCTTTGAGGAGGAGGTCCTGCGCAACTGGCCTGTGCGTCAGCCGTTGTTGTGGGTTGAAGAGAGGTGATGCGGGACAGACGGAGCTTTCACGGTTTTCGCGAGAGCCGTCGCAACCCGAAGTTCGGCTCCGGTGGAAGTGCGGATTGACCGCACAAAAGCCGCGCGATCGAAGCAACGCGGCAACACCGCCAGGAACGGGCGCTGCGGAAATCAGGAAAAAGCTCCGTCTGTCCCACGTTCCCCCACGGGTTTACTCCTCGAGCGGCATAAGCAGTGCCGCCAACATGGGGTGAAGGGCGGCCGCAAACGGGTTGGTCACGGTTACTCCTCGCCACGTAAACCCCTCCTGGAGATCTTCCGACAGAAGCAAACGACACTCGGCCTCCGCCGACGCGGCCAGCACGACCGAGTCCCAAATCGTGAGGCCATGATCGGACGCCAGATCCGTTGCGTTGACGATTACGGCTGCTGACGTCTCGACCACTGCATACGCATCGCGCCAGCTCAGCACGGCTTCCCGCGCACGAGCTGGGCGCCGCTTGGCTTTTCGAACAAGCACATTGAACAGTTCGCCCAACGTCTGAGCCGGCAGCACGATAGCCCCCGGTGGCACTCGCCGGATCAGTTTCAGCGCCTTGTCCCGCATGATCGCTCCGTTGGCGCCTTCGGCGTAGGCCAGGACGTTAGTGTCCAACGCGATTCTCATAGGGCGTCGTCGTACAGCTCGTCACGCGTCCAGCGGCCGGCGTTCACAACTCGTTCTCTACGGAGCCGGGCGAAGAGGGCGGAGCGCGCGCCTTCTGCGGCCCGGTCGTCCTCGATGACCGGCGAAATTTTTGCCACGGGCTTGCCGTGACTCGTCACGACGACGCTACGGCCCGTCTTCACGGTTCGCAAGAGTTCCGAGAACCGGCGATTGGCGTCCGCGGCCGAGACTGCCTTGTCCATGGTGCCCTCCGCAATGTAGTGACATTCACTACTATACCGCAAAACCCGACACCGGATCGGGCGATATCCTACCGGTTACCAATCCAAGTTGACGGTTTGTCATGTCGGACTTTGGCCCGGCCGGAGATCCCCAACCCAGTGTTCTGATAAATAGATCGTCCCTGGTTGCGAGGCGTTTACCGACGCTGGCCGGCAGTGGCTGCGATGGGACCGGCCGTGAAACGGGCATTCCGGAGATCGCGGCGGTATTGCGCGCGGGTATGCTGGGGTGATGGAAATCAAGCGGCTAAGCGAAAGCGAAGCGCAAGCTCTTTGGGACCTCAGGCGCATGGCGTTAAGTACCGAGCCGGATGCTTTCGGTGAGTCGTTGGAGGAGCATTTGCAGACGCCAGTCGAGGTCATGGCTTCCAGGCTTCGATCGGGCGGCGAGGAGAACTTCGTAATCGGCGCCTTCCACGAAGCCGCGCTGGTGGGGATGGTTGGGTTCTATCGGGAGACGCGGATCAAGCGGCGGCATCGCGGCTGGATCTGGGGCACGTTCGTGGCGCCGGAATGGCGAGGGCGAGGCCTCGCCCGGCGACTGATGGAAGAGGCAATCGGTCGCGCCCGGCAGATCGCCGGAATGCGCTATGTGCTGCTCTCGGTATCGGCCGGTCAGGACGCGGCGCGGGGGCTGTATGCCGGGCTTGGTTTCGAAGCTTATGCGTTCGAGCCGGAAGCGATCGAGGCGGAGGGGCGGTTTATCGACATGGAGCACATGAGGCTGAGGGTAAAGTGAGGGGCTACCGTTTACCGGGTATTGGGTCAATTCGCCGCCCGGCCAAGAGCCTTACATGTCAAAATTAGAGGGGACAGAACTGAGGTGTGGAACGTATGACTTGAACTGAGGAAGATCCGATCTCATGAAGGCCTCTACGAACAGCACTCTAGCGGCAACTCTGATTGCAACTGCCGCCGGTGTGGGCGCATGGTTTTTTGGCCTCGCTAAAGCAATCTGGCCGACCCACCCGCAAATTGCCGCCTTGGTGATTACCATTGTGGTCAGCGTAGTGGTAAAACAAATCTGGCCCGTCGATGTCGGCCGGAAGTGAATCCAACCCTCGCCTCATTTTCAAAACAACCAACCCCCCTTCGATATACGAATTTCAATGTGACCCACTATCGTTTACCGTTTCAACGGATCTTCGACCCAGGGCGGCGTAGCGTCGATCAGGCGGCCTAGCTCGGGCTCCAGTTTCTCCATGGCGCACTTCATGTCCCAGGCAATCTGGCGGTAGCTGAAATGGCCTTTGACGCCGCTGCGGAGGCGGGAGATGTATTCGGCTTCGGCGAAGTCCATTTTGAAGAGGAAACGGCCGCGGGCGCCGAAGGGGAGCAGGTATTGGGCGCCGGGAGCGGGCAGGGCGTGCATGGCCTGGAAGGCCGCGTCCATGGCGGAGGAGTAGATTTCGGTTGCGCCGGCATCGGCGATGAGGGCGGGCGTTTCGTAACCCAAGGTTCCGGTGTAGGGCTGGCGGAATTTCTGGCAGCGGCGATGGCGCTGGAGGTCGCGGTAGGCGCCGATATCGATGACAAAGTCGTAGGCGTAGAGGTCGCCGCGGAAGGCGCCCAGGATTTCATCGCGGCGGGTGCGCGAGCCGAGGGCGAGCTCGATGACTTCGGCGCGGCGGGCGGCGCTCCAGGAAGCGGCAAGGTCGTAGATTTGG
>JBEKYD010000330.1:0-8096 GCA_049511335.1 Bryobacteraceae bacterium | reverse complement strand
CGGTTCTTCGCCTCCGAGAGTCGCCACTGCTCCAGGATCTGGCCAACGGCATCCTGCGCAAGGTTAACCGACTGAAGCCGATTTAGGTTTGAAATCGCATTCTTCACGCCGGATTCAGGTGGAAGGGTCTCCGATCAGCCATAGCATCATGAAAACGGCTGCCGACGTGCTGCAAGGCGTTGGGTCTGATGCGGCCATCTTTCTTTAAGGTGTTGTACCAGTATGCGGTATACAACGCTGGAATCGCAATCAGTCCATCAGCGTGCACCTCTAAGACAGATCCTGGCTGGCCCACAACCGTTCCATTGGTACCAACACGTGTGATCCGGTACTGGGAGCGAAGCTGTTGCTCGATATTCGGGCTCGGCGTTTGGCCTTGCAGCCCTTGCAGGCTTGCACCTAGAATCACCACGCCCATAGCTCCAATAATTGGTGCGACTCTATTCGTCATAAGAACCTCGCAAACATGGTCTATTCTCTACGGAAGAGGCTATCTCCCGGCGGCGACTACTGCCTTCAGCACGGCCGCGCTGGCACCACCTTGCTTCAACTGAATCAGGGCGTCCGTTGAGGTGTCAAACTGGCACTTGGAGCTGCCGATCTTCGCGATGATGATCGCGTCGTCCAAACCGGCCTTGACCATTTTGGCGATGTCTTCGTTCTTGAGCAAGGACCCGGCGGGAGCAGTTCCTGCGGATTGCTCACGCAAAACCCACGTCTGACCGCCGCTGTCAGTGAGGGTATTGCCCTGGATTGTGGCCGTAGTCTTGGGGCCGCCGCTGATATTGAGTTCTATGGTGCTGCCATTGAGGACAAAGGTACCTTGATAGGCCTGCCCGGCTTCTTGCAACGAGAATGATTTGTCGGCGTTCAACTGGATCTGGTCCGCCGGGGCTTGAGCGTTGACATAAGTTGATGGTAGGCGCAGCGGCGCAATCGACGGTATCGCCACTGCGGGCGGAGCCCCTTGCTTGACCCACGCCGACCCGTTGGGATCAATTATAGTATCGCCTTGTAGAATACCTTCCTGTTGTGGCGCACCCGTCCCTGTCCGACCAATTATCTTGTTACCCTCGATCCTGAAAGTGCCTGAGTAGTGTTGTCCTTCCTGAACCAAGGAAAAGGATCCATCAGCGTACAGCTGAAGGCGATTATCCGTCGCCTGAGCCATCACGTACAGGCCGGCAACCTTGTCCAACTGGGGAGCCGGGACTGCTCTCTCCGTCGGGCCGGAGGTGTCGAGAGAGAAGACCTCGGCGATCGAGTCCTGGATCGCTTTCAAGTAGGCGGGCTGCACGTAGCCCTTCTGCTGGAACTGGAATGCGACGCCTGCCCTATAGGGAGGGTCCGTGTAGCTCTGGACGCAGAGAACCACTTCGGACGGCTTAGCGTCTAATTGAATGACGGCGACCTTTTCCCCGACCTGGAGGAGCCGCACCTGGTTCCTCAGATCGGCGGGCGTTACTGCCTCCCAGAGTTTCGAGTACTTGATGCCATTACCTGGCTTGTGCGAGTTGTACCAGCAACCGGCGGCCGACGGGGGATTCGCTTTTAGTCCGTCCTGGGCAACGACAAGGACGGAGCCAGCTCGCACAACCGTACCGGTGCCGTCGACGGACGAGATGCGGTATTGTGAGCGAAGCTGCTGCTGGACACTCGAGGTTGGCGATTGGCCTCGGAGGAGTGACAGCGTTCCACTGAAAGTTAGGCAGGCGATGATTGCGACGAATAGCCATGTTCTCTGCATGTGTGATCTCCTCAACGCGATCTACTCACCTTTGTCTCAGGGTTCGGCTAGTTGGCGCCTCCGCCTTGTCTCACCTGAGCCTCAAGCCCGGCGGCATCATTCTCTTGTGCCATGAGTTGCGATTCCGCATCCGGGGCGGGATCCGCGGTTCCTTCCGCTACGTTACGGGCACCGGCGACCGGTCCGCTCGGCAGACCTCTCGCCTGATTCTCGGCCAGCAGTTTGAGTCCGGAGTCGATCTGCTCCCGGAACTGGTTATGCATTTCCTGCAAGTCCGCAAGCTGAACCGCGGCTCGGGAGTCGGCAGCGCAGTCGCCCGGCTTGCTGCTCACAACCTCCATGTCGACGCCGCCGTCGGGCATCACAGCCTGACCTCTTCGCTGGATAATGTCCCCGGGAGTCAGGGAGCACGCCTGGCCTGCCGCGGTGGTCAGGTCGAGATTTGAGGAAACGACGAAAAATCTCTGGCTCAACGCCGGCGGCAATGGCCCGCTTCCGGGGGCAGGCTGCTGAGCGCTGGATGACGTCGGCTCCATCGCAGCCGCCTCCTCGGCCGCGAGCTGCTGCCGGACTTCGTCCGCGACCAACGCCTTCATCTCCGGCGAAAGCGTAGCGGCGGCCGGCTGCGCGTAAGGTTGCGGCGGTGGGGCTTGATCTCCATTACCCGCCTGCTGGTTTTCGTAAGCCAGCCTCAGGTTCTCCGCGATCAGGTAGTCTGTCAACCACAAATCCGGGGAAGCGTACATCGGATATGGAGTGAAGTAGCCCGCATAGAAACCGAACCAGGGTGCCGGTGTCGCTAGTCCAAACCATGCATAGCGCACGGGGACGCCCCACGGAGCGACGGCCCAGGCGTAGAACCGCGGGCCGTAGTATACCCCAGGCACATAGCCGTAATAGCGGACGCCGCGGTAGCTGTATTCACGATAGACGTGCGCGTAGGACCGCCCGCCGACGACGTACGTGCGTGAAATGTAGCCCGGTCGCCCGGCAACGGTACGCTCCACGAATCCTCGGTGCGCTCCGTAGCTGACCACACGGGCGCCAGGACGCCCGGTTTCCACTATCCTACCGCCGCCGGGTCCGCGATTGATCACCATCTTGTTACCGCCGGCCAGGCCGCGGGGAGCTTCGATCCTATGCACCTCGCCGCGCGCGTTCGTCGTAACCGTCTGACCATTGGCGTTGTGGTACTCCGTTCGCCCGCCCGGTAGGGACCTCGGTTGGTCTCCCGGACGGCTCATGTAATGGGCGGGACCCGTGCCAACGTTAGGCGCGCTTGCCCTTCCACTGAGACCTCCGCCGCCACCTGGCAAACCCCCGCCACCGCGACGGGCGTTTCCTCCGACAGCACCGCCGCTGCGGCCGGCGTTTCCACCGCCGCCCGACAGACCCGTGCCAGTTCGACCAGCGTTCCCCCCAGCACCTCCCGTCACTCCCACGCCGCCGCGACCGGTGTTACCTACTCCACCAGCCGGTCCTGCACCTCCGGGTCTGACTGCGGGCTGCGCCGGCCTGCCTCCCGCGGGCTGAGCCGGTTTGGCTGGCGCAGGCGCGGGTCTCGCCGGTGCGGCACTCTGACTACTGGTATTGGATGGCTTCTTCTGGTAGGCCTGAGCGTCTCTGATCGTCCCGCTCAATGCAACGGCGAGGATGACTCCCATATACAATATATTCGTAACTGTTTGTCTCAATTTCACGGCTGCCTCCAACGGAACTCCGTATTCTTGATTCCAATTCATAGAACGAAAGCTCGCGCACAATTCCATACGCCCCGCACAAATTTCTTACTCGGGCGGCCTAGATTCGCCAGACCGCTTCTCATATGTCGATATGGCCGCCATCCAGGCCTCCAGCACTCTGCCGGTGTCGAACTCCACTGCCTCTCCCGCTCCCGGCAGGCGCAGATTGGCCTCGCCGCTCGCGCCTCTCAACCTATAATGCGCCCCCGGTGTTAGAAATTCCAGAATTTGAACTGACCTTTTGCCATTTCTTACAGTCACAGTCCCCGAAACTTCAGTGTTTCGACCGAGCAATGTCGCACCAGACTGCGTAACCGGCAGAAGCACCACGCCCCGGAACTCGGACTCGCCATCCGCCCCTGAATGGATGGACTTTAATGCAATCCACACACGAGTGCCAGCGTCAAGCGTAATCACGGACGGAGTAGAAATTGCCGGTGGGCGCCCCTCTCTTGCCTCCGGCGCACGGACAACTCCCCGAGAGGCCAATATCGATCTCATTCCAGACGGCGTTGTCCGGCTGGAAGGCGGGACGGCCGGCCCCGCTGGACCAATCGAAAGGGCCGAGCCGGAATTCTCCGCGGTTGCGACGGCGCGGCTGCCTGGCGCCGATGGAGAAACCGGCGTCGAACTTCCGGTTGGGGATTGCAGCGGCTCCGGCGGCGCAAGGGCCGCAGTTTCAGTTGGCCGGGAGCCATTTTCTGGCGCGGTAGAGGAATCCGGCGGCGGGATCATGGGTCCAGGCGCGCTTGACGCGCTGGCGGTTTCTCCCAGCGACCGCGGCGGAAGCCGGGGAGTCCGGGAAACTGGCGATTTCCCGGTTAACTCTCCCCTTTGCTCTACGACGGTCCGTGGCGGGGTCGTAGCCGCGGGCAATCTATTGACCTCGGCAGTTATCCGCGGGGAGCGGCGAACGGAAATGCGTCCGGCCAGGAAGGAGCAAATCACCAGTGCCAGGGTGACGGCCGGGACCAGCGCCCAGCGCAACTGCCGTACGGAACGCGGGCTTGTCAGCCACGTCCAAAGGCGCGGGCGGGATGCTCCGATCCGACCACGTTCGAGATGAACGGCCGCCTCTGAAGCCAGAAAACTGTCGAACCAGTTGTCGAGCCGCTTTTCCGCCTGTTTCCACTCGGCATCGTGACCGGCGGCCATGGGGGCATCGAATCCCTTCATGCGCTGCTGGAGATCCCGGCAGGCGGGACATCCCGAGGCGTGTTCTGCCATGGCCTTTTTCAAAATCTCGCCGGTGTCGCCATCGGAAGCCGCCAGGAATGCCACAGCCTCCGGACAGGGAGCGGCGCCGGGCCGCGGCCCCAGCAGCGGGATGACCTTCTCGATGAAGTTGTCTTCGTTCCAACCGGTCATTGCAATCGGGGCATCCTCAGTCTTTCCATCCGACAGAGACTACGTTCCACTTTAGAAACGGATGAAGGGATTGAATTCCATACCTGCGGGCAAAAAAGGCTCCCCTTCTCGCGAGCTGCCTTATCCGCTTCCCGCGAGCGCCCCTTCCGTCTTTCGCCAAAGCATTCGCCGACCGTTCTGAATGTGGGATTTCACCGCACCGATCGTTAATCCGGTCCGCTCTGCGGTTTCCTCATAAGAGAAACCTTCGATTTTCAGCTCTAAGCACTGCCGCTGCTCGCTGGGAAGCAACCTCATTTCTTGACAGACCCGCTCGGCCATCAGGTGCGCCTCACAGGACGAATCGAGACGGTTCGGCGATGACCATTCCGCCAAATCTATCTCATCGATGCCGGTCTCACGGCGGCGTCTTCGCCACTCGTCAATGCACACATTCTTCGCTATGCGCATCAACCACCCCGAGAAATCGCCTTGGTGAAAACCACGGATGTTCCTGTAGGCCCTGAGGAATGTTTCTTGGGTCGCGTCTTCCGCCGCTTGGCTGTTGGAGAAGAAGGCTCGGCAGGCATAAAACACCTTCTTGCGGTATCGCGCGAAGAGTTCCGCAAAGCACTCGTTATCCCCAGCTCGCGCTGCGCGTTGGGCGAGTTCCTCATCCGGTAGCGCCATCATGGGCTGTCCTATGCTATCCGGGGGCTGCCCTATTCCGGCACAGCCCGAAATGGCGAGCGGGCCTTCTCGTTAGTCAGCAATCCACGAACGATTCTCGCCAACAGGCTAACGAGATGTCAGGATCCGAAAGCCCAGAGTACTCGCTTGCAATCTGTCAAGCAAGTCCCAACGGTACGATGCCAGCGGGGCAGACTGCGCTTGACGGGCATGTTGTTTACCATATATACGCATTAGCAACAGTGCCTCGACATCCCTTGCCGCCGGAAGTGCGCCCAACGCGGTTTCTATATGATGTAGAAGCGCGTGATTTTTTCACGTTTCATGGCAATGAAGGGGCCGGCGACAAAGCCGGGCAAAACGCCCTAACCGATGGCCTTCGACCCTTACCGCGGTTGTCGCAAGAATTCTCATTTCCCCGCTTTCTTTTTGCAGTAAGAGTTGGCTTAACGTTTTGCAACCTTCAATTGCGCCGCTCCTGGCTGCTAGAGTCGGAGCGCCATGCCAACTCTGCCCGAGCGCCGCATCCTCATCCGCTGGATGTTCGACGCAGTCGCTTGTCTGCTCCTGTTTGGCCACCGGTTCACGGTCTACTCCGTCCTGCACGCGGATTACTGGGCCGGACTGTTCTTCGCCAAGCGCACCGCCGGTTATTACTTCTTCATGGCCGCGGTGTACTTCTATATCTTGGCGACGCCGCTGCTTTGCTGGCTCACCGCTTCCGGCTTGAAGCGAAATAAGGGCTGGTGCCGCCCGGTTGGCATTTTCGCCTCCGGTCTGCTGGTTTTGGGGTTCCCCTGGATCACCATCGCCGGCGCTATCGGCCTGCGTTTTTTCACCGCCTCCTCCTCCAGCGCCGCTCCGCCGGCCACGCCCGCCACCGTGAAGCCGACTACGGATTTCTGGTTATCCAAACGAAAGTCGAAACTGCAGCCGATCGTGATGGGCATCGTCGTATGGGTGGCGGTGTTCTGGTCGAGCGCCTGGTTTGCCATCCACGCTCATCGCGCCGGCATGCCCGGCTTGCATCGGGGTCAGGCGTATTGGCTCTGGTTCTTCCTGTTTGTTCTCCTTGCCACCAGCCTGCATGAGTCCGGGCACGCGCTCGCCGCCTGGGCGGTAGGCTTTAAGCTGCGGGTGATCTCGATCGGGCCTTTCACCTTCTGGCGGGACGGCGCTCGGTTCCGATTCCGCTTCGATCTGGCGCGTCTGTTCGAGTTCGGGGGATATATGGGCGCAGTTCCGGTTTCCGATCGCAATCTGCGCTGGAACGAGATTGCCGTCATTGCCGCCGGCCCCATCGCCAACGTTTTGACCTGCCTGGTTTGTCTGGACGCGTTTTTCCTCCTGCCCGGAACCGCCTGGCAGCAGTACTGGTGGATCCCGGCTCTGAACGCGCGCCTCGCCTTCGCCTTAGCCTTGGGCAACCTGATCCCGCTCGGCTACTGCGACGGCAGCATGCTTTTCCATCTCATTCTTGGGACGCCCGCCGGCCGCTTGTTGCTCGAGCACAAGCGCATCATGCAGATCGCCGAAGATGCCGAGGCTTGTCACGGCCGGGCCGAGTTCTACCAAGAAATCGAGCTGCACGAGGCCATGCTGGCGCGCGCGGTCGCGTCCGGCAAGGATAACGCCTTCACCATCGCCGCCTGTCACCAGGCCCTCGGCTCCGGGTATGCGAATGTCGGGGATTGGCCCTCGGCCGAGATGCACTACCGCAAGTGCCTGGAGTTCGAAGGCGAGCTCGCCGCCAACCCGAGCCTTGCCGCCAACACCTGGTGCGGCCTGCATCTGGTTTCCTGCTTCCGCCATCATCCCGCCGCGATCGGGCCGGCCTATGCGAGCGCCGTCGCCATATTGGAAAAGCAAAAGACGACCGGCGGCGACCTTACTGGGCCCTCCGCCACATTCACCATGCTCGCCCAAATCCACCAGCACAGCGGCGCTTTTCAAACCGCGCTGGGCGAGATCGACCGGGGACTGAAAGCGCTTCCGCCGAAATCGGACGCATTGAGGCGCGCCCGCCTGCTGCGCGTCCAGGCCGCATGCCGTCTGAATCTGGGCGAAACCGATGCCGGCCTGGCCGTCGCCAAACAAGCCGCCGCTCTCTACCGTTCCGCCAAGACCGCGGACTCTCGCCGCAACCTGGGCTGGGAGAACGTTGCCAACCTCGGTTACGACTTGTGGCGTGCCGGCGAATCCACGCTTGCCGTCGAGCTCCTGCGCGAGGGCATCGCTCAGCTCGAATCGGGCGGCGCCATTCCCGTTGCGACCGAATACCGCATCAAGCTTGCCGGCGTGCTGCGCCAACTCGGCCGGCCGCAGGAAGGTTTCGCCGAACTGCCCGCGGAGCCAGGGCTCGCGCCCATCCTGAAGCGACAATTACTCGCCGAGCGTGCCGAACTCAACCTCGCGGCGGGCCGTCCCAAGCTTGCCATGGCCGATGGCCACGAACTCGTCGCCCTCTGGCGCGCGCACCCCTGCGCGCCCGAACCCGAGATTGCCTCCGCCGAAGCGCTTCTCGCCCAGGCGCTCCTCGCCGCCGGGAATCTTGCCGAAGCCGAAACCCT
>JBEKYD010000329.1:0-8106 GCA_049511335.1 Bryobacteraceae bacterium | reverse complement strand
GGTGGGGTGAGCGGACACACCTCTGGCGCGGTGAGTCGCAACGAAAGAACCAAGTGTGAGGAGAATCAGCCACGCAGGGGGGAATTAGGCGCGGCTCAGAGAATCGCAATCAGCGTGCGAAACGGAAGGCCCAAGAGTGCGCCGCAACTGACCCCAACACCGTTGGCAATGACGTCCCCGAGTTCCACGGAGCGGCCGGGCGAGAAGTGTTGGCCGGCTTCGAGGAGAACTCCGAGGACGAACATCGAGAGGCCTGCCATGATTCCTCGGCGCCTGTGCCGGAATCCGATCACCGGCAGAAATGACAGGGCCAGGTAGGCGCCGAAATGTTGCAGTTTGTCCCAGATGTGGAGGCGGCCGATAGCGACCATCACGGGAGAGGCGGCGGGGAGCAGGGAGCCGATCACGATGCAAACCACACAGCGGAAAACATCACGCGCAGGCGATGGAGGGATCTTGTACGGGTTGATTGAGGAGTACGTCTACGATTCGTTCGGCGGCGTGGCCGTCCCATTTCTCCGGGATGCGTCCCGAACGGGCGTTGCCGTCGAGAATTGAATTGGCTTCGTGCAGGATACGCTTCGGGTCGGTTCCGACCAGGACATTGGTTCCGATCTCGCACGTGATCGGGCGCTCCGTATTCGGACGCATTGTGAGACAGGGGACACCTAACACGGTGGTCTCTTCCTGGATGCCTCCGCTGTCGGTGAGAACCATACGCGAGTGCGCAAGCAAGCCGAGGAATGGCAGATAGCTCATCGGCTCGACGATTCGGATGCCGGATTGGAGTTCGATATCCTTCAGCCGTTGCGCCGTACGGGGGTGGACCGGAAAAACGACCGGAATGCGGCCGGCGATGGCATTGATTGCCCCGAGGATGGGGGCCAGGCGGTCGGGGGAGTCCACGTTGGCGGGACGATGCAGGGTGAGGACAGCATACTGCCCCGGTACCAGGCCGTCCGGCAGTGGCAGTTGGCGGGCCAGATCGATCTGCTGACGCAGGGTATCGATCATTGTGTTGCCGACGAAGTGGATCTTGGCGCCGGGGATGCCTTCGTTGCGCAGGTTCTCGACCGCCATGGCGTCGGTTGTGAACAGCAGGTCCGAAATGACATCGGTGCAAATGCGGTTGATCTCTTCCGGCATGGACATGTCCCGTGAGCGCAGTCCCGCTTCGACGTGAGCAACACGGACACCGAGTTTTTTGGCGGTGAGAGCACAGGCGAGCGTCGAGTTCACGTCTCCGACGACGATCACCCAATCCGGGCGATGCTCTAAACATGCCGGCTCAAACGCCATCATGATGCGCGCGGTCTGCTCGGCGTGTGAGCCTGAGCCCACCTCCAGGTTAATGTCTGGCTCGGGAATGCCAAGGTCGAGGAAGAAGTCCTCCGACATGTTCCGGCTATAATGCTGCCCTGTGTGGACTAGGAATAGATCGGCGGGCGGATGCCCATTTCCCCTCGAGGCGAACGCCTGGTGGATTGGCGCGATCTTCATGAAGTTGGGGCGGGCGCCGACAACAAGAAAGTATTTCATGTTTTTTTGGGGAACCCTGGACCGATTGAGGTGCCAACTCTTAAGATCGCGGGTCAGGCGCGGGCTTCCATGCGCCGGTCAGAAGGTAGAGAGCGAAGGCCAAGAGGATGGCAATGCCGTCGTCAGCGATGTCGCGCCACTCCACGTGGCTCCGATAGATCAGATGTTGTAGGAATTCGAGGGAGAAGCCTAAGAAGAATGTGGCGAGGGCTCCCTGGATTTCCTGACGGCGCGTGCGGGACAGGGAGAAAAGCAGGATTACGGCTCCCGCAAAGGCCACATAGTGGATTGGCCGATGATTTCCCTTGACGATGCCGGGGCGGGTCGGCTGCAAGGATCCAACGATCAGAAGTGCAAGCCAGATCCAGGCAGTGATGCGGAGTACGGCTCGCGAGATAGCAGCGGGGAAGACCAATTCTTCAGGCGCCATTAGACCCAGGCATGTGGACCAGTTCCCGGCGGATGTGTGAGAATTTTGCCGTCACTTTTCCACTAATCAAGTGCAAGGATTTGAGATTCCGGCCGATAGGTTTGTATGCGCCGGAGGAAGATTGGATGAAAGCCACGCTGATTGTTCTCGGGTTTCTCGCTTTTCAATTCGCGGTCTCAGTCTTTATGGGAAAATGCATCCGCGCCGGCCGCGGGCCATCAGTACGACCCGCGCGGGGCGAGCACGGCTCTGACCGTGCGAGCCAGAATGTAGATATCGAGCCACAGCGACCAGTTGCGGATGTAATAGCTATCTAACGATTGTTGGATCTCCAGGTCCCCGTCGCTCCGTGCGGAAACCTGCCACAGTCCGGTCAAGCCCGGGCGAACCTGTATGCGGACCTGGAGGAATTCCGGGTCGAAACGCGCGTTGTGGTACGCGGGGAACGGCCGCGGTCCCACCAGACTCATCTCACCCTTCAGAACGTTCCAGAGCTGGGGCAGCTCATCCAGGCTGGTCTTGCGCAGAAAATGACCAACTCCTGGCAGGATTCTGGGATCCTGCTTCAGTTTGCAGAACTGGTCCCACTCTTCCCGTGCCCATGGATTCCCAGCAAGGTGCGACTCTAACATCTGGTCTGCATTGGGGAACATGGTGCGGAGTTTCAGGATGCGCAAAGTGGTTCCGTCACGCCCTTCCCTCTCCTGGGTATAGAAGGGGTTTCCCCGGCTGGCTTTCCGAATCCATAACGCGCACAGGCCCAACAAGGGCGCACAAACCAACAGCCCGAAGGATGCGGCGACCAGGTCGAGGGTCCGCTTGATCCACTGGGCGATGGGGTTCAACAGCTTTTGATGGGTTTCGAAACCAATCATTCCGCCCAAATCCCTGGGTTCGGTCCAACGGGTGCTGACGCCGGTCAGATCGGACACAATCAGGATTCTTGGGAAAATCCTTCTCCAGCGGCGCAGATAGTATACCAGCCGCTCATTCGGCATCTCGGGGATGGCGAAGATGGCGTAGCCAACGCCGAAATCGCGCGCAACCGAGGCGGCGTCATCGAGCGTTCCGGCAACCGGGACGCCGTCACACATGGCGTGCTTTTGCGGATCGTCATCCAGGCATGCCACGGGCCGATATCCTAGAACCCGGTTCGCGTTGAGGTTGCGAACTGTGGCACGTCCCGTGGGTCCGGCCCCAATCACCAAAACCGGTATGCCCCACCACGGCCGGCGGGCCATCATGTGCATGGCTAGGCAGCGCCCGAGGGCGACCAGAACCAGGGAGAGAGCCCATGCCACCAGCAGAGAGCCCCGAGAGCCGACCCATAGATCCTTCGCCAAAAACATGGCTAAGAGGAACAGCAGATAGACAACGCTAATCCCCCTGCAGATGCGGCGCATGTGTTCGACTGCGGTCAGGCCAATGCCGGGATACTGGCCCGTGCACGCAAACACGCCCACGCAGCACAGCGGCAAGAGGAGCATCTCCATCTGGAGTGGCGGGATTGTCGGATTGACGAGGCGCCAAAGAGCGAAGCCTGCCACAACGGCTGCGATCAACAGCCAAAAGTCCGAAGTTGCCAGAGTTGCGGTCATATAGGCCGGCGAATAGGCGGATCGGCGGGCGGCCACGCCTTCGGTAATCACGCTCTTCACCGGGGACGAAGTACGACTCGTGGTTTGACGTGCAGCAGTAGACATTAGGATTCGGTCCTGACTTGGGTTATGCGCCGTTTCTTGCGGCCTTTGTTTGACCTGATTTCGATTCAAGCACTTTTATGGGAACGGGCTGGTTGTCTTGCGTATTCGTAAGAATCGCTTTGCTGCTGGGCTCACAAATCTGCACATTGTTCGCAACCGCATCGAGATTAGCCGGTGTGCGCAACAGGGTATCAAGTGCCTCAATCTGCTGGGATCTCAGGCCGCACCTTCCTACGTACTGCCGCCCATTCACACCCAGTTTGGCGGCCAGCCCGCGATCATCGCGCAGGCAAACGATCGCGTCTGCCAAGGCTTGCGGGTCCTCGGCCGCATAGTATACTCCGGCATCCGCCTCCTCAAGTATCCTCTTTGCTTCTCCGCCAACTGACAGCAGGACCGGCCGTCCAATCGCCATGGAGTCGAATAGTTTGGACGGTATGAACTGCTCGCACTTCTCGTTGGCAGCCAAGGGAACCAGAAGAGCATCAGCACCCGCCATTAAGGCAATCGCGTCGAGAAGCGGCACCCTATCGAGGAGTTCCAAATTACTCAGCCCCAAACCTCTAAACTCACAGGCCAACTGCGCCTTGCGAGGGCCATTACCCACGATTTGAAATAAGACGTCCGGCGCCCTGGCCTCAAGTAGTCTAGCGGCCCTCAAAATGTGCGACAGCCCCTGGCACACTCCAATATTCCCGGCATACATCACAACAAATCGACCTTCCCATCCCCTCGACCTGCGTGTGACCTGCCGAGAACCGTCAGAGCTCAAAAACTCGGGGGTAGTGCCGTTCATCACCAAACGCACCGGCTTGTGCGCGCCCACAACCTTGGATATCTCCTCACAGAACGGCCGAGTCACAGCGGTGATGGCGTCGGCCCGTTTATATAGAAATCGTTCCAACCGTTCAGCAAGCCAAATTGCGCCTGGGTTCTTCAACTCCCCGAGAGCTACTGCGAGTCCCGGCCAGAGGTCCCGCACATCGAATACGAGTCTGGCGCCCGTTAGTCGAGCAAGAATCCAACCCGAGACCCCCAAGAACGGCGGTGGAGAAGATGCCAGAACAACGTCAAATCGCCTGTGCAAGCCAATGCCTGCAAGTATCGCCATGACCATGAACGAAAGATATGAGACTGTTCGGTTGCCGACACTCTTGGCAGGCCGAGTAAATATCCATGTGTAGGTAACGGAGAAGCCCCGAACTTTCCTCTTCGTGAATAGACTCCCCCTGTATTCAAGCCAAATCACGCCCTCTGGGTGGTTAGGCTTCGCTGCGATGACGTGCACGTCATGACCTCGCTCCGTAAAGAACTCCGCAAGCGACATCCCGCGGTTCTGGGTTGCACCGGTCTCGGGAAAGAAGTGCTGAAATATCAGCAGCAACCGCATAGTGATTGAACGGAAAAATGAAGATCTGGTTCGCCGGGTCAGTTCGTTGGCCGAACGCTCATGCTAAAGCCACGCGAGAAGTGAAGACCGCGGGGCATGGCCCACGGTATCGGCCGACTACGGTGTTTTTAGGAGTTGAAAGGTTAAATCCTGGATGGTAAGTCGTTTTTTCAACGATTTTGGTCAGGTTTGGATCGAGATCGATTTCAACTTCAGCATCCGGATGGACATGAAAGAAAACCTCGACTTCATGATTTCCTAGGCCCTCGATTGAATCGGTCACTGTCAGGAGGTGCGGAAGCAATTCGAGGCGACGGCGATGAATCACCGGCGGTCTTAAGCGCCTATAGCCATCGTGGGCTGCCTCGGCGTAGGATCTTCCATCAGTCTTCACTTGAATCGGATAGGCTCTACGGGCCACCCGAAACGTCTTCCATACTTCACTCGAATCCTGGCCGTCGACTCGAACGGTGTTGTGAGCGGCAGTGCCCCGTTCCCACTGTCGGCGGGGTCCCATTTCGTAATTTGACGTCCCAGAGTTGACGAGGACCCTACGTCCGCGGTGTGAAAGTTCGAAAGACAGGGTATCCGCGTGAGCGTGCTCTGGTTGGTAATCTGGGCCAATGGGAGCTGCGTCAAACAAGACTAGGGTTGGTCCATTTTCGAGCCGGATGTAACCGCTGTCTCTGGAAATAGGAACAGTCTCAGAGATGCCCAGACGCGTGCCGTAGGCGAAAATCGCGTCCGGCTCGGGCGCCGCGCCGAACGTGGAATCATTGAAAAAAGCTATCCTGCCATCCGGATGCAATGCTGTGCGAAGCCAACCCAGCATGCGGGCGGCAGTTTCACGCCAGTTCGGTAAAAGACCCGGATAGGCTTCGCCTAAATTCGTAAGATCCAGCAAATCCTCCGCGCACAGGCTGTGGTACATAGGCGAACGTTCGAAATGAGCGGCGTCAGGGAGTATCTGTTCAGGAATCTGCCGTTCGAAGATATCCAAGCCGTTTCGGAGCCACTTTTCGGCGATACCGCCCTGAAAAATCGTACCAGCAAAGACAAGGGCCTTGGCGTTGGCGAGAAGGTGGTTTGCGAGTATGTCGTACTCAAGCACGCTCTCCAGGTGCGCGGCCTGAATTGCGAGGCTTTCCAGTGCGACCTGGGGGAGCGCGTTGCCGTTCAGAAGCCACTTGACCCAATTGACAATACGCAGGGAGAGCGGGTAGGGCTCCCAGCCGGTACCAGCGGCATGCACCGGATTCTCTGCCAGCCAAGATTCGATTAGGCTCAGATCCGGGCACTCGTGATAATGGAGATTGTAGAGCCACAGCTCTGGTATTCCCCGATCATTCCACGTCCGGATTTCGCGTTCTTGATTCAGAAGGCGAAAGCGGTTCGGGCCTGTGCGGGCAGAGGCCCGAGGGATCGATGGAGTCCAACGGCCCTGACACGGGCGGAGCGAAGGAGTCGGCCCGCGGAACAGCACTGGACGGCGACGCACCAAACGATAGTAGATCTGGCTGGGCTTCAGATACCGAACTGTGTGAAAGGTTCGTAGCAAGAATCACCGGAGAATGTCAGCGGGCCGCTGCCAGTGTAGCCCGCGTGACCTCACAGAGTTCCTCGAATGGAATGGGCGCTGGGCCGCCGGATCGAACGGTATTTACGAAGGCCGAGATCGCTCGCTCGGCTCCCTTGTCTTGCCGCCAGAGATTCATTTTGCTGAACCCGCGCCAGCCGTAAGCCTTCAGACGGCGGAAGTTGTCGATTTGCAAGATGCGGCCGCCGCAGAACACTTCCAGCCTCTCCTTGGGTACCGAGCGATGGCCATTGGCAAAATAGTGAACCGAACCGATAGAGGCGTCAGCAAACTTGAGTGTGATTGTGACGGTATCGCCCGTAAGTTTTGCCGTTTCGATACTCGTAATTGGAGAACCGGCCAAGTGGCGCAGCAGATCGATGAAGTGACACGCCTCCCCGAGAATGCGACCGCCACCGACAGATGGATCCTGCGTCCAGTGCTCCGGTGGAATTGCTCCGGCGTTGACGGTGTAAACCAGCGCCTTCGGCCCGCGGAGGCCGGTCAGCAACTCCTTCGCCTTCACTATTTGTGGAGCGAACCTGCGGTTGAAGCCCACCATCAGAAGCGGAGGACAAGCCAAAGAACGATAAAGGCTTTCGATTTCGGCCATTTCGTTCTCGCAGAGCGCTAGAGGCTTTTCGACAAATACGTGCTTTCCCGCGCGGAGGGCATCGCACACGTACCGTGCATGCGAATCGTGGTGCGTCGCAATGACCAATACGTCCGCCTCGGAATCGCTGACAGTCTCCTCCACGTCTGTGCTTGCATTTTCAAAGCCAAATTTCCGAGCAGCGTGGGCGGCCGTGAGCCCCCCTCTGGAGGCGATGGTCCTGAACCTGATTTCCGTCCTCTGGAACGCAGGCAACAGGGTTTTAGTAGCATATCCGCCGGCCCCGATGACATTTACCACCGGAGCACGTGTCGGTGGCCTGGACGGCATGACGCGGATCGTCTTCTGGGTGAGTTCCTCACTCGGGCTTTCGCCTTCAGTTGGGTACTCCAGGAGAATCCCGAGGTAGGGCTCGTCGCTGAGGAGAAGGGCATATGCCTTCTCTGCCTGGTCGAACGGGAATCGGTGAGTAACGAGAGGTTTTACATCAAGGCGGCCATCGGCGAGCAAATCCAGGACCGCTTCAAAATTGCGTTGCGCGGTCCAGCGTACAAAGGCGATTGGATAGTCCTGGCCCTTATCCTCGTAAGCCGGGTCGTAGCGACCAGGACCGTACGAGCAGGAAACCTGAAATGAAAGTTCCTTCTTATAGAAGTCGTCGCGGGAGAGATCAAGGCCAGTAACACCCACCAGGACAATGCGGCCACGCTTGCGGCACATCTGGGCCGCTTGGTGAGCCGGGCCGACAGATGCGGCATCTGCGCCAGACCGCGCGCGGCGCCCAAGCGTTTGAAACCATCGATCAGCTCGTATCGCTCCTGGCGACGGCACACGACCACCGGCGACAACTGCCCA
>JBEKYD010000328.1:0-8115 GCA_049511335.1 Bryobacteraceae bacterium | reverse complement strand
AGGCGGGGTGTAAGGCCATCCTGGCACCCGCCTCCTTTTTGCCACTCACCGCGGAATTCCGCCGACACTCCCTGCCCAGATTCAGTTTAGCGGCCAGATTTCGCAGTATCCCGGCCTGTGGCAGATCAACGCCGTCGTGCCCCCGTCTATCTCGGGACATGTCCCTGTCTTTATCGTAGGCGGCAATCTCACGAGCAACGCAGTGACGATTTCGGTCCATTAGAACCGCGCCAGCGCCCTGGAAGCGTCGGCCTACCGGTGTTCCCGGCGCGCCGCAATTTGGAAGGGCGGCGACCCGCTTCCTCCGTGGGCGACACCGCAGACACCTCGTGGCATGCACTGAGGCACTGGCCGACGGGCCGCAGTGCTCTCAGGAACTCGGCGCAGGGGTTACTGTCCCTGGTTTTCCCGTCCCTGGTTTTCCCTGTCCCTGGTTTTCCGCGGTACAATCGCTCGGAGGGGGACCGTGTTGCAAGCTGGACTGACGATTGCACCGCGGGGGGTCGCGATTTTGGCGCTGGGGCTGACGCTTGGCGTGGCGCAGCAGCCGCACCGCGGAGTCACTGCTCGCCCACCCGCAGCATCGCTCGCTGCCTCTACAGGGAGTTATTACGCCCTAGTCGTCGGCATCGATGAGTATGCTTCGCTTCCGCACTTAGGAACCGCGGTTCTTGACGCCCGTTCCATGGAGGCGGTGCTCCGCGACGGATACGACTTCAGCACAAAACTGCTGCTGAACGGCGAAGCGACTCGCGGCGCCATCCTCCGTACTCTGAACCAATATCGTAGCCTGCTGCACGAGAACGACAATCTGCTGATTTACTATGCCGGCCACGGCCAAATGGACCGCGACGCGCAAAGGGCTTATTGGCTGCCGGTTGATAGCGACAATTCGCCGGTCAACTGGATCAGCAGCGACGATCTCGCCACCGCGCTGCGAGCCTTGCCGGCCCGACACGTGCTGGTGGTATCCGACAGTTGCTATTCGGGAGACCTAGCACGCACGCGCGATCCCAACATGACCAGCAACCCGAGCGATCACGGCATCTACTTGCAGAAAATGATGGCTTCGAAATCACGGACCTTTATTGCGAGCGGCGGAGATGAGCCAGTGGCCGATGGCGGCGCGATCGGCCATTCCATTTTCACCAACGCGGTTTTGCGTGGCCTTCGCGCACTCGAAGGGACGCCATTTAGCGCGGAGGATTTGTTTGATCGATACGTACGGGAACCGGTAGGCGGGAGTTCCAGGCAGACCCCGCACTTTTCCGCGGTACCTTATTCGGGCCACGACATGGGGGACTTCGTGTTTGTCGGCAAGGCGGCAGAGATTGCCGCCGCGGAGCCGAGCGGGGCGAGGGTGCCGACGGGCTCGGCGGATACCGCCGCCCAGGCCGAAATCGCCTACTGGAGCGCGGTTGACAAGAGCGATGCGGAGAGTTTGCGGTTGTATCTTCGCAGATACCCGACCGGACAGTTTTCGGATCTTGCGGAACGAGACCTGGCGCGGTTGACGACTTCCACGCCGGTTCCGCCAGGCCCTATTGCCGGCAGTAGTCCACCGGCCTCAGCGCCTTCTTCTATTCGGGTCGGAGGCGACGTCCAAGCTGCCAATCTGATTCGCCGGGTTCAGCCGGTGTATCCGCCGTCAGCGAAAAGCGCCAGGATTGAAGGCGTGGTCACACTCGGCGCCACCATTGGCATTGATGGCAGGATCGCCGACCTAAAGGTAATTAGCGGTCATCCCTTTTTGGCTCCCGCCGCTGTGGAGGCAGTGAAGCAGTGGGTCTACCGGCCTGTCCTATTAGAAGGCAAACCGGTGACTGTAGAAACCAAGATCGACATCAATTTCACTCTGAGCGGTGCTCAGGCCGTGCCGCAGACCGGCGAGGTAAAGGTGAATCCCAAGGATGGACTCGATTACGTGTGGATTCCGCCGGGGACGTTCATGATGGGTTGCTCACCGGGGGATAACGAGTGCTACGACAATGAAAAGCCTGCTCACCAAGTGACTATCACCAAGGGCTTTTGGATGGGGAAGACAGTGGTCACAGTCGGGGCATGGAAACGATATCGAGCATCTACTGGCACACCCGCGCTGCCAATCGCCGACTTGCAAGGACGTGATCTGAACGAGGCCAGCGGCGACGATGATACACCGGTGGTACTGGTGACTTGGGGAGAGGCGCGCCAGTTTTGCGAATGGGCGGGAAAGCGTTTGCCGACAGAAGCGGAGTGGGAGTACGCTGCACGGGCGGCCACAACAGGTGCGCGATACGGAAATCTCGATACAATCGCCTGGTACGCTGACAACAGTGGAAAGGAGCATATGGATGCTGCTCAGATACTCCGGGCCGAGGGGGCGAATGCGGTCAGGCGATTGCTCCAAAATGGTAATGGTCCGCATCGCGTCGGTCAGAAAGAGCCGAATCTGTGGGGCCTGTACGACATGCTCGGGAACGTAGCGCAGTTTACGGCAGATTGGTATGACGCCAACTACTACGCGCGGGACGACAGCCCGGATGATCCAACGGGGCCATTTCAGGGGCAATTCCGAGTTGTGCGTGGCGGACTCTGGGGGAGCCTCGCAAGCTTCGTGCGGGCGTCGAATCGTCACGAGGGCGGAATGGACGGCCGGAGCAACGGAGTCGGGTTTCGCTGCGCCGGCCAATAGAAGTTTCCTGGTTTAGGCGGGATAGAATTCCGGGTGAGATGGCAGTTATTTCCAGAGCGGCTGCGCGCGCGGACAACTTCGCTAGATTGAGGCAACCCCACAAGGCGCGACCGGGAAGGAGTGGCCGTTGTTCGAGGAGGGGGTAGCTGGGCACATACTAGCGGCGTTCCTCGACCATGCCCTCCGGGAACGCCTTTGGAGGCTCCGGCTGATGCCCACCAAAATCATCAAGCCTGGAACTGAGATGCGTGTCTCCTTCTCTGCCCTTCTGCGGATCGCGGAGAGCGATTCCTACCTTTTGATTCGAAGCCTCCACCGCAGAGAGTCTTTCGGACCCTTTGGCGGCGTCTATAAGTACCTGAGTGGCGCCGTGCCTCGGCTCGACGAACTTCAGTTCCGCCCGCAAGTCGTCAGTCCCGACATGAGAGACGATCTCCGAGGGTTCCTGCCCCGCCGACGCCTTCTGTCTCTTTTGCGTTGGTTCGATGAAGGGACAGAGAGAGAGGACGCAGGCGCTTGCCTTCGACGCGAGCTCCAGGAAGAGCTAAAGGAAGTGCATTTATCAAAACAGATTTCGCTTCCAGAGATCCCGCACTTTCGCCGGATCAGGCGGGTTTCAGAGGGCCCAGCGATAGCCGCTGGGCAAAGCTATACGCAGTACAGGATCTTCGACGTTTATGAAGTTACAGAGCCGAACAAAGACGTCGCCCGCTTCTTAAAAGAACTCCGGTCTCTGGCGACTAACGACAAGCACTTGCTTCTCGCCTGCTCGCACGAGATCATTGCAGGTCGGTCCCACGACGGGCGGTACATCGGTCATCATTCGGGCTATGTCTTTCGGCGGCAGCGGGTTCGACCCGACGAGCCGATGTTTGTGGAAGCAACGGGTGGTGCCGACTGACTCGCACGTAGAAAGCCAGTGACATTATAGAAAGCCAGTGACAGGCTACGTAGAAAGCCAGTGACAAGAAAGCCAGTGACAGAAAGCCAGTGATAGGCTACGTGTTTCCACTTTTCCGACCGGCCAATCAGAGATAGGAAGGCTCCGCGGCCAAATTCCGGCTCCGGGCACCGCTGGCGTATATGAATGTCGAGCCCAGCCTCAACCAAACGCTTCGCTGTCACCCGGTTAGCGGGAAATAGCCATCGCTGCTCACCGCCTCCAAAACCCCGGTCACGCCCCATTCAGCCCCGTAATCCACTGAAAACAAACCGCCAGCCAAAAACAACCCATTGCCGCCGTTCTACCATGGTCGAGGGAGGAACTCGCCAGTCAGGGTAAACAAAGTGGCGCGGGCACCCGTGCCAGGCACTCCTGCCGGCACTCCTGCCGGGCACTCCTGCCTGCCGGGACTCATCCCGAAACCTTGCTGCACCACCAACAAGAATAGGCATAAAATGCACAAAGCTATGCCGCAATTTGTTTTTTCAATCCCCCAACCCAACCCGCCAGGGCATCGTGGACCGGCATTCTGCCCGCGCCACTTGCAGTTAAGCACCCAGGCGCACTTAGCCGGCCACGCCTGGTAGACTCGACCTTATGATTTGCCGCTATCTTTCTCTTCCGAGTCTGGTTTGCCTTCTGCTGCAGGCAAATGTGGCCGGCGCCGCGGTGCGCAGCGTGGAAATTTTAGAACGCACGCCCGTCCTCGGCGGCGCTTACGAACGCATTGTGGGGCGCGTCGATTTCGGCATGAATCCGAAGCTCGCCGCCAACCGCATCGTGCGCGATCTCGACCTGGCCGAGCTCAACGCCGCGGGAGAAGCGGAATGCACGGCGGATTTCTACATCCTCCAGCCCACCGATAGCGCCAAGAGCAACGACACCGTGCTGTTCGAAGTTTCCAATCGCGGCGGCAAAGGCATGCTCAACCGTTTCGCCTTTGCGCGCGGCGCCAACGACTACGGCGACGAGTGGGTCATGCGGCAAGGCTTCACGCTGGTATGGCTCGGATGGGAATGGGATATACCGGCGTCGAACAAGACTGCGCTGCATTTCACCGCGCCGCACTATCGCGCCGATGCGCCCAGCGACGGGCTGGTGCGATCCGAGTTTACGCCCGAAAAAAGCGTGACCGCGATGCCGCTCGGCGACCGCAATCAAGACGCGATTCCGGTAGGCAAGGCGGTCGCGCTATACGTACGCGGCGGAACCGATGGCGCTCCGCGGCAGATTACGGCGGCGAACTATTCGTTGTCGGCGGACGGCCATTCTGTGGAGATGCGAAACGGTTTCGAAGCCGGCATGCTCTACGAGCTCGTCTACCAGGGCAGGGACCCAGTGGTGGCGGGCACGGGCCTGGCCGCCGTCCGCGACTTCATTTCGTTTCTGAAGTATGGCGGCGAAGTCAGCGGTTGGAGCGGACCGCGTCCCGCCGTCAAACGGGCCATCGGCTTCGGCATTTCGCAAAGCGGCCGCTGGCTGCGCGAGTTCGTCTACGACGGATTCAATGCCGATGAGAACGGCCGCAAGGTTTTCGATGGCGTGTGGGCCGATGTCGCGGGCGCCGGACGCGGCAGCTTCAACTTTCGCTATGCGCAACCTTCGCGCGACGGATGGCCGTACATCAACGTCTTTTATCCTACCGACGCTTTTCCGTTCACCGACACGGATGAAACCGATCCGGTGACGGGCAAGAGCGGCGGATTGCTCGACCGCGCCCGCGCCGCGCGCGTGCAGCCGAAGATTTTCTTCACCAACGATTCCTCGGAATACTGGGGTCGCGCCGCTTCGCTGATCCACATCACCGCCGATGGCAAGCGCGACGCGCCCATTTCGCCAGACACGCGGATCTACTTCATCGCCGGCGTGCAGCATTTTCCGCGCGCGCTGCCGCTCGCAAAACAAGGCACGGCGTATACCATCAACGTGGTCGATCATCGTCCCGTGCAACGCGCGCTGCTGGCCGATCTGGAGGCATGGATTCAGGATGGAGTTGCGCCGCCGCCTTCGGTCTACCCGCGCATCGCGGAGGGCCAGTTGACGGGTCTCGCCGGTTTGAAGTTCCCCGCGATTCCGGGCGTCGAAACGCCGCAACATCCGCGCGTGGCGCGGCGGCTGGATTTCGGGCCCCAGTTCCAATCGCAAGGCGTGATTCTGGAAGAGCCGCCGAAGGTGACCGGCGCGTTTCCCGTGCTGGTGCCGCAGGTAGATTCGGATGGGATCGATCTGGGAGGCGTCCGCTTGCCGGAGGTCGCAGTTCCCCTGGCGACGCTGACCGGTTGGAACCTGCGCTCCCCGGAGCGCGGCGCTCCCGATCAAATTGCGGAGTTCTACGGATCCACCTTCCCGCTCGCGAAAACCAAGCAGGCGCGCACGGCCGTGCACGATCCGCGCCCGTCCATTGCCGAGCGGTACGCCAGCCGCGAGATCTACATCGAGCGAGTGACTCGCGCGGCCGATGAGCTGATCCGCCAGAGATTCGTACTGCCCCAAGACCGCGATTTCGTGGTGGAGCGGGCCGCGCGGTTGTGGGATGCGCTGGCAAACTAAAGAACCGCGGATGCCCACCGGAACAACGCCGCCGCGGCCATCAAGGTCACGCGCTTCGGAGGCCGCGCCGGTGCGCCCACGCGGGCCGAAGTGGAAGAGTTTCTCAAAGCGCGGGCTAGCGAGGCGGTCTGAAAGAGCGATCATGATGTTACAATGCCGGCCGGAATCGATATGAACAACAACCGATACGCCAAGATGCCGAGTCTAAACGACGGCGTGATTTTGACGCGGCGCGGGATGTTACGGTGCGGGACCGGCATGCTTGCGGCAGCAGCGGCGTTTCCGAAAATGGCATCCAGCGCGGCAGCGCCTCCCAGCCAGATCATGACCACGCTCAGTGGTTACATGAGCGCGGCAGGCAGCCGCCTCCTTCTCGGCGAAGTGGTGGAGAAGGCCAAGCAGCTCGTTCTCGACACCCTGGCCGCCATGGTTTCGGGTTCCCAGCTTCCGCCCGGGCGGTTCGCCATTCAGTTTGCGCGCGCGTATGGTGGCGAAAAGGTGGCCACGGTAGTAGCCTCAGACGTCGTTTGTGGGCCCCTCGAGGCGGCGCTCGCCAACGGCATCCTCGCTCATACCGACGAGACCGACGATACCCATCCCGCTTCGCAAACCCACCCCGCCTGCTCGATCGTGCCCGCCGCGCTGGCGGCCGGAGAGCGGTTCGGCATCGATGGAACGCGCTTCCTGCGCGCCGTAACGCTCGGTTACGACATCGGTCCGCGCATCACCATCACTTTGGGCAAGCTGCAGTATATGACCGAAACCCATCGCAGCACGCACGGTATCGCCGGGACTTTTGGCAGTGCCGCCGCGGCCGGTTGCGCAGCGGGTTTGAACGCCCAACAGATGCGCTGGCTGCTTTCCTATGCCGCGCAGCAAGCCTCCGGTCTGGCTTCCTGGCAGAGGGACAGCGACCATTACGAGAAGGCTTTCGACTTCGGCGGGATGCCCGCGCGCAACGGGGTCACGGCTGCGCTACTGGTCGAAGCCGGCGCCAACGGCGTGGACGACATTCTGTCCGGAACCGACAATTTCTTGCAGGCGTTCGTGCCCAAGAACGACCCGGCTTTGCTGGTCGAGAAGCTTGGCGAGCGTTATGAGATCACTCGCACCAATGTCAAGAAATGGACTATCGGCGCGCCCATCCAGGCGCCCATCGACGCTATCGAGATTCTGCAACGGCGAAACCGCTTCGAACCGGATCAGGTCAAGCAGGTGACCGTGCGGGTGGCCACCGATGAGGCCTCCATCGTCAACAACCGCGAAATCTCCGACATTTGTCTCCAGCACCTGGTAGCCGTGATGCTCATCGACAAGACCATCACGTTCCAATCGGCACACGACAAGGCGAGAATCGAAGATCCGGCGGTGCTACGTCAGCGCGCCAAGGTGCGGCTTGTCCCCGACCCGGAGCTGGAGCGCCTCATGCCGCGCCGGGAGGCGGTTGTGGAAGTTACGCTCACCGACGGCAGGGTTCTCAAGGAGCGTGTTGGGGCGGTCCGCGGCACAGCCGACAACCCCATGACCCGTCAGGAAATCATCGCGAAAGCGCGCGACCTGATTACGCCAGTCTTGGGCAACGACGCTTGCCAGAAACTCACCGACAAGGTGTTTGACCTCGAGCATGTGAAGGACATCCGCGATCTTCGCCCCCTGCTTCAGCGGACTTGAAGCGCTGGAAGCGATTGGCCTTTTAATTTAGCGCCCTGGGTCCGTGCGAGCTTAGTCGTGCCATGAAAGTATTAGTGCTGCATCGGAAACGCTCCGGCGAGATAGGCTTCGGGCGAGGTGCGAGTGCTGTGCGCCGGGGCGTTTTCGATACAGCACTAATATTACAACGTTAAGTGTTAGGGGCCGCAGGCGTGCTCTGCGGGACACCCGCAGTAGGCGCAGAAACCTGTCCAGGTGAATAACACATACTGGATCTCACGTCGCGTCCGTGGCAGGG
>JBEKYD010000327.1:0-8125 GCA_049511335.1 Bryobacteraceae bacterium | reverse complement strand
TCCTCCGGCGGCTCCTCGAATGGGCCGGCATCGGCGACCCCAAACGAACCTGGATGGCCGCTTTCGGCTCCTGCCTGTATCTGCTTCACCCGCTCAACTCCGAAGCTGTCGCCTACCTGGCCGGACGCAGCGAAGCGCTGAGCACCGCCTTCGCTCTGGCGGCTTACACCGTGTTTCTCTATCGCCCAAAACCCGCCGTCTCCTGGGGTGTGGCCGCGGCCATCTTTGCCCTGTTTGGCGCCGCGCTGCTGACCAAGGAGCAGACCCTGGTTCTGCCGGCCCTGTTGCTGCTCACCGATTTCTGGTGGAACGCCGCTGCGCCGGAAAAGGCGTTCTCGCTGGCGGGCATCCGCGCCAATTGGAGGCTCTATGTTCCCTTGGCCCTGGCCGCGGCGGGAGGCCTCTACCGGTTCCGGGACCTGATTGCCGGCAGCGGCGGGGGAAACGCCGGTTTCGGGCTAAAGGATTTCACCTGGTATCAATACTTTTTTACCGAGTGCCGCGCGCTGTTCGTATATGTGCTGGAGTTTGTCTGTCCCGCCTGGCTGAATATCGACTGGCGTTTCCCGATTTCGCACTCGCTCGTTGAACGCGGCGCCATTTTCGGCCTGGCGGCCTGGGTGGCATTGCTCGCGGCCGCCTGGGTCCTGCGCCGGCGTTTTCGCCTCGCCGCCTTTGGCCTGCTGGTGTACCTCGTCATGATGGCGCCCACTTCTTCGATTCTGCCCATCGCCGACGCGGTGGCCGAAAGGCGTGCCTACTTTTCCATGCTCGGCCTGCTGCTGATCCTGCTGGAGGTGCTGCTCCGCGTGCGGCTGGCGCCGCGCACCCTGGGAATGGTTTGCGCCCTGGTGCTGATCGCCGCCGCCGCCGTCACCCACGCCCGCGCCGCTCTATTTGGCGATGAGGTGGCACTGTGGACCGATAGCGTGGCAAAGGTTCCCAACAACTATCGCGCGCACTTTCACCTGGCGCAGGCCGCCATGGACGCAAACCGCTGCGACCTTGCGGCGCGGGAATTCCAAACAGCAGCGGCGCTCGGCAGCAAGGCCGATTATGGCCTGCTGGTGGATTGGGGGCTGGCCTACGATTGCCTGAACCGCCCCGACGATGCGATCGAAAAATTTCGCCAGGCCGCCGCCATCGACCGTTCGGCCCACGTGTATACCCAGATCGCTAAGGTGTTCGCCGAGCGCGACGAATTCCCGCAGGCGCTCGACGCCCTGCACACCGCCGAGCAGATCGACCCAAGTTTCGCGGTCACCTACGTTTATCGCGGTAAGGTTCGCCTCAAATTGGGCCAGCCTCAAGTGGCAGCCGACGATTTCCGCACCGCGCTGCGTTTGGACCCCCACAACCGGGATGCCATCGAGGCACTGGCAATGGCCGAACAAAGTCTGCGAGTGCGGCGGTGAGCGGCCGTGGGGCAGACCATCGTTTTTTGTGGTCCGCCATGCACGAGACAGTGCCTGTGGTAGAGGAACATCGAGAAGAGCCGGGCGGCAGACCACAAGAAACGATGGTCTGCCCCACCTTGCGCATCGGCATCAATGCGCTCTATCTGATTCCAGGAGGCGTCGGAGGCACGGAAATCTACCTCCGTTCGCTGGTCGAGGCGCTGGCGAAAATCGATTCCGCAAACCGCTATTTCATCTTCACCGGCCGGGAAGCCGGCTCCGCCCTGGCACCACGCGCCGAGAACTTTCGCACCCTGGTTCAGCCCATCTGTTCCGCCAACCGGCCGGCGCGCCTTTTATGGGAACAGACCGGCCTCGCTCTGGCCGCGCTGCGGGAGGAATTGGATGTGATGCTGAACCCGGGGTTCACCGCCCCGCTCGCCTGCCCCTGCCCCCAAGTCACCGTCTTCCACGATTTGCAGCATAAACGCCATCCCGAGCACTTCCGTTGGTTCGACCTTCCCTTTTGGAATTTCTTCCTATTCTGGTCCGCGCAGGTCTCGAGCCTGCTGCTGGCGGATTCGCCCGCCACGGCAGCCGATTTGAAGCACTTCTATCGGCTGCCGGATGCGCGCATCCGGGTGGTCGCCCTGGGCGCCGACGAGCGCTGTTTCAGCCTCGCCGCGCGCCGCCATCCGGAACCATTTCTGCTCACCGTCTCCACTCTGCATCCGCACAAGAACCTCGACCGCCTGCTGCGGGCGTTCGCGATATTTCGCGCCAGACAGCCCCAGTTCCGCCTGGTGGTGACCGGGATACATGGATTCGCGGCACGCGAGCTCGTCGCGCTGCGCGACCAACTGGGCCTGGCCGAAGCGGTCGATTTTCCCGGCTGGATTCCGCGTGAGGATCTCTACGATCTCTACGCCCGCGCCTGGGCCTTCGTTTATCCATCCACGTTCGAGGGATTCGGTTTGCCCGTGGCCGAGGCGCTCGCCGCCGGCATCCCCTGCGCCTGCTCCGCGGTGGAACCGGTGGCGACGGTAGCCGGCGAAGCGGCTGTGTTGTTCGCGCCCGGCGATACCGCCGCTCTAGCGATTGCCCTGGAGCGGGTGGCGTGCGACCGGGAGTTGCGCATCCGCCTCGCCGCCGCCGGCCCCCTCCAGGCCGCTCGCTATTCCTGGCGCGCCACCGCGGAACAAACCCTTGCTGCCCTGCGCCAGGCGGCGGATAGGGAGCGTTAATTAAATACGTACGCTATACTAATGGGGTCACGCCATGACGATTGACGAACGACTTGAGGCACTGACCATGAGCCTTGAGCTCTTGACGCGGGACGTTCAAGATCTCAAAACCGTGGCGCAGCAGGATGGGGAGAATATCCGCGCCTTGGCTCGCATTGCCGAGATCCACGAGCGCAGATTGAGCGGCCTCGAAGGTCAGCAGTGATCCTGACTCCCCTCGCCATACCGGCGAGTTGTACTACAATCAAGGTTCGCGTCTCGGGAACTTTTGTCGACGCTCTAATAAGTTCGGTCACTTGTCAGCGGCGAGCTTTAAGCGGTCGGTCGCTCCCGTGAGTGCTGAGGAGAAGGATCGGCTTTTTGAAAATAGTCTTGTTAGCCGTGTGCGCCTCTTTACTGGCGTGGGTCCGAATTGGCCATGCGCAAGAGGCAACGGCGCCGATGGAAACGCCGGTTTTACGCGCTGAAACCAGTTCACCGGCAGTAGCGCCTCCCGCAGCCTCCGCCGGCGCTCCCGTTGTGCCGGCGCAACCGGCTTCGCCGGCGAATAACCCCCGCAAAGCGATCTTCTGGAAGCGCATGTTCACCTTGGAAGCTTTCACCGCGACGGTGCCCGGTGCGCTCATGGAGCAACTCCACGACTGGCCGAACGAATGGCCGGACAACCGGTTTGGCTTGGGCAAACGGGTGGCGTCGCTGTACGGCCAGTTTGTGGTGGGCGCCGCCATTGAGGACGGGGTTCGAATCCTGGACAAAGAAGACACCACTTACCGGCGGCTCGGAGTGAGGAACTTCTTCATCCGGACCGGCCACGTCATTAAAGGGACGTTGATAGCCCGCCGGCCCGGCGAGCACGATATTTTCGCCTTCTCGGTGGCCGCCAACGCTTACGGAAGTTGGGCGATTGCCACCCTTTGGAGCCCGCCGGAACTGCGCAGCGCCCGCTCCATCTTCGGCTGGGGCAGCGCCAACATGGGCAGTTTCGCCATCGGCAACTTCGTGCGCGAGTTCTGGCCCGACTTCAAATCTGTATTCCATCGTACACCGCACAGCCGTACTCCCATCACTTCCGCTCCCTGAGGGCCTCCACTCCGCGACATAATGGAAGACTGTGGTGTTAGGTATGGAATAGCCCTGTGGCGACGCTGTCCATCGCCTTTACAGGGCTGTCCAGGCTGTGGGCATTCGCTTCTCGCCCCGGCTGTTAAGTTATTGAAAAAATAAAGATAATGATTCGGTCTGCGGCGTGCAGTAAATGGATCGCAGACCATTAGGAGGAGTCGCGGAGAAATGCAAAATCAGAAATCCAGGGCGGTGCCGGCAATCACCGAGCGGCGCACAAAGATGCGCTTCGGCTTACATCGGGAAATGCGGTTCAAGCTGATCGAAAACGATATCGTGATTGACTCGGGAGACGGCGTCACTATTGACCTGGGCAGCGGAGGCGTGGCGTTTCTGGTCACTAAACCCATGAAAAACGACACGTTTATTGAGCTTTCGATCGCCTGGCCGGTAAAGCTGGACGACAAGTGTCCGGTGCGCTTGGTGACCTACGGGAGGGTGCTTCGCTCCGAGGGGAAACGCGCCGTTTGCTCGATCGATAAGTACGAGTTCCGCACCCACGGACGGGTCGCGCGGGCGCCGGAACCCGTGGTGCGAGTGGACCCGGCGTTCTATCGCTTTGTCGATTCCTGCCGCAAGGTTGCCGTCAAAGTGGCGGCTTGCGGCGCGTAATTAACCCGGACATCTCACAAGCCCGACCCTAAATCATTCATCGGTGAAACGTGGCGCGGGCACTCGTGTCGGCATGAGTCCCAGGCATGAGTCCCTGCGCCACGGGCAAACATTGGCGAGTGGCCTAGAATGCCCGCGCATACTGCACCGGCGGCGGAAATTCCGCGGCCAGCTCGCGGGCGGCGTGGAGCGGGAAGTATGCGTCGCGCAGAAACTCGCGGGCCAGCAGGATCAGATCGGCTTTCTCCTCGTGCAGGATTTGTTCGGCCTGTTGGGCGCTGGTGATCAAGCCCACCGCTCCGGTGCGAATGCCGGCTTCGCGGCGGATGCGTTCGGCGAAGGGCACTTGGTAGCCGGGGCCGAGCTGGACCTGCTGCGCGGGCGAGGAACCGCCCGACGAGCAATCCACCAGGTCGACGCCGAGCGGCTTCAGGCAGCGCGCGAGCTCGACGGAATCGGCGATGTCCCATCCTCCCGGCACCCAATCGGTGGAGGAGATACGCACGAAGAGCGGCAGATTTTGAGGCCACACGGCGCGCACGGCTTCGACGGTTTCGAGCGCGAAGCGCATGCGGTTTTCGAGCGAGCCGCCATATTGGTCCTGGCGCCGGTTACTGAGGGGCGAAAGGAACTCGTGCGCCAGATAACCATGCGCGGCGTGAATCTCGACCAGTTGAAAACCGGCCGCCAGGGCGCGGCGCGCGGCTGCCGCGAAAGCTTCGACAATGCCGTGGATTTCGTCAACGCTCAACTCGTGCGGCGCGGGATCGCCTTCGTGAAAAGCAACGGCGCTCGGCGCCACCGGCTGCCAGCCGCCTTCGGATTCGCCCAGAAGCTTGCCGCCGTCCCAAGGACGCGCCGTGCTGGCCTTGCGCCCGGCGTGCGCCAACTGAATGCCGGCCACCGCGCCTTGGGACTGGAGGAACCGCGCGATGCGCGCCAGGAAATCGACGTGATCGTCCTTCCAGATGCCCATATCGAACGGCGTGATGCGCCCGCGCGGCTCTACCGCGGTGGCTTCCATCACCACCAATCCGGCGCCGCCGACGGCTCGGCTTCCTAAATGCACCAGGTGCCAATCGTTGGCGAAACCATCCACGGCGGAGTATTGGCACATGGGCGATACGGCAATGCGATTGCGCAGCGTAACGCCGCGCAAAGCAAGCGGGTCAAATAAGAGCGGGGAGTTCGAGGCTGTGGTCATGGTTTGCGATTCGAGATCAGCGGACCTTGCCGTTCTTCCAAGTTAAGTAGCCAATCATGGTTTTGGCGTCTTCGATTTTGCCCGCCGCGATCATCCGCTCCACCTCGGCAGCGGGGAACCAGCGGGTTTCGATGCGCTCGTCTTCCATGGGTTGCGGTTCGCCGGCGGTCAGATCCGTCGCCAGGAAAATCGTCATGCGCTCGGCCACGTAACCGGGGCTCACAAAAAACGCGGCCAGCTTTTTCCAGGTGCGGGCGCGGTAGCCGGTCTCTTCGATCAGCTCGCGCTTGGCCGTTACGAGCGGCTTTTCGCCCGGATCCAATCGGCCCGCCGGCAATTCCCAAAGATATTTTGCCGCGGGCAGGCGGAACTGGCGCACCAGCAGAATCTTGCTTTTCTCGACGGCCATAATCACGGCGGAGCCGCGATGGCGCACTACCGAGCGCTTGATGCGGAATCCGGTTTTGGGATCGGAGGCCTTATCTTCGCTGACCCAGAACAGGCCGCAGTCGTACACTTTTTTGGAGGATGTGATTTTCATGATTTGGCGTGAATCGCGGCGGCGAAATCCGCGGCCGCCAGCGTATTCAAAATGTCTTTGGGGCCGAGCCAGCCGCGCCGCGCAGTGGTGACGCCGTAGCGCATGTTGGCCAGGTGCTTGGGGTGGTGGGCATCGGTGGCAACGGTGAAGCGGGCGCCCCTGGCTTTGGCGGAGCGAATCAGCGCGCCGTGAAGGTCGAGGCGCTCGGGGCTGGCGTTGATTTCGAGCCAGACGCCGCGCCGCGCGGCTTCGGCAGCCACGCGTTCGAAATCGAAAGGGAACGGATCGCGGTGCAGCAGAATGCGGCCGGTGGGATGGCCCAGAATCCGAAGATGGGGGCACTCCAGCGCGCGCAGCAGCCGGTCGGTCATCTCCGCGGCTTCCAGATTCATGTGGCTGTGCACGCTGCCGATGACCAGGTCGAGCTCGGCCAGGGCGTCGTTGGCCAAGTCCATGGCGCCGTCTTTTAAGATGTCGCACTCGATGCCTGAGAACACCCGAATTCCCAGGCTGCCCTCGCGATTTCGTTCGCGCACTTCTTTCGCGAAAGCCACCGCGCGTTTTTCGTCCAAACCGTTGGCCATGGCGAGGGCCTTCGAATGATCGGTGATGGCCACGTACTCGTAGCCGCGCTGGCGGGACGCTTCGGCCATCTCCTCCAGGCTGGCGCGGCCATCGGTCTCGGTGGTGTGCATGTGCACGTCGCCGCGCACCTGGCTCAATTCGACCAGCTCGGGCAAACGGCCTTCGACGGCACCCTCGATTTCGCCGCAGTTTTCGCGCAGCTCGGGCGGAATCCAGGGCAGCCCCAGCGTTTCGTAAATGCTCTCCTCGGTGGCCGCGGCCACGAGCTGGTCGTCGCTCGAACGGAACAAGCCGTATTCGCTCAGCTTGAAACCCATGCGCACGGCGCGGGTGCGGATGGCCACGTTGTGGTCCTTGCTGCCGGTGAAGTATTGCATGGCCGCGCCGAAGCTCTCGGGCGGCAACGCGCGTACGTCCACCTGCAAACCTTCGCGGCCCACTTTGGCGCTGGCTTTATTTTCGCCGCGGCCCAGCACTTCTTCCACGCGCGGAAACTTCACGAAGGTTTCGAGGGCGCGTGTCGCGTGGGGGCCGGTGACCAGCAAATCGAGATCCCCGACCGTTTCCCGCCCGCGGCGCAAGCTCCCGGCGGGGGTCACGGCCTCCACGCCATCGACTGCGCGGAGCACAGCGGCGAGCTCGTCGGCCATGGCTTCGGCATAGCTCAGCAGGTAGCGGCCGCTGCGCACGCGATATTGCGCGATGGAGCGCAACACTTTTTCCTCGAGCTTCGCGCCCATGCGCGGCAGCTCGCGCAGCTTCTGCTCGCGGCACAGGGTTTCCAGTTGATCGATGGTGGTGATGCGGAAGTACTCGAAGATGAGGGCGATGCTTTTCGGGCCCAGCCCCTGAATTTTCAGAAACTCGAGCGCCGTGGGCGGGAATTTTTCGAGTAACCGATCGCGCCGGTCGCACGAGCCGGTCTTGACAATCTGATCCAGAACTGCCGCCAGCCCCTTGCCGATGCCGGGAATGTCGGTGACCTTGCGCTCCGGATTGCGCAGAATGTCCTCGATCCGGTCCGGGTTGGACTCCACCGCCGCCGCCCCGTTCCGATAGCTGCGAATGCGGAACGAGTCTTCAGCGGCAATTTCCATCAGGTCGGCCGTCTCCGCCAGCACGCGCGCGATTTCTTTGTTCTCCAAGCGAGTCCCCGAAATTCAATTGTAAGCTGGGACGAATCGAAGCCGGCAGTTGCAGGCCCAAGGCCTACTCCACGGCGCGTGGAGTAGGCGTTTTCGCCTCCAGTTGGCCGACACTGCAACCTCGGCTCCAGTCTGGCCGCGGTCAAAACACGCTTGGGCTAGCCTCGATTTCCACGGGAGGTCTGGCGTGTGCAATGGCACAGGACGGAACGCCGACCTTGAGCCAGTCGCGGGTTCCGCACGACCTGTAGTTAGTGCCATCCGGTTCTGAAACA
>JBEKYD010000326.1:0-8144 GCA_049511335.1 Bryobacteraceae bacterium | reverse complement strand
ACCTCTTCCGTCAAACTCTCGTGTCGTGGCTCAAAGCTCTGATATGTCACTTACAACGGGAACTCGCCCGAAACGGCGTTGAACGAAGCGTTCTGGATTGGGCTACGCGGTCGGATCATTGGCGCTCGAAAAATGGCTCGCGCATGGGCTGCAAGCGCGGCTCGTGGACAGTGTTATGAGTGAATATCGGTAGCTACTGCCGGGTCAGTTGCTGTCGTGGCGTTCGCCAGCACGCCCTTCGAAGCATCTCCATTCGAGCTTTAGACTGTCGCGTGTGTCCCCACGCTTCATTCGTACCGCAGTGCCACCACTGGGTCTATTCTGGTGGCTCTGCGCGCGGGAACGTAACAAGCCAATAGAGCGATCGCGCCCAAGATGGCGGCAACCGCGGCCATGGTGAGCGGGCTCCAGCCGCCGATACCGATCAACAGAGTGGCCAGCAGACGAGGCAGACCGAGAGCGCCGAGAATTCCCAGCAGCAGCCCGGCCGCGGTCATTCCGAGCCCGGTACGCAGGACGAGACCGACCAGGCTCCGCGGGCTCGCTCCCAGGGCGGCGCGAATCCCCATTTCGCCCGTGCGGTTCGCCACCGAGTACGAGACCACCCCGTAAATCCCAATTGCCGCCAGCAGTAGGGCAACGCCGCCGAACACGGCTAACAAGACCGCCAGAACACGGCTAACAAGACCGCCAGAACACGGTCCGACGCCACCGATTCGGATTTGAGCTGTTCCAGCGTTTTGATGTCCGGGAGAGCCTGGTATTTGTCGGCGCCATCGACGGCCTGCCGGAGAGCTTTCTTCAGACCGGAAGGATCGATTGCAGCCCGCACCACCAGGCCGCCGAAATATACCGGGCTTTGCTCGTTGGTGACGTACATGCCGGCGCTCGAATCTTTATCATCCAGGCTGTTCACCTTTTCGTCGGCAACCACTCCCACCACTTCCCAGGGGATCTCCGGGCCAAGCTGCGTCTTTCCGGGGACGATCTGTTGCACCAGAATCCGTCGGCCGACCGGCTCCTGCTTTGGAAAATACTTCTTTACCATGGTCTCGTTAATAACGGTCACCGGCGGGCCGCCCGCGACATCCCGGTCGCTCAGGCCGCGGCCCTTGCGCAACCGCATTCCAAGCGCATGAAAGTAAGACGCGCTTACCATCTTGAAGAAACAAGCCTGCCGGTGGGCGCGGTCGATGATCGGCCGGCCAGCAATCTGAAAAGGCATGCCATAGCCCCAGCCGTCCATTGGCAGCGACGACGTGAAGGCCGCTTCGCGGACGCTGGGAATGGCTTCGACATTAGTCAGAACCTGGCGCAAATAGGCATTCAGCCGCACCGGGTCGGGGTAGCGCTTGTCCGAGATCGGCATACCGGCCGTAATCACGTTAGTGGAATCGAAGCCCGGGTCGGCTTGAAGCATATGGAAGAAGCTCTGGATGAGCAGGCCGGCGCCGGTGAGTAGCACGAAAGCCAGCGCCACCTCGCCCACCACCAGCAACCAGCGCAGTCTGCCATGCGCTCCGCCGATCGACCCGCGGGCGCCTTCTTTCAAAGCGGTGGTCAAGTCCGTTCGTGTCGCGCCGAGCGCCGGCGCCAGGCCGAACGCGATACCGGTCGCCACGGACAGCAGCAATGTGAAGAGCAGCACGCGCGTGTCCATGGTGACATTCACCTCCCGCGGCAGCGTATACGGCGGGATCGCCGCCCGCATGGCTCGCAGGGTGGCATAACCGACGGCCAGTCCGGCCAGTCCGCTGGCAACCGAGAGCAAAATGTTCTCGGTCAGGAACTGGCGCACCAGCCGTTGCCGCCCCGCGCCCAGAGCTGCGCGCAAAGCCACTTCCCGCCCTCTGGCCGCGCCGCGCGCCAGCGTGAGATTCGCAATGTTGGCACAACCGATGGCCAGGATCATACCGACCGCGCCCAGCAGCACGTACAAGGCCTGGCGCACTTGCGGGCCGATCGCGATTTCGGAAAAGCGCTCCACCACCACGCCCCAGCCTTTGTTGGAATCGGGATATTCCTTGGCGATCCGTGCGCTGATCGCATCCATTTCCGCGCGGGCCTTCTGCAGCGTGACGCCCGGTTTGAGCTTGGCGAAACAGCCGAACCAGTGGAAATTGCGCGTCATGTTCTCCGGCTTAAACGCCAGCGGGGTCCAGATCTGGTTGTAGGCGCGGTCGAAAGCGCTGCCGGCCGGCAACACTCCGATCACCGTGTACGGCTCCTCATCCAGGCGGATCGTGCGGCCCACCAGTTTCGGATCGCCGCCGAATTGCGATTCCCAAAGCACGTGGCTGAGCACCGCAACGTGCTCCTTTCCGACCTGGTCTTCCTCGGCCGCGAATGTCCGGCCCGGCACAGCTTTGATGCCGAAAATCTCGAAATAGTAGGCCGACGCCCGGCCTCCGCGCAACAGGATCGGTTCGCCCATGCCGGTCAGCGTGACCGCACCTCCGGTCTGCGCCGCCATGTATTCGAAGACCGAGTTATCCTGCCGCCAATCGAGATAATTCAGCGTCGAGATCCCGTTCCTGCCGCCGCCCGGCGGTTTTTCGAGAACCCGAACGATGCGGTCCGCATCCGCGTAAGGAAGGGGCTTCAACAAGGCCGCGTCTACGAAACTGAAAATGGCGGTATTGGCGCCCACGCCGACGGCCAGCGTCAGGACCGAAACCGCCGTAAACCCCGGGCTCTTCGCGAGCATTCGCAACGCGTATCGCAAGTCTTGCACCAAGCTGGTCACGATGGAGTCCTTTCACAAGAAGTTGAAGGATTAGACGCCCCAACCGGAGCAGTGTTCCGAAATTTCATATGGGGCAGGTTGGTCCGCAAGCGTAAGCCCTACATTTGTCGGACTCTCGGCGAAATTGGTACGAGAGCCCGAGCCGATGCACTTACACGGAGGGCCCCGCCTTAGCTTGAATTGAATTGCGTTCGCATCGGCTGTGGGGACCCTTCGTCGCGAGGCTCAAGGCTCGATCTGGGCGCGGTGGCGACCCGAAGTCTTCTGGACGTATCGGCCGGCCATTCGGCCGAGTTACGCACCACTCGGACAGCGCAGCGTTATTACGTTTTATCGGTAGCGATTTCAGCCCACTGGAAGCTGCGAATTCGCCCGGAGCGAAACTTCATACGAGCTTCGTACAAGTTGGCGACGATCCGCCTGAAGCTTTAGGATGTGCCACTTCCGCGCATAGGGCGTTTCCCGTCAATTTGAAGCCCGGCAAAAGGGCCTGGACGTGAGCGGACCCAAGCACGCCTGTATGCGATCATGATCGTTGGTGGACGCCGGGGAAGGCTACCCTGGCCGTCGTGATTCCTCACCGGGAACGGATTGCGCCTCGCGCCCGTCCCACGAGCCATGAATTCCCGGATGCTTTGGTTGACCGCTCTGACGTTGGCTGCGGCCGAACCGGCTCTTCCACAAGCGTATTTTCCCGCCGGCGCCCTTCCCCAGGCAGCCGCCGACCGCTACGCACGTTTCCTGACAGCGATGCACGAACCCTCGCTCTATGAGTTGTCCAGGCAAAAGCTGGGCGCGCAAGCTTATCGCCTGTTATGGTTGCGTAGCGACCGAAGGCCCGCTAGCATTCGCTTCGAGCCGAAGCCCGGAGGTACGGGATGGTTTTACCGTCGCATGACCGGCGGCACCGGGTCCACTCTGCCGGGGGGCCTGCGCGAAAAGGCATGTCGTGGTCGTGGAAGTCACGTACGGCATCTTTTTTGAGGACCATCGACGATGTTGGGTTCTGGAGTTTGGCCACTAGCGGTCTCGACACACTGGATTTCTGTCGTTCGCATTGGATTCTGGAAGGCGTGCGACAGGGCCAATACCGTGTGATCGACCGCTGCTCGCCGCCGGAAAGCGACCCGATTCGCATCATCGGAGTTCGCGCGATAAGGCTCGCGAACCTGAAAGTTCATGGAGATCAGGTTTATTAGGACTTGTTAGAGCCGGGCCGCTTTTTGGGGGCGACGCGGCACCACGGAATTCGTCCATCTGGACATATAGTCGCCATCTCGTTGATTGGAACAATCAGAGACAGGTGATGGCGTTGTACGGTGGGGTAGTGGCCGCCTTCTAATTCACCCACCCGCCGCCAATGAACGGCTGCGGGGTTTCCGTTCTGCTCGTTGCAGGCGACCACGCAACATTTGCAGCCAATACACCTGGTCATGTCGAAGTGAAACCAGTATTGCTCGCCAGCTTCAAGCGGCCGTGTGGGAATCAGCGAAGGAATTTCCTTTTGGAACTTCGCGAAAACCACTCCTACGCTTTGCCGGTCGAGATAGTACAGGGCCATCGCGAACGCCGGAAGTCCCTTCCGCAACCTAGCGGCTGTTCCAGTACGCTTGCTGCCCGATGTAGCGGTCATCGGGCAGGTTCGCCAAGATCTTACGGCGGAGCTCGAGGGGATCAACCGGGCCCTCGCTGCGGTACAGCACCTTGCCACTCGGGTCGATCAGCACCGTATAAGGCACGGCGCCGGGCCAGCTCGTGCCGAAGGCGGCTATCTCGGAGTCCGTGTCGGTGGTGCTGAATAACAGGTTTCTGGTCGAAGCATGCTGCTCCTCCAGGAAGTCCTGGACGAACTTCTGTTCGTCCGGATAGTTGGCGCTCACAGTCACCACTTCGAGAGGCCGCCCCCGATACATGCGAAAAACCTCCTGCAAGTCCGGGAACTCCGCCAGGCAAGGATCGCACCAGGTCGCCCAGAAATCCACCAGCAACAACTTCCCGGTCCCGTTCTTGCTCAATGCTCGCAACTGATCTGGCTCCACCGTTTCTAGCCGCACCGGTTCCTGCTCAATCCTGGCCATCTCCGCTTCGGTCGAAGCCGTCTGTCCCTTTTGGGGCGCCCACTTGATCGAGCAGCCCACCGCCGGCGTCGTCACTACCGGAACTGGCTTGCCAGCCAGCAGAGCTTCGATTGCATCGCGGACCTCCGACGTCTTCACCAGAGACTCACGCTGGCTGTTGTCGATGCGTCCCTGGTAGCGCAGTTTTCGTTCCCGATCGAAGAGGAACACTTGGGGCGTCGCCACCGGACCATACTGGCGGGACACCGCCTGCGTCTCGCCGTCGTACAGGTACGGGAAGTTGAACTGTCGATACTGCGCGCGTACCTTCATTTCGCTCAGCGAGTCTCCGACATCTGTATACGACATGTCGCTCAACGCCACTGATTCCGGACTGTTGGGCTGAATCGCTACCAGGGCCACGCCGCGATCGCGATAGTCTGTGGCCAACTTCTTGATCCGGTTCTCATAAAGCTGCGCGACCGGGCAGTGGTTACAGGTAAACACCACGACCAGCAACTTGCTGGAATCGAAATCCTTGAGCGAGTACGTCTTGCCATCGACCGCCGGGAGCTTGAAGTCCGGCGCCTGGGCGCCAATGGCAAGAGTCGGGTAGGCCGGGGCTTCGGCCGCCCGGCCCCCACCGCGCCCCTGCTGGGCCAGAGCAACGTTGAGCGCCAGCGAAGCGAGCGCGAGGACCGCCAGCGCAGAGATCACAGACTTCCTATGGAACATCGTCTCTCCTCCTCGGAGATCACCTAATCCTGATATTACCCAGCGCTCGCCTGAACACACAAGACGGCTAAGTGGCTGCACCGCGCTTGTCATTCAATCACGGTACGATACCCCAGAACCCAGAAATCATGTATTCCGAAGTAACGGTCGTCTGGCAGGGCCGCCAGGATCTGATGCCGCACTTCGTAAGTATCGACCCAGCCGTGCTTGCGATACAGCACATTGCCAACCGGGTCCATCAGCACCATATACGGCACGGAGCCGTTCCAGCCCATGCCAAAAGCGCCTATCGCGGCTTTCGTTTCCGTGCTACCCAATACCAGGTTTCTGGTTGAAGCATGCTGCTCCTCCAGGAAGGCCTGCACGTCCTTCTGCCGGTCCGGGGTGTCGGTGTTCACGGTCACTACTGTAAACGGCCTTCCGCGATACATCAGAAACGCCCTCTGCACGTCCGGGAACTCCTTCACGGAGACACCGCTCGAGGTCGCCCAGAAATTCACCAGCAAAAACTTGCCGGTCCCGTTCTTGCTCAACTCTTTCAACTGGTCGGGTCCCGCCGCTTCTAGCCGCACTGGCGCCGCTTCCCGCTTCCTCGCCTCCGCCGGACCCCCGGCGCGGCTGGCCCACTTGATCGAGCAGCCAAACGCCGGCGTCGTCGTTAACGGAACCTGCTGGCCTGCCAGCAAAGCATCGAATGCATTGCGGGCATCGCGCCTCTTCACCAGGGATTCGCGCATGCTGTCATCGATGTCCCCCTGGTAGCGCAGTTTTCGTTCCTGATCGAAGATGAATATATGGGGGGTCGTCGCCGGACCGTACTGGCGCGCCACCTCCTGATTCGCGCCGTCGTTCAGATACGGGAAATCGAACCGCCTGAACGCCGCGCGCATCCTCATTTCGTCAAAAGTGTCTCCCATATCGGTGTGCGATTCCTCACTGTAGGAAGCGCCCGCTGTAGCCGAAGAGTTCGCGTTGGGCATAATCATCACCACCGCCACGCCGCGATCGCGGTAGTCCTCGGTCAGCTTCTTGATCCGGTCCTCATACATACTTGCGACCGGGCAATGGTCGCAGTTAAACACCACTGCCAGCAACTTGGCGTAATCGAAATCCTTGAGCGAGTACGTCTTGCCGTCGACTCCGGGGAGGTTGAAGTCCGGCGCCTGTGAGCCAATAGCAAGAGTGGGGTATACCGCAGCGTTGTGCTCTTCCGTGCTGGTAACGCCGCCGGTGGTCACCATCTTCTTTCCGCCACGGGACTCCTGCTGGGCCGGAGCCACGGCGAGCGCGAGCGCCACAAGCGGGAGGACCGCCAGCGCAGAAATCACAGTCTTCGTATTCAGCATTGTCTGTTCTCCTCGGAGATCATTTCATCTCTTACTTTTCAGAAGCCATAAGTTGACCCACGGGCGGCCCCATCGGGAGGCCCCCCCGGGACGCAAAATCAACAATCTACCAATCCAAACCGTAGTTTGAGTCGCAGAGTCCGCTCGTCGACGCCATCACGACCGGTGTTGGCAATGTCGGGTTCCATCCAGTATACAGCTCGGCGCCAGTGTGATAGAGTTATCGCAACTCACTTACCCCTATTGAAATGAAGTCCCGCGCCGTACATTCAATCGGTGCGGGATTTTCTGTGTGCCGGAGGCTTCGCAAATGCCCTTCCGTAGCGCGCCGACGCCATGGACCTTTCCGCCCCGAAACGGGCGTTCGCCGGGGCGTGGCGACGTTTCCCCCAACCCGACTTCCGGGACCTTTGGTGGTTAGAAGGGGATGCGACATCAATCCAGTGGATTTCGAACTCAATTCTTGACGTTGCTGCCTGCACTCACGTGATGCCGATGTCCAGCCCCTCGTGAGGCCAGCCGGAAAGTAAACTCTACGGGGCTTTTGCGTGGGCGAGAGGGGTTCAGCGCCGAGAAACCGGACGACATCGGCCGGAATGGTGGGTGGCTGGAGCGAGTGCGGCTAACCGAAAGAGCACCCTGTGTTGAGAAACTGAGAATGCCGTCGCTGAATTCGTTCAAGCGAGCGGTCGCGCACGATGCCGAGCCGCCTGGAGAGCCGCACGCCTGCAGAATATGGCCAATTCCAGCCACTGAAGGGCCCCACGCCGTTAGCCGAAAGTATGGAGAGTTCGCCGCGCGGAGGTTTGGCTCCTCAAATACGGTTAGAGCTCTGAACCTTTTGGTTAACGGCCATCTCGCACCGTCCTCGCCTTTGGGCCGCCGTGAGATGCGCGAGTCTGGACCCTGCAAACTCTGATGCCTGACCAAAGTGCGATTCGACTATGGTCCTATGACCACCTGTCGCAAATGCAGGGGGTCGCCCACCTTGAAAGCAGCTATTGGCGGGCCTTCCGCGCGGCCTTCGTCGGCATTGTAGTCAAATTTGTAGCTAAAGCATCCTCGTGGTTCAACAAGGTTCAACAGGCAGTTTTGCAAGTTGCTGAATCTAAAGGGCAATCTTGTAGGGTATCTACCGGGACCCACTTGCAGAACTCGCAACAGAAACCTTCCGCACTGTTCGTATTCCGTCCGGGGCGACGATTTTTTGGAGCCCCAATTGCTGTCAGGGGCTGTGAGTGCGTGAAATCGCCACACCAC
>JBEKYD010000325.1:0-8153 GCA_049511335.1 Bryobacteraceae bacterium | reverse complement strand
TGCGCATTTATGTAGATAAATTCACCAGATGAATAACGCATCGCGTGGCGGAGGCTTCGATGGATGGGGATCGGGCGAAACCGAACGTTATCTCACGTTCTGGCGCGAAAATTCAGGCTAGGTCTTAGTACCGCGTAAACCGCGTCGCCTTCTTCCGTTGATGCCGCTCGAGCGCCAGCGCGATCAGCCGGTCGAGCAGCTCCGGGAATTCCAAGCCGCTATGCTCCCACATCTTGGGATACATGCTGATGGAAGTGAACCCGGGGATGGTGTTGATCTCGTTGATGTAGAGTTTGCCGGTGGCGGCTTCCAGCAAAAAATCCACCCGCCCCATCCCCTCGCACTCCACCGCTCGATAGCATTCCACCGCCAGGCGGCGGAGCTCCGCGGTGGTAGCCGCGTCCAGCTTCGCCGGCACTTCCGTGCGCGCCAGATCCAGCAGATACTTGTCTTCGTAATCGTAGAATTCGCGCGACGGCAGGATCTCGCACGGCAACGAGGCCTCAGGCGTCTGGTTGCCGAGCACGGCGCACTCGAACTCGCGGCCCGTAATCCCGCGCTCCACCACGATCTTGTAATCGAATTCGGCGGCCAACCGAAAAGCCGCGCGCAATTCGTCCGCATCGCGCGCCTTCGAGATCCCCACCGACGATCCCAGGTTGGCCGGCTTGACAAACACCGGGGACCCCAGCCGCGCGCACGCCGCCACCGGGTCCGCCGCGCCGCGCATCAGCGTCACGTAGTCTACAATCGGCAACATCCGTTCCTGGCAGACACGTTTCATCATGTCTTTATCCATGGAGACGGAGGACGCCATCACGCCCGCGCCGACGTAGGGCAAATCGGCCAGCTCCAGCAGGCCCTGCACCGTGCCGTCCTCGCCGAAGGTGCCGTGCAACACCGGAAACACCACGTCGATTTCGGGATGCGCGCCGGGTTCGGGCAGAATCGGCCGCGGGCTCCAGCGGCCGTCTTTCCCGATCAGGAATTCGCTGGTTTCGTAGCGGGCGGGGTCTAAATGATCGATCACGGAGCGGGCCGAACGCAGCGAGACCTCGTGCTCGCCCGAACGGCCGCCATACACCACGGCAACGCGTGTCTTCATAGAATTCGTTTTCCCAATCCGGACATGATCAGCTCCACCGCCAGGCCGGCGGTGCGGTTCGATTCGTCGATGACGGGGTTTACCTCCACCACCTCCATGGCGATCGTCTTTCCCGAATCGCAGATCATTTCCATTGCCAAATGAGCTTCCCGGTACGTGACCCCGCCGCGCACGGGCGTGCCCACTCCCGGTGCATCGGCCGGATCGACGAAATCCATGTCGAGCGAAAGGTGAAAGCCGGCGGTGCCGGCGGTCGCGATGCGAATGGCTTCTTCCATCACCGCACGCATGCCGCGCTCGTCGATGTCGCGCATGGTGAAGGCGCGGATGCCGCTCTCGCGTACGTGCGGCTTTTCCATCTCATCCACGTCCCGCAAGCCCACGATCACGGCGTTGCGCGGCTCCACTTTCGGCCCCGGCCCCAGCAGCTCGGTCAACTCGCGCGGTCCCATCCCCGCCAGGCAAGCCAGCGGCATGCCGTGAATGTTGCCGCTCGGGCTCGATTCGGGCGTGTTCATGTCCGCGTGGGCGTCCAGCCAGATCAAGCCGATCTTTTCTCCACGCTCGCGGTACGCCTTGGCCACTCCGCTTACCGACCCCACCGCGACCGAATGATCGCCGCCCAGCACCACCGGCAGGTAGCCGCCGCCCAAAGCCCGGTACACCCGCTCGCCCAGCAACCCGCAAGCTGCGGCAATCTGCGCCAGGTACTTGGCGTGAGCGTCGCCCGGCGCTGCGGCCTCGGCCTGCTCGGCCGGAATATTGCCCAGATCGGTCACTTCGTAACCCAAGCTGGCCAATCTCGCATTCAGCCCGGCCACCCGCACCGCCGAAGGGCCCATATCCACCCCGCGCCGGTCCTGCCCCAGATCGAGGGGCGCGCCCACAATAGCAATGTGCGAATGCGGCATAGGAAATAAGCTATCAGCTATCAGCTCTCAGCTACCAGCCTTCGGCAATCGGTTTCCGCGCTGCCAAAGCTGAAAGCCGATAGCTGATAGCTGCTCTCTTACGGCCGCAGCCGGTACAGCATCCTGGGAAACGCGATCGTCTCCCGAATGTGTTCCAGACCGCAAACCCACGCCACGCACCGCTCGATGCCCATGCCGAAACCGCTGTGCGGCACCGTGCCGTACTTGCGCAGGTCGATGTACCAGTCGAACGCATCTTTGGGCAGGTGATGCTGCTCGATGCGCTGGAGCAGCAGATCCAGATCGTGGATGCGCTGGCCGCCGCCGATGATTTCTCCGTAGCCTTCCGGCGCCAGCACGTCCACGCCCAGCACCACGTCGTCGCGCTCCGGCGCCGGCTGAAAGTAAAACGCCTTGAAGGAGGCCGGGAAATTATCCACCATCACGGGCCGGTCGCGGTCTTCGGTCAGCAGCGTCTCGTCGGTGCCGCCGAAGTCGCCGCCCCATTGAATTTCGCTGCCCTTGGCCTGCAGAATCTTCACCGCTTCGTCGTAGCTCATGCGGCCGAACGGCGCCTGAATGGCTTCCAGCTTGGTTACGTCGCGCTCCAGCCGCTTCAGCTCTTCCTTGCGGTTTTCCAGCACCCGGCCCACCATGTACACCAGCAGCCCCTCCGCCACCTGCTTCACGTCTTCGAGCGTGGCGTAGGCCATCTCCGGCTCCACCATCCAGAATTCCGTCAGGTGGCGCCGCGTCTTGGATTTTTCGGCGCGAAAGGTCGGACCGAAACAGTAGGTCTTGCCCAGCGCCATCGCGGTAGCTTCGTTATAAAGCTGGCCCGACTGCGTCAGGTACGCTTTGGCATCTTCGAAATAATCCACCTCGAACAATGTGGTCGTGCCCTCGCAGGCCGCCGGCGTGAAGATGGGCGTGTCCACCAGCGTGAATCCAAGCGAATCCAGATAATCGCGCACCGCCTTGATGATTTCGTGGCGTATCTTCAGAATGGCGGTCTGCTGCTGGCTGCGCAGCCACAGATGGCGATGGTCCATCAGGAAATCGACGCCGTGGTCTTTGGGCGTGATCGGGTACGGGTCGGCTTCCGAGACCCGCTGCAGCACCTCCAGCTTCTCCACGTCCATCTCGTAGCCGCCCGGCGCGCGCTGTTCGGCGCGGATCTTGCCGGTCACGACGATCGACGATTCCTGGGTGAGGTTCTTGATCGTCTCGAACAGTTCCTCGCCCACCGCGTTTTTCACCGCCACGCACTGCATCAGGCCGGAGCCGTCGCGCAGAATCGGGAAGGCGATCTTTCCCGAGCGGCGCATGTTATACAGCCAGCCGGGGATCTCGACCGATTCGCCGGCATGGGCGTGGGCATCTTCAATTCGAATTCGTGGCGTCATTGCGTAAACGTCTGAGTATCGGTTGGCACGGTTCGAGCCAACTGCCCTACAGTTGTTCCAAGCGGTCGAAAACCTGTTTCACGGCTTCGAGCGCGTTCCCAAGCTCGGGCTGGTCTTTCAGCTCCAGCAACAGCGGGTACCGGTCCCCGCCGCCGCGCAGCAGCTCCATGCTCTTCTTCCAGTCTATGGTTCCTTCTTCGCTCATGGTGGGGAACAGGTGTTGATCGGCCTTGCCGTCGTTGTCGTGAAGGTGGGTGGAGCGAATGCGGTCCTTCATCAGGCCGAAAGCGGTTTCCACGCCTTCATTCAGGTTGGCATGGCCCACATCGAAGACGAAATTCAGACCCAGGTGCGTCAGCTCGTCGAACATCATCAGCCGCGCTGCGCTGGAAAATTCGTTGGGGGTATTCTCCAGCAGAATCTCTACCCGGCGCTGGCCGGCGAAGATCTTCAATTCTTCCAGCGCGGCAAAGGCGGCGTCCACTTTGCGCAGGTCGAATTCCTCGCCGCTCACGCCCAGATGCTGCACCAGGTAGCGGAACGGGATGCTCTCCGCGATCTCCAGCGTCCGCTTGACTTCGTCCACCGCCTTCAACCGCTCGCCCTTCACCGTGTGCGTGAGCGTAACCACGGCGTGCGGCCCGGAGCGGCCCCAAATTTCGTCGGTATACATGGGCGAATGGAGCGAGTGCAGCTTCAGATCCGAATCGCGGAACCAGTGGCTGAGCTCGGCGATTTGCGCCTTGTCGCGATAATCCAGGTGCTGCCGCGCGCAGTAGATCTCCACTTCCGGAATACCGGCTTGTTGCACCTTGCCGAGCAGGGCCGTGGTGAGCCGGTGATTCACGAAGAGGTGCGTCGAGAGAACGTGCTTCATTTTATTGTCGTGTGGCGGACGCCCTCGTCCGCGCGCGAACCATGCCTCGCGCTCCAGCGCTCATTGTAAACGGTTGCACGCGTCCATACCTACATCGCCCACGCGAGACCGAGCCGCGGCTGTAAGGGAGCGGTGAAATAATTGAATCGAGCCACGGATGAACACGGATTGACACCGATAACTTCCTGGTCTCTTTATCTGTGTTCATCCGCGTTCATCCGTGGCTATATTCCTTCACGCGGCTCAGCACAGCGGCCTCGATCCTCAATACCCCGCCGCCGTGCCCTCGGTGCGCGGATCGGCCGCGCCCATCAGCCATCCGTTCTCCATCATGATGGCCGCGCATTCGCCCTGCGAATTCGCCTTCCGGACCTTATATCCGTGCTTTTCGAGCAAGGCGATGGTATCGGGCGAGTAGCCGCGCTCGATCGACAGCGTGTCCGGCAGCCATTGGTGATGGAACCTCGGCCAGTTCACCGCGTCCTGCACGTTCATGCCGAAGTCGAGCACGTTCACCATCACCTCCAGAACCGTATTGAGGATGGTGGGGCCGCCGGGCGAGCCCAACGCCAGGTAAGGCTTGCCGTCTTTGAGCACGATGGTCGGCGCCATCGACGACACCGGTGTCTTGCCCGCCTGAATGGCGTTCTTCTCGCCCTGCACCAACCCGAACATGTTGGGCTTGCCGAGATCGGCCGCGAAATCGTCCATCTCGTTGTTCAGCAGGAAGCCCAGGCCGGTTGCGGTCACCTTGCTGCCGTAGCTGCCGTTCAGCGTGAACGTCACCAATGCCAGGTTGCCCTCGCCATCGGCGATGGTGTAGTGCGTGGTCTGGTTCGATTCACGGTCGCTTACAATAGCCGCGTGAATCGCGCTCGATGGCGTCGCCTGCTCCGGATCGATCGACGCGCGCAGCTTCGAAATGTAAGCCGGGTCCAGCAGCGTCGCCAGCGGCACTTTGACGAAATCCGGATCTCCCAGGTGCTCGGCGCGGTCGGCAAAGTAGCGCCGCATGGCTTCGGCCATGTAATGCACCGCCTGCGCCGAGCCGGCCCCGCCTTTCTCATAGCCGGTGCCTTCCAGCACGCCCAGCATCTGCAGAATGCCGACGCCTCCCGAAGACGGCGGCGGCGAAGTAATAATGTCGTAACCCCGGTACTTGCCGGTGAGCGGCGCCCGTTCGATTACCTTGTAAGCCGCCAGATCGGCCTCGGTAATCAACCCGCCGTGCTCCTTCATGTCCTTGGCCAGCAGCCGCGCCGTCTCGCCTCGGTAGAAATCCCGCGCGCCCTGCTTCTCGATGCGCTCCAGCGTGCGCCCCAGGTCGGCTTGCACGAAGCGGTCGCCCATCCGGTAGTAGTTGCCGCCGTTGAGGAAGATCCGCTTCGATTCTGGAAAGCTCTCCAGCCCGCGCGCCGCGTTCTCCATCTGGTTCGCTTCCGACCAGGAAAGCGTCACGCCTTTCGACGCCAGCTCGACAGCCGGATGGACCAGCCCCGCCCACGGTTTGCGGCCGTATTTTTTGGCGGCATATTCGAAGCCTGCGACCGAGCCGGGTACGCCCGATGCGCGATACCCGATCACGCTATCCTGGGTGGCCTTTCCCGACGCGTCCAGGTACATGTTGCGCGAAGCCGCCTGGGGAGCGCGCTCGCGAAAGTCGAGAAACGTGGTGCGGCCGTCGGCCAGGCGAATCAGCATGAACCCGCCGCCGCCGATGTTGCCCGCCGAGGGGTGCGTGACCGCCAGCGCGAATCCCACCGCGACTGCCGCATCCACCGCGTTCCCGCCCGATTCCAGAATCTTCAGCCCGGCTTCGGTAGCGCGCGGCTCCCGCGTCACCACCATCCCCTTGCGCCCGCGCACCGGCTGCGCGGCCCAAACCGGCAAAGAGAGAGCAATCGAAAGAACGGCAAGTGTGCGGCGCATTCCTTCGATTCTACTATGGTGGCCTGTAGATCGCCGGTGGGGCAGACCGTCCGCCTCAATGGCAGCTCGCCATGTCCTCAAACTCGCCACCCGCGGGCAACAACGACAAACTGCGCGCGCAGCCCAAAACCTGCTGATCGAGTGGATCGCTCGCCATCGAATCCGGGGCGACATACGTCTGGTTCTTTTGCAGCGCTACATATTCGTCGCTGAGCTTTTGCATATTGGCGAGTTCGTTACGGACCATGGCAACGCAATCTCGATCGGCATCGGTAGCCGCCGCGGTGGACACTAAGTCGAGCTTGCTATCGGCCGTCCTGCGATAAGCATCGATCGAGTCTTCCGTCACCGGATAGCTGTGTTGAACGGCATAGAAGACCGCACTTCGCCAGTCCCGTATCGCGGCGATCGCGTCGATGGTGGCCCTCAAGAAGTCCCTGGAATAGCCTTTCTTCGCTGGCGGCTCCGCCGGCGGAGTCGCCGGGCTGGGCGCCGCGGCAGAGAGTGTCAGAGTAATTCGATCGCCATGAAAGCTTACGGACCCGTTGGTGAGGCGGGCGAGCGCTTCCACTTCCACGTAAGACTTGCCCGATATCTTTAGTACCGGCGTGGTACCGGTATGTCCGGTTATGGCGAGGGTGCCGCTCTGCTCCTCTGGTTCCTGTGCCGTGCCCAGGCAAGGGACAAGCAGGAGCGGGAGCATAAGTGCCTTCCCGAGTAGCGCTGCGCGTGCCATCGTGGGTCCCTCCTTCCCGCAGCGATGTGCAGGTTCAATGCCAATGTTCTCACACAATCGCGAGTCCGGGCTGCGTGTCGTCGGTGGGACAGGAGATCGTTTTTTGTCGTCTGTCGAGCGTTGCGGCCCGGCGAGGGCCTGACAGACCACGAAGAACGATGGTCTGTCCCACCTTCTGGGCCACCCCAATTCATGGATATTTCGTCGGCCGGTGACCCTCTGCCGGGCAAACGAGAATTAATTCTCCCCCGGCCGCTCCACGCGATCGATGACCAGAACTTCCACCGGACCCTTGGCCGAGCCGAGTTTCAGCCCGAGTTGCTCCTGAAGCGCGGCGTAAACATTGGCATGGTCGGGGTCGGTCGGAGCTGGAGCAGGGAAAGCGGCCGCGGGGATCGTAGAGGTGCGGTTCGCCGGTGGCGTAACCTCATTCGATGGACCGAGCGTGCTCCACGTCGCGACCGGTGCGGCCATCATCGTCGCCAATGCGGCACAGGCCAGCAGATACCGTGCGTTCGGGCTCGACCGGCGCTCGATCCATCGGCGCGCGGCGGCGTAGAGCACGGCGATCAGCGCGCCCTGCCAGAAAAAGTGAACCAGCGTCCAGCCCAGGCGTTCCACCCACGGCTCGGATCCGAGCATCTGGATTGCATTCATTTCGAGCCCCCTTTCGCTTTGGCCCGTCTTCCTTCGTCAAAGCCATCCAGCATTTTGCGAATTTCCGCCAACTCCTCTCGCGAAGCCGGCTGGGCCGCGAGCGCGCCCATGACCAAGCTCCTGGCCGAGCCTCCGAAGGCCCTCTTCAGCAAATCGCCCGCGATCTCCTTCTGGGTTTGCTCTTTCGGAACGCTGGCTTCGTAAACGTGCGCACGAAAGCGCTCGCTGCGCGTGACCAGACCCTTGTCCGTCATCAATTGCATCTGCTTCAGCGTGGTAGTGTAGCCGTTGTCTTTGCGCAGCTCCTCATGAACCTCCCGCACGGTCGCCGGTCCAAGCCGCCAAAGAACCGCCAAAATGTCGAGTTCCGCACTTGTAGGGAGTGTAGGAGCCTGTTGCCGATTGGGAGTAGTCATCTGGGAAGACGATACTACGATATGCGACGTAGGTCAACGATAAAAATCGTATGTGCCGATGTGTGGGGCAGGATGGTATCCTGCCGCCGATTGTCAAACGGCGCTGCCCGGCCGCC
>JBEKYD010000324.1:0-8157 GCA_049511335.1 Bryobacteraceae bacterium | reverse complement strand
AAGGCACCACGTCGGCATCCAAGAGGGCCCGACGCTCTGCGCTCAGAAACTGACCGCCGACTTCGAGGCGCAGCATCGGGACGAGCACGAGCTGACGAACGAAGACCTGCTGGCGTATGTGGTGGAACGAACTGCTGCCAAGGCGCGCAAGGCAGAATCACGAAGGGCGGGCCACAGGTGGCGCAAGCCGGAGACGGGGCAGGCGGCCGGTCCGTGGTGGAGGTAGGTCTTAGGACGGGCGATTAGCGATCAGCTCGGCGTGGCAGGCGGATTGCACCTCTGTGTAAGTTCGCAACAGCTCTAAAGACTTTGGAGGCCATAGGTGGGGACTATAGCGCAGGGAATGGGGCAGTACACGCCGTTTGAGGTTCTCCGTTCCCATCGGTTCACCCAGGGACTCACCGACAGCCAACTGTCCGCTCTCGCCGCTCTGGCCAGACCGGTCCGCTTTGAGGCCGACGAGGTCGTCCTGTCGGCCGGTCAGCGCTCCTCCGATTTTTACCTCTTGGTCTCCGGCAGCGTAGCGGTGGAATTGTGCCCACCGCGGTTCGCGCTTTGCGTCCAATCGCTGGGGCCCGGTGACGTGTGCGGTTGGTCAGCCCTGCTGGCGGAGCACGACACCCTCTTCCAGGTGCGTTCCCGCGAACGAACCGAAGCCCTCCGTCTCCCCGCCCCTGCGCTGCAGGAGATCTGCCAGCGAGATCCGGTTCTGGGCACGGAATTCCTCACTCGCACCCTCCGCGTAGTAGCCGGCCGCGTCAAAGCCACCGAGATCCGTTTTGCCGAAATGTGCGGCTTTCGGGTGTAACCGGTCACCGAACTCGCCACATCTGGCCTTTGGGGCAGGCTGGTAACGTTGGTAACCTGCGCGCCTGGGGGTGCCCTCAGGGCCGGCCGAACTTCAATATTTCAACAGATTGGTGGACGACGAGACCGTGCTGGCTACGCTGCTTCATCACTGTGGAGGAGATGTCGCGCAAACGCTCGACCTGAAGGCGGACGCCACTATGGGACCTCGCTGGCCCCGCGTTTGGGAATTTGCTTGGGTACGATCCGCCAAAACGCTCTTTCTTCCGCTGCGGATCTCCGGGGTAGAGTTAGAGGAAGGTCAATGGTGATGCGATGCGTATGACACGGGGGGTGTAGTAGTTCGGGTCCGCGAACTTCTCGGTGAAGATCCGTTCCCACCGCGCGTTGTCCAGACACTGCCGGCATTGCCCGCACTTGCAACGCATCCTCCGATCTTTACGCGCAGGCCGGGAGGCATCCTGCGCGCCACGCCGACACTGAACCGGTTTGGGATTTCCGTATGCTTTCATCAATACACGAATCGACTCAGGGCTCGATAGTTCCATGGTGTTCCTCCATGACCGCACGGACATCCATTCCCCCGGCGCGCTCGAAAGGCAAGTTCGCTTCACCAGATTTCGGCAGAAATCTTCCGCGGCCGACGAAGCGCGCGCTGGAGTCGCCCGGGCGGGCGTGGAGGTACCCGCTGGTGGTCGCCACCGAGCTGTGGCCAAGCGTGGCCTGTAAGTGTTTCGCCGCGGCATTGAAGCGGGCGAACGCCTCTTGGACCCGTTCCCTCTCCCGGTGGCACTTATCGATGATTTGATCCCCGCGCTTCTGTATAGGGGTCTTCATAAGCTCATCCTCGCCCTTGAGTTTAGGGCAACAACCTTCCAATTGGCAGCCAGCAAGACCGCCTCGCCCCCTGAGCCCGCTTTGGTATCGAATTCATCATCCGCGTTGCAGTTCCACCTCCTTCGGTTTGAGCCGATTATGCGGGGGACGTCGCGCAAATACGTTGATCTCTTTGGTTATGGATCAGAAGTACTGCGAGAAAATAATACAGAAGAGGCGGGGCGCGCGTGGCACAGCGGCGTTAAGGCGTGATATCGGTAACGCTCTGCCCGCCAAGCCCTTCACTGCCTGCCCAGGCACATCCGTGGTTTGAGTGTTCCTCGCAAAGGTTGGCTGAGCGTCTGGAAGAGGAGCAGTCCTGTGAGGGCGCCTTTCTCCGAGTGGGCGACGATCCGACCGGTGCAGGAGGTGGGCGCGACGAACGTCGGCGCCAGCTTCTCTGTTTCCAACCGTCTTCGGCGTGAAAGCCCGAACAGAACGGCGGCTCTGAATCACCTCGAACACGTCCACGACGCGGATTATAACCCGCCACCTCAAGATGTGACGATCCAGGACGTGAGCGCGACGGCCGCCCCCCGGCGGGGAATCGGTGCTGCGCCGCATGTGTTGAGGGACTCGAACATTTTGCTATTTTTGTTGCATGCTACGCCTTGCGTCCAACCTTTTCATGGCCGCCGTATTGGCCTCGGCCCAGGACACTACACTCCATTGGATGCCGGTGACGGGCCCTAAAATCGAGGTCGCCGGCCTGCCGTGGTTTCAGGAAAACCACGGCGAGTTCTGGCGTCTACCGGCGCGCTCCCAAGAGGGGGTTCCCAAAGAAGTCTGGGGGCTTTCGCTGGACCCTGCAGGAGGACGAATCCGTTTCCGCACCGACTCCTCCACCGTCGCCCTTCGCCTTGAATGGCCGCACCCGCCTGACATGCGCAACATGCACTTTTTCGGACAGAGCGGTGTGGACCTCTACGTCCATAACACGTACTGGGATACCGCCGTGCCGGACAAGGACGCCGCGCCAGGCAAAGTTTTCGAGCACGTCTATTTCAAGGATCAGCCGCGCGTGATGCGCGACATCGCCATCTACCTGGCGCTCTACAGCCCCGTGAAAGTATTGGCGATCGGCTTGGACAAAGACGCAGCCCTGGAGTTCGCTGCGCCCTTCGCTGTCGCTGGACCGGTGGTTTTTTACGGCACTTCGATCACCCAAGGAGGCTGCGCCAGCCGTCCGGGGATGAGCTACCAAGCCATTCTCGGGCGCCGGCTGAACATCAACTATGTCAACCTGGGCTTCTCCGGCAACGGCAAGGGGGAGGCTGAAGTGGCGCGCGTGGTGGCCGAGATTGATGCATCCGCGTTCGTGCTCGACTTTGCCCAAAACAACCGGGATGTGGACTCTCTGGCACAAGTGTACGATCCGTTTATTGGCATTTTGCGGGAGCGCCACCCCGACACTCCGATCCTGTCGGTCACGCCTATCTATGCAGCCAACGAGGCCACAGGCAACCGACGCAACGAGCAGATGCGCGCCCTGATCCGCAAGGTGGTAAGCCGGCGCATCGCCGCGGGCGATACCCATATGCAACTGGTGGAAGGCACCGATCTACTGGGTCCTTCCCGCGTGGACGGTTTGGTCGACGGCACGCATCCCAACGACCTTGGGTTCCAGTGGATGGCGGAAGGGCTGGCCGAACGGGTGCGGAAAGTGCTGGGGCTGTAACGGTCCCGCCATCACCATCCGGAAGTACCGGTTGCACGGCACCAATGCCTGATGCTGAAGCACACTCCTTGCCGCGGAACGCGAATGCGATCACCTTCAGTTCCGGAATCTGCGCCAGCAGGTTGATGAATCTCCTCTGCCAGCCCGTCGCTGAAGTAGTCCTGCTCCCTGTCGCCGCTCATGTTCGCAAAGGGCAATACTGCGAATCGAGTGCTGCTGGCGGTCTGCCGGCTTCAGGACGAGACTTTTCAGCACGGCCTTGACTTCGGCCATGCCCTGGTACCGCTCCTTCCGGGCGCTTGGCCAAACACCGGCTCACGATGGCTCACGCATGGCAGTTCAAGGCCGTCGGGTGGTCCCGCATCACCGCGCTGAGCGTCTCCACCGTGGAATCGCCGCGGAAGGGCCTCCGGCCCGAGAGCATCTCGTAAAGCACGGCTCCAAAACTTTGTATTATCGGCAACTAGAGATGCCGGTTAACCTCTGAACGTTGTGGAGCGCCGAATCTGCGGATCTGGCGGAAAGCGGGCGTCGGTGCCAATTGCGCAGCAGCCCGTGCCAATCCCATCGCAACGCTACCCATTCTATCCGCTGGGGAAAGCAGATATGCTTGTACTGATTTGTGCTCACCGATCTCTATCGATTGTTGCCGCCCGAAGGCGTCAAGATTCTGCTGGTCCTGTTTCTCGCCTTCTTGACCGGGTTGGAACGTGAGGAGCGGCGTGCCGGCACTGGGCAGTTCTCGTTCGGCGGCGTGCGCACGTATCCTCTCATTGGCCTCATCGCCTATGGCGTTTCCTTTTTGGCGGGAGGAGAGATTCTGCCGGTTACGCTGGGCTTAGCCGTGGTGGCGGGCTTCCTGATGCTGTCGTATCGCAACAAGCTGCAATCCGCCGGAACGGCGGGCGTGACCTCCGAGATGTCGGCGCTGACGACTTACATAGCGGCCGCTCTGGTGTATCGCGAACAGTTCTGGATCGCCACCACTCTCACCGTGGCCAGCATGCTGTTGCTGGAGCTGAAGAGCGCGCTGGAAGGTCTCACCCAGCGCATCGCACCGGAAGAGATCCTCACCTTCACCAAGTTCCTACTGCTCACGGCGGTGATTCTTCCGGTGCTTCCCAATCACGAGTTTGGACCGTTCGCCATCAATCCGGCCAAGGCCTGGTTGGTGGTGGTGGCGGTGAGCACCGTTTCCTACGGCAGCTACGTGATCCAGAAGGTCACCAAGGGACAGGGCGGCGTGACGCTGGCGGCATTGCTGGGAGGCGCCTATTCCTCCACGGTGACTACCGTAGTCCTGGCCAAACGCGCCAAACGCGAAAATCGGCCGCACCTCTTTTCCGGAGCCACCCTGGTTGCCTCCGGCATGATGTATCTGCGGCTGGCGGGCCTGGTCACCATCTTCAACCGAAACCTGATTACGATTCTGGGAGCGCCGTTTTTGGTCCTCGCAGGAGGCAGCATCACGGCCGGGTGGTTGTGGAGCCGGGTCCCCGATGCCAAGGCGGGAGACGTAGAGCGTGAGTTCGAGCCGAAGAACCCCTTGGAGCTGCGCGCCGCTCTGGGGTTCGCGGTGCTCTTCGTCACGATGCTGGTGGCCACGCACCTAGTAGTGACTTATTTCGGCAAGGCAGGGGCGTACTTGCTGGCGGCTCTGATGGGCGTGACGGACGTGGACCCCTTCATCATGGGAATGACGCAGGCCGCCGGCAGCAACGCACCGCTGGGCGTAGCGGCAGTGGCGATTCTGATTGCCGCCTCCAGCAATAACCTGGTCAAAGGAATTTACTCCTTCTCCCTGAGCGATCGCAAGACCGGCGTGTTGAGCTTGAGCCTCCTGGCCGCCCTAGCGGCGGCGGGGCTCGCGCCGCTGCTGTGGCTGGCGCCCTAAGGGCCCGTTAACCGTAAATATCGGTAGCTAACTGAGGCTCAGAAGTTCCGCCACGGTCGCATTCGCTGGCCGGGCGATGGGGGCTTGGCCTCATCTCCCAGAAGCGGACTTCTTGATAATCACAGACGGGAACCGACTTCAGGGGAGCGATCTTCCAGACCGGCGCTTTCGGCTGACCAATGAGCGGGCGTGACCTCGGGATCAGCGGAAGCCTGGGGACCGCTTTCGCGCTTTTACTACCACGAAGATGGCTTCCCACGATTCTTCTCGCGGTGCAGGAGAGTGTTTGTGGAATGCACCAAAAATACAGGATCTCCCGGTTTTGGACTTTGCGGGCAGTGTGTCAACCCCGCCTTGCGGGACCGAAGACGGCTCCGGAGGGAAGAATGCAACTTGCGGGATCAAAGGACGGCGGTTCGGTTTATACTGAATCGGACCGGGAATTCCTAAACGCAGATTCCGGCTGATACTGAAGCAGCCAATCAATGCAACCAGCAAGAGGAGGTATCATGTCCAGCGAATCGATGTGCCCGTTCTCAGGCGGCATGCTCAATCACACAACGGCAGGGGCAAAGGGCAACCGGGACTGGTGGCCCAATCAGTTGAACCTGGCGATCCTGCACCAGCACTCCTCGTTGTCCAATCCGATGGGCGAGGATTTCAACTACGCCGAAGAGTTCAAGAGCCTTGACCTGGATGCCGTGATCCGGGACCTGCATGCCCTGATGACGGATTCTCAGGACTGGTGGCCAGCCGATTTTGGCCACTATGGGCCGCTCTTTATCCGCATGGCCTGGCATTCCGCGGGCACATACCGCATCCACGATGGACGTGGCGGAGCCGGCAACGGCACACAGCGGTTCGCGCCGCTCAACAGCTGGCCAGACAACGTCAACCTCGACAAGGCGCGCCGGCTGCTTTGGCCCATCAAGCAGAAGTGCGGCCGCAAGATCTCTTGGGCAGACCTCATGATCCTGGCCGGCAACGTGGCTCTCGAATCGATGGGTTTCAAGACCTTCGGGTTCGGCGGAGGCCGCGCAGACGTGTGGGAACCGGAGATGGACATCGATTGGGGTCCGGAAACCACCTGGCTGGGCGACAAGCGCTACAGCGGCGACCGTGAATTGGCCAACCCGCTGGCCGCCGTGCAGATGGGCCTGATCTATGTGAACCCGGAAGGCCCTAATGGCAATCCTGACCCCGTCGCCGCGGCGCGCGACATCCGTGAGACCTTCGCCCGCATGGCGATGAACGACGAAGAGACAGTGGCTCTCATTGCCGGTGGCCACACCTTCGGCAAGACTCACGGCGCCGGCCCTGCCAGCCACGTCGGGCCCGAGCCCGAGGCTGCGCCGATTGAGGAGCAGGGACTGGGCTGGAAGAGCAGCTTCGGCACAGGCAAGGGCGGAGACGCCATCGGCAGCGGTTTGGAGGTCATCTGGACCACAACGCCAACCAAATGGAGCAATGACTTTTTCGAGAACCTGTTCGGCTACGAATGGGAACTGACAAAGAGCCCGGCCGGCTGCTACCAGTGGAAGCCCAAAGGCGACGCGGGCGCCGGAACTGTGCCGGATGCCCACGACCCGTCGAAGCGGCGTGGGCCGACCATGCTGACCACCGACCTTTCCCTGCGGTTGGATCCGGTCTACGAGAAGATCTCGCGGCGGTTCCTTGAGAATCCAGAGCAGTTTGCCGACGCCTTTGCCCGCGCCTGGTTCAAGCTGACGCACCGCGACATGGGGCCGCGCCCCCGCTACCTCGGCCCGCTGGTGCCAAAGGAGGAGCTGATCTGGCAGGATCCGATACCCGCCGTCAACCATCCACTCATTGATGACAAGGATATAGAAGCAGTGAAGGCCAAAGTTCTTGCGTCCGGCCTGTCCATCTCCCAGCTCGTCACCACCGCGTGGGCATCGGCGGCGAGCTTCCGCTGCAGCGACAAGCGCGGCGGCGCCAACGGAGCACGCATCCGGCTTGCGCCCCAGAAAGACTGGGAGGCGAACCAGCCTGCCGAACTGGCGAAAGTGCTTTCAAAGCTGGAAGCCATCCAGAAGGAGTTCAATGGTTCGCAGTCCGGCGGCAAGAAAGTCTCGCTGGCTGACCTGATCGTCCTCGCCGGTTGCGCGGCCATCGAGTCTGCCGCGAAGAAGGCCGGTTACGACGTGAAGGTACCCTTCGCGCCGGGCCGCATGGACGCTTCGCAGGAGCAGACCGATGTCGAGTCGTTCGCCGTGCTGGAGCCGAAGGCGGACGGGTTCCGCAATTACGTCCGCAAGGGACTCGAGGGATGCGAGGCGAATCTGCTGCTGGACAAAGCGCAACTGCTGACCCTCACCGCTCCGGAGATGACCGTGCTGATCGGCGGCATGCGTGTCCTGGGCGCAAACTTCGGGCAGTCCAAACATGGCGTCTTTACCAACAGGCCCGGTACTCTGACCATTGATTTCTTCGTGAACCTGCTGGACATGGGGACGAAGTGGCAGAAGTCCGCGGCGTCTGAGGGTGTATTGGAGGGGCGCGATCGGCGGACGGATGAGATCAAGTGGACGGGCACCGTGGCTGATCTCGTCTTTGGTTCAAACTCCCAGCTCCGCGCTCTTGCGGAGGTGTACGCGAGCAGCGATGCGCGGCAAGCCTTCGTGCGGGACTTCGTGGCTGCCTGGACCAAGGTGATGAATCTGGATCGCTTCGACCTTGCCTGATACCAATGCACAGGCTTGAATACGAATCGAAGGTGACGTTCCGATAGGCTGCTTATCCGTACCTGATCAAAGAAGGGCTCTGCGCAGGAATCTGTAAGGCCCCCCGGTTTTACTGGGCCTAGCGGGAGTTTACTGCCAACTCCAGATTCGTAGCCCGCACCTCCGGATAACCTACTGAAAAGTCACCACTTGTCACC
>JBEKYD010000323.1:0-8172 GCA_049511335.1 Bryobacteraceae bacterium | reverse complement strand
CCTTGATTCACCCTCTCAGGTAATCACGAATGAAATCGTTTTGAGCTGCTTTCCTTGCAAGTATATGAAAACTAGCTGGTTCTCGAAGCTGAGAAAAATTTAACGGGACAGGTGTGGGTCTGCCCCACACGCCTTTCACAGCTCCGCGTAGCGCACCAATCGAATACCCAAACGCTCCACCGCCCGGCGGGCCTCCGCCGAAACCAAGGCCTCCAGTTCGCGCTCGCGGCTTTCCTTCAAGCGGGTGGGCGCGGCGCGGAGGGCGGGGCCGCAGCGGCCCGGATGGCACATCAGCTCGGTGGAACCTTCCGGTAGCGCCGCCAACAGTTTCACCAGCTCCGCGGTTCGATAGCGGCCGGTAATCTGAAAACCGGCGAACCGATCGGTCCAGCGGCAGCCGTGGCGCGCGAGCACGCGCTCGAAGCGCCCGCGCACCAGGCCCATGGCGCGGCTGGCTGCCGCCGTGGCGGTGGGAACGATGCCCGCGAGGCCGCTCGCCGGATAATCGAACGGGCGCCGGACCCAACCGATGCCGAAATCTTCGGAGATGCGTGCCAGGGCGGCCAGCACGGGAGGAGCGAGGTGGGTGTGCTTGTGGGTATCGAGATGCGACGGCTCGAGGCCGGCACCGCGAAGGCGGCGCACTTGCGCGTCCATCTCTCGATATGGATTCAGCGCGCCCCGGGCCAGCGCCCACAATAATTGCGGCACGGTTCGCGGATACGCCTTGCCGGTAACGAGCGACCGGCCGCCGATCAGCACCAGGTGGCAGCCGATATCGAGGGTCGGCGTTTGGCGCGCCAGCCGCACGGCGTCATCGAACGCATCGCCGTTGGCCATCATGGTGGTGGCGGTGAGAATGCCGTGGAGGTGCGCGTCGACAATGCCCTGGTTGACGTCCGGCGTGAAGCCGAAATCGTCGGCATTGACCACCAGCAGCCTAGTCCGCAATTCTCGTACACTTTCTGTGGCGGGCTAGCTTGTGCCCGGTGGTGTGGCGCACGCACTCCTGCGTGCCGTGTCGAGACTCTTCTCGACACGTGTTTGGAGTCGTGACGCATTGTCGAAACAAGGCGTCGGCAGGAGTGCCGACGCGGCACGCAGGAGTGCGTGCGCCACGTGGTCGCTCTGGCGCGGGTGAGGCGTGACAGACCACAAAAAAGATGGTCTGTCCCACCTGGTTTCTCACCACCGGCAGCCTCTCGCTCAAAACAATGTCAACCGAATGGTCAGGAACTTCTTGGGATTGGCGCGCACGTCCTTGGCCAGCGACTGGAACTCCTGGGTGGTTTCGGTCAGCGATTCGTAGAGCTTCGGGTTGGTCAGGAACTGGCCCAGCGAGCCCTGCCCGGAGTTGATTTTATCCATGGTGACGTTAAACTTGCCCACCAAGTCGTCCAACTGGCGGTAGAGACGGTCGTCCTTGACCAGCTTGCCCATGTTCCCCTGGCCGGAGTTGATCTGGGTCACCAGTTGATGGATCTCGACCAAAGTTTTGTGCGCTTCATCGAACAGGGACGGATCTTTCAACATCAAGCCGGCGGTGCCTTTGCCCGCCTGCAGATCGGCCAGCAGGGCGTCGATGCGCTGCAGGGGGGAGCGCAGTTCGTTATACAGGGCGGGGTCGTAGATCAGCCGGTGGATGGTGCCGTCGCCGGTGCGAATATCGGTCATCAACTGCTGGCCCTCGGCGGCGATGCTGTTCAAGCTGTTCATGAGCCGGTCGTCCTTGAGCAGCATGCCGATGTTCCCCTTCCCCTGCTCGATCGATGCCAGCATATTGTCCAGCCGTCCCGTGATGGTCTCAAAGCTCTGCAGCACCACCGCCATTTGATTCATCAATTGCGGGATGTCCTGCGTCTCCAAGGCCGCCAGTTCGTCGCCGTACTTCACGGTCTGGGAACTGGTTCCCTTGGTGATGTCCAAAAATTTGTCGCCCAGCAGGTTGACGGCGGCGATGGCCACTTTCGAATCCACCGGAATCTGGTGCAAATATTCGTCGCGCACGGTCATATCGAATTCCACGGTGCGCTTGGGGTTGCCGGAATTGGTGAGGACCACGCTTTCCACTTCACCGATGGTGATGCCGTTGAGCCGGACCGCGGTGCCGGGAACCAGTCCGGAAGCGTCGTCCATATAAGTCTTGAGCGTGGAAGTGCGGTGGAAAATGTCCTCGTTGCTGGTGAGCAGAAAAATGAACACGAACAGAATGAAGAAGCCGGCCAGGCCCACCAAGCCAACCTTCAACTGAGACCACCGTAATTTGCTGCGCTCGGCCATCGGCTATTCCCGTTGCCTAAAGAACTTCGTTATGTACGGGTCGGTGGAGGTTTCCAACCGGTCCTGGTCGCCCTCGAAGACCATGCGGCCTTCTCGCAGCACCATGAAAGTCGTTCGTGCCCGGTTTTCCCCATTCGACGCCGGCTCCAAATTCCCTTGTTCCGGATTGTAGCGAAAATTGGCGATCAGATTTCCATCCTGGTAGCGATAAGTCACCACCAGGGTGGTGCTCCGCTTCACATCCCGTTCCTTGATCAGCAGGGCGATGATGGTTTGTGCGGTGATGGGGTCGAGCCCCGCCGTGGGGGAATCGTAGAACATCAACGCGGGCTCGGTGACGGCGGCGCGGGCAATCGCGGCGCGGCGGCGCATGCCGCCCGAAAGCTCGCTGGGGAATTTTTCCTGGGTGCCGCCGAGTTCCACGAACTCGAGCGTCTCGGCCACGCGCGGATACACCTGGCCGGGAGGGCAGGAAATGGATTTCTGATTTTCCAGAGGATAAGCCACATTCTCCTCTATGGTGAGGGAATCGAACAGGGCGCTTTCCTGGAACTGCATGCCCATGCGGCTGCGCACCTCGAAGAGCCTCTGCTCGGGCAGGGCGCTAATTTCCTTACCGAAGGCGAAGACGCGGCCGGAATCCGGCTTGATCAGCCCGAGCGCGGTCTTGAGCAAAATCGTTTTGCCGCTTCCCGCCGCGCCCAGAATCACGCGCGATTCTCCGGCCACCGCCTGGAAGGACACGTGCGACAAGGCTTCTACTTCGTCGAAGCGCACGGTGACGTCTTCGAACCGGAGAATGGGCTGGTCGCGCGTTTCGCTCATAGGGAATCGCCGCTCATACGAAGAGTTTGGTCACCATCACATCCAAGATGAAGATTAGGACGGTGGACGCCACCATGGCGTTAGTGGTGGCCTTACCGACGCCTTGCGTACCGCCGCTGGCGCGCAGGCCGTAGTAGCAGCCGATGAGGGCGATGGCCAGCGCGAACAGGAAAGGTTTGATCAGGCCTTCGGCCACGTCTTTCCAGTCCAGGGATTGCCAGGCCGAGGTCCAATATTGGCGTGGCGAAAGTCCCAGGTAGACCTCGGCGATGAGCCAGCCGCCGAACAGGCCCACGAAATCGGCGATCACGGTGAGAGGCGGGAGCATGATGCAGGTAGCTTCCAGGCGTGGCGTGACCAGCTTTTGAATCGGGTCGGTGCCGAGCGCGCGCATGGCGTCGATCTGCTCGGTCACTTTCATCGAGCCGAGCTCGCTGGCAATGCCCGAAGCATTGCGCCCGGCCATCATGAGCGCAGTCAGGACCGGGCCCAGTTCCCGCACCAGGGTGATGGCCACCAGCATGCCGGTGCGGCTCACCTGGCCATACGTGGCAAGCGCTTTGGACATTTGCAGCGCCATCACCACGCCGGCGAAGAACCCCACGAACACCACCACCACCAGGCTGCCCACGCCGATGCTATCCATTTGGAGAATGATGTCGTTGCCGTAATGCGGTGTGCGGACGATGTTGCGGAGCGCTCGTCCGGTAAGTAGAAAGAACTCTTGCGCGTCGGCAGCAGGCTCTTTAAGGAAATCGAGCAACCGGTGAAATCCTCGAACTTCGATGCTACCATACGGGGTAACTGAACCGATGAAAGGACTTACGGACATCGCCGGAATCCGCGTCGGACACGTGTCCGATTTTGAGGCCATCACCGGTTGCACTGCGATTCTGTGCGAGGCCGGGGCAGTCGGCGGGGTGGAAATTCGCGGTTCCGCCTCCGGCACCGAAGAAACGCCCACGCTTTCACCCCAGCATGTCGACCCGGTGGCGCATGGCATTTTGTTGGCCGGCGGCAGCGCTTTCGGCTTGGAAGCGGCTTCGGGTGTGCGCCGCTACCTGGAATCGCGCGGCGCGGGCGTGACCACGCCCTACGCCAAAGTGCCCATTGTGGCGGCCGCGGTTCTCTACGACTTGGGCGTCGGCAAGGCGCACGTGCGGCCGAACCTGGCGATGGGCGAAGCCGCGGCTTTGGCGGCCACTGCGGATGCCGTGGCGGAAGGCGCCGTGGGCGCCGGCACCGGCGCGACCGTGGGCAAATTCTTCGGTATGGCGCAAGCCATGAAATCCGGCATCGGGTCGTATACCGTGGCGCTGCCTGGCGGCGTGCTGGTGGCAGCTCTGGTGGCGGTGAATGCGTTCGGCGATGTTCGCGATCCGGCCACCGGCAAGATCGTAGCCGGCGCGCGCAAGGCGCCCAATAGCGGCGAGTTCGCCGATACGGAAGCGCAAATGAAGCTGCGTAAGCCGCCCGAGCTGGTGCGCCACAATACGACCTTGGGCGTGGTGGCCACCAATGCGCGCCTGGATAAAGTCGCCGCGACGAAGCTGGCGCAACTGGCCAGCCTCGGCATGGCGCGCACGATTTATCCCGTCAATACCACGTTAGACGGGGACACCGTCTTTGCCCTGAGTGCCGGCGACCGCTCAGGCGATATCGACATGCTGGGATCGGCCGCCGCCGAAGCCATGGCGCGAGCGATTCTTCGGGCCGTGAAACTGGCCAAGACGCTGGGCGGGGTGCCGGGGCTGGGGTAGGGGGCAGTCTCCCTCATACTGGAATGCCTCGCCAACGGCATGTCGCTGGAGGACATCGACCAAGCTTTCGATGGCGCCTTCCCACACGATGCGCTTGCCGAAGTTTTGAAGGTCGCCTCCGAGCTTACCGGCTCGTTCCATGTGGCTGCTTGACGCCAACATGGACGCCTGTAGCGGCAGGCCCGCCCCCTAGCGCCAACTTCTCGATCGCTTCGGCCGTCAACCGGTATTTGGTCCATTCGTCCAGTGGGACCGCGCCTAGCTTCTTATAGAACTGAATGGATGGCTCGTTCCAATCGAGCACTTCCCATTCCATTCGGCCGCAGCCACGTTCGGCCGCGATTGTTGCCAGACGACGGAGCAACTCCAAGCCGATTCCTTTTCCGCGCCAATGAGGCTTCACGAAGAGGTCTTCGAGGAAGATGCCCGGCCGCGCCAGAAAAGTGGAATAGTTCGTGAAGAATAGGGCGAATCCGGCGCACTCGCGGTCATAATACGCCAGCATGACCTCGGCCGCGGGCTTGGCACCGAATAGCGTCTCGCGGAGCTTTTCCTCGGTCGCCGTCACCAGGTGGCTGAGTTTCTCGTATTCGGCGAGTCCGCGGATCATTTCCAGAATGATGGGGACGTCCAATTCGGTTGCGGTGCGAATCTCGATAGCCGGCATGCACTAATCAGTCTAACCGGCATCACGGATGGCTGAATTCGTTGGCGCGCGGCACCAGATGCATGTAAACCTGCGTGGGCAGTTGCGTCTGCCAATGGCGCGTCCAGCGTGCCCAGCCGCAGCCTCCCAAAAACAGGAACGCTACCCCGCCGGCTACGGCCCAGGCGGGAACGCGTTTCCGGCGGGGCGCTGAAAGAAATAGCGCGCCGGCTGCCGGACATGCGGCCACGCATTCGAGGCATCCGGTGCATTCGGCCGACCGGATCGAAACCAGGCGATCTACCGGCAATTGCGAAGGGCACGCTTTGGCGCAACGGGCGCAATCGATGCACCAATCGCGATCGCGGCGGATGCGGAGCGGGCTGGCCAAGCCGGCCAAGCCCATCAGCGCGCCGTAAGGGCATAGATAGCGGCACCAGAAGTTTTGAATGAAGAGCGAGGCCGCCGCCAGGGCCGCGATTACGATCCAGCCGGCGAGGCCCAGAAAGCGGAAGAAGTTCAGCATTTTGACGTCGTCGACGATGCCGTACGGACCATTGAGGAAAGCGCGAATGGCTTCGACCGACATCGAGCCGACGGCCAGCAGCAGCATCCCGGCGGGATGAAGCGTGGGCATGCGGCCGGTGGCGGCGAATACTTTCCAGTTCATCAGCGCCGCAATCGGCAGCCAGCCTTCCACGCCGGGCGGCCGTTCGATCCATATCGACCGCCCGCCGGTTTCGCAATACCGTACGAACAGATAGAACTCGAGGCCGATCCAGACGTTCAGCGCCAAGAACACAATCTGGACCGAGCGGCGCAGCGCTTGCGAGCGGTCGCGCGGCGCACGCTTGCGCAGCTTCTTGCGCGGCTTTTCGAGCGGCACGGCAAGCACAGCCACGGCGGCGCCTCACTTTCCGAGCGATTGTTCCAAGGCGATGGCGCGGGGAAACAGAATGTTGTTTTCCAGGTGAATGTGCCGGTGCAGATCGGCTTCGAAATCCGCCAAGCCCCGGTATAAGCTCAGCAAACTGACGCAAGCATCGGCCGGCGCGGCATAGCCGTTGCTCGTGCGGCGCAGGCTGCGCAGGGCTTCGCCGGCGCCATCGTGCTCGTGGATCATCATGGCTACCGGATTGCGCACGCTGCCGAACGGCGGCACCGGGGCGGACACTCCTGCCGAAGCAGCTTCTTCGAGCCGTATCATGTACGGGAATAGAACCATCTCTTCTTTCATCAGATGGCTCGAAAGCTCTTGGGCCAATGCGCCGAACGTCCCGCGCAGCTCGGCCAATTCGGGGTGGTTCGCTCCGTGCGCCTGTACGACTTTATCGAACCATGGCCCAAGCCGAGCGGTCTCGCTGCGGACGTACTCATGGTGGGTATTGCGGATGTGCGCGACCAACTCCGCCAGCGGCGCCGACTGCCAGTCGCGCCCGGCATCGCTCCGGTTTGCCTTGTTTTGGGCCGCTTCGAGACGCTCCAACACCTGCTCCATCGGCACCTCGGCCCCGCGACAGGCCTCTCCTAACGTTTTGCCGCCGCCGCAGCAATAATCGATCCCAAGCTGTTCGAAGATCCCGATTGCCGCGGAGTTCTCCAGGGCCAGATCGCGAACCGTTTTTTCCATCGTCACGCTCATGTTTCACCTCGAAAGATAAGCGTAGCGTGGCGGGAATTGTGGGGCTATGACTTTAGTCACAGGGGCAAGCCGTGGAGGGGTCGCGGAATTTGGGTTGAGCCATGGGTGGGTGACCCATGGGTGGGTGACCCAGGGGTGGGACAGACCATCGTTCTTCGTGGTCTGTCAGGCTCTCGCCGGGCCGCAACGCTCGACAGACGACAAAAAACGATCGTCTGTCCCACCTGTGAGTTGGGTCAGCTTCCCGCCGGGTGTAATATCATAGACCCCAGGTTATCGGGATGCCGCAAATCATTCGCAAGGCCCCTGTTTTTGACGTGGTGGTGATCGGCTCGGGCGCCGGCGGCGGCACGGCGGTCAAAGTCTTGACCGACCGTGGAATCAACGCCGCCTTGCTCGAAGCTGGGCCGATGCTGAATCCGGCCCGCGATTTCCGCGAGCACGTCTGGCCCTACCAGGTGGATCATCGCGGCGCCGGCGCCCATTCGGAGTTCTATTTCGGCGCCAGCAGTGGGGCTTTTTTGCCGCGCCGGTAGGCTATTGGGACATTCCCGACGAGCCATGCACCACCGCGCCGGGCAACCGGTTCCGCTGGTTCCGCTCCCGTATCCTGGGCGGCCGGACCAACCATTACGGCCGCATTTCGCTGCGCTTCTCGGATTACGACTTCCAGCCGGAGGACGGACTGAGCGACCCCTGGCCGGTGACCTACGACGAGATGGCGCCGTGGTACGACAAGGCCGAAGGCTTCATCGGCGTCACCGGCACGCAAGAGGCTATCGATTACGCGATCAAGCGCAGCCCGTTTGCATAGCCGATGCCCGAGTGGGACAGACGATCGTTTTTTGTCGTCTGTCAAGCGATTGTGCCTGGCGAGGTCTGACAGACCACATAAAGCGATGGTCTGTCCCACAGCTGTCCCGTTAAAAGTCGAACAGATTCAGTTGGTTAGGGTCGAGGCCTGCTTCCATTTGGACGTTAGGCCGTTCAAACACCTGTAAAATAGGCATTTTTTCGAA
>JBEKYD010000322.1:0-8187 GCA_049511335.1 Bryobacteraceae bacterium | reverse complement strand
CATCCTTCGAAGCGGATAGCGCCGTTTTCTGTCAAAGACTGATCGGGCACTGGACGGAAGACGATGCCCGCTTTCTACTGGGCGAACCGGTACGCCAGCGGGCCGCCTTCGACGCCGCCAATCAGGAAAACGGCGAAATCTTCGCCTTCACCGACCCTACCGGGCGCTACAAGGAACTGGAGCTCGATTTCGAAGCGGAAACGGGCATGCTGCGAACCGTATTCGCCTACCCGTTTCGCTTGACATGGATGGACTGCCGGCGCGTATGGGGTTCCAACGTGACCGCCACAACCGCCGCCGAAGGACGAAAGTTCTACTCCTACCTGAATCGCCGCATGGACGTTTTGGTGGATACCAGCGGTAAGGTCATTAGCGTCGGCTTATACTGACAATTCCCTGAAACCGGCGCTCAAAGCCCTACGTTTAACACTACGGTTCCACAAGTTCGCCTAGTTTAGGCGTATAGTGTATCTAGCGGGAGATTTCGATGATGAGACGTGGATTCGCGTCGATGCTCGCGGTCGCGACGGTTCTGAGCCTTTCGGCTCCGAGTGCGTTTGCCGACGATAAGAAAAAAGACCCCGATGCGATCGGCGATCGCGACGTTTCGAGCGGCGTCAACTTCTATTCCCTGGAACATGAGATTGCGATGGGGAAGCAGTTGGCGCAGGAAGTCGAGCGGCAGGCCAAAATCATTGACGACCCGGTGATTGCTGAATATGTCAACAGGGTAGGCCAAAACATCGTTCGCAACTCCGACGCCAAAGTGCCGTTCACCATTAAGGTCCTGGACACCGAAGAAGTGAACGCGTTTGCTTTGCCCGGCGGCTTCTTCTTCGTGAACTCCGGCCTGATTCTGAAAGCCGAGACGGAAGCCGAACTGGCCGGCGTGATGGCCCATGAGATCGCTCACGTTGCCTGCCGTCACGGCACGCGCAACGCTAGCAAGGCCGAGATGATGCAGATCGGCGCCATTGCCGGATCGATTTTCCTCGGCGGCTGGACCGGATACGCCATTTACCAGGGCATGGGCTTGGCAATTCCCATGGGATACCTGGCTTTCTCCCGCGCCGCCGAAAGAGAGGCCGATTACTACGGCCTGCAATATATGTACAAGTCCGGCTACGATCCGACCGCGTTTGTGGACTTCTTCGAAAAGCTCCAGACCATGCAGAAGAAGAAGCCTGGATCGGTTTCCAAGGTGTTTGCGACCCATCCCATGAACGACGACCGCATTAAGGCCGCGCAAGAAGAGATCCAGACGATTCTCAAGCCCATGCCGGAATACGTGGTGAACACTTCGGAATTCAACGACGTCAAGAACCGGCTGGCGATGCTGCACAATCGCCGCAAACCGGATTCCCAGGAAGACCCGAACCGGCCGCGGCTGCGCCGCAATACCAACGGCCCGGTCGATTCTGGCGGCGGCTCCACCACCACCGACAACGGGGACGACCGGCCTACGCTGAAACGCCGCGACGGTGGCGGCAACGACAATAACCAGAATAACAACGACCACTAGGCTACTCTCCCTCACGGTCTCGGCCTTAAGACACGAATCCGGCCGCGACCGTGAGGGAGTAGGAAATTCACCCCCCTATTTACTCCCTCATTCGGCGCGCCTGCTTCTGGGCGTCCAACCACGTGGAAAGGCCAGAAAGCATATTTAAGCCACGGATGGACACGGATAAGTCCTTTGTTTTCTAATCCGTGTTCATCTGTGTTCATCCGTGGCTAAATCGGTTTTTTCGGCACAAGTCTGCACAATTCCTCTTCCCGAAGCCCGCGCCCGCTATGTCATTGAGCCCACGATGAATTTTCCTCTTGACAGCAATCGCAATTTGCAATAGATTTATTTCATATTGCGATAGAGCTTATGAAGCTGGGTGAAAAACTTCGGTACCTCCGGGAAGTCGAAGGCACGCTTCGCGGGCTGAAACGCGAGCTGTCGCAGCAGGAGCTTTCGCGGCTGATTCAGAAGGAACTCGGCAAATCCATCAGCCAGAGCTATCTCTCGCAAATCGAAAGCGGGGCGCGGCCGCACATGACCAATTCCACGCGCATGCTGCTAGCGCGGTTCTTCAAGGTCCATCCGGGATACCTGGTGGACGATCCGGAAGGGTTTCAGAACGAGCTGATTTCTGACGTGGGCGCGCTGGAGGACAAGCTGGACCTGTGGCTGATTTCGGGCGCGGAGCGGTTTCGCCGTGAGCCGGAGCTATCGCGCGCGCTGGTTGCCATCGCCAAGCACGCCGATTCGCGCATGTGCCTGGTGGTGCTGAGCCGGATTCTGGAAAATCCCGGGCTGGCGGAGCGGCTGCTGGAGGTGTTGCGGCCGGCCGAAGCCAGGAGGCCATCGTGACTTGGGTGGATTTCTATTTCGGTTGTTTCATTGCGGGCTTCGGGTTGAGCGTGCTGGCCCTGGTGGCCGGCGGAACGCACCTGCACGTGCCGCATCTACACTTGCCCCACGGTTTGCACGTGCCGCACGCTGGCTCCAGGGGTACGCCAGTCTTCAACTTCGCAACGTTGGCTGCGTTTCTGGTGTGGTTCGGCGGAGTGGGCTATTTGCTAGCGCGCTACTACGCGGTTTGGTACGTGGTGGCGCTGGGCGTGGCGGTTTTGAGCGGGCTGGGCGCGGCCTCGGTGGCCTTCTGGTTTCTGGCCAAGGTGCTGATGGCCCAGGAAGCGCCGCTCGACCCGGCCGATTACGACATGGTCGGCGTGCTTGGGCACTTGAGCATTTCCATCCGCGCTGGCGGCACGGGGGAGTTGATTTATTCGCAGCAAGGCACGCGCCGCGTGACGGGCGCGCGCTCCGAGGATGGCGTGGCCATCCCCAGGGGAACCGAGGTTATGGTCACTCGCTATGAGAAAGGCATAGCGTACGTGAAACCGTGGGTGGATCCCATGGACGAGTTGAAGTAGCGGTCGAGGAGAGAGTTGGTTCAAGTTTATGAACAACCAAATTTACGTGTTGATAGCGCTGGGGATCTTGGCGCTGCTCTTCATTCTGAGCGGGCTGGCCAGGCTGTTCCGCAAGGCCGGCCCGCACGAGGCGCTGATCGTGTACGGCTTCCGCGGCACACGCGTGGTGAAGGGCCGGGGCACGATGATTTTCCCGATGGTGGAAAATTGCCGCGGCCTGTCGCTGGAGCTGATGTCGTTCGACGTGGCGCCCAAGCAGGATCTTTACACCCGGCAAGGCGTGGCCGTGACGGTGGAAGCGGTGGCGCAGATCAAGGTGAAGTCGGACCCGGAGTCGATCCTGACCGCGTCCGAACAGTTCCTTACCAAGTCGCCGGATGAGCGCGAAGCTCTCATTCGCCTGGTAATGGAAGGCCACCTGCGCGGCATCATCGGCCAGTTGACGGTGGAAGAGATTGTCAAGCAGCCGGAGATGGTGGGCGAGCGCATGCGCTCCACCTGCGCCGACGACATGAACAAGATGGGCCTCGAGGTGATTTCATTCACTATCAAGGAAGTTCGCGACAAGAACGAATACATCACCAACATGGGCCGGCCGGACATCGCCCGCATCAAGCGCGACGCCGACGTGGCCACCGCCGAAGCCGACCGCGATACCGCCATCAAGCGCGCCGAGGCCGCGCGCGAATCCGCCATCGCGAAAGCCAAGGCCGATCAGGAACGGGTGCTGGCCGAAACCCTGTCGCAGACCAAACAGGCCGAAGCCACCCGCGACCTCGAAGTCAAGAAGGCCGAATACCAGGAGCTGGTGAAGAAACAGCAGGCTACCGCCGACAAGGCCTACGAAATTCAGGCCAACGTCATGCAGCAGCAGGTGCGCGCCGAGGAAGTCACCATTCACCAGGTCGAAAAGGAACACGAAGTCAAGGTGCAGGACGCCGAAATCATGCGCCGCGATCGCGAATTGACGGCCACTGTGCTGAAGGCCGCTGAATTCGAGCGGCAGCGCATTGAAACCCTGGCGCAGGCGGAAAAACAGCGGCTCACCATCGAAGCCGAAGGCAAGGCGGCATCCATCCGCATGCAGGGCGAGGCGGAAGCCGAAATCATTTTCAAGAAAGGCGAAGCCGAAGCCAAGGCCATGAACGTCAAGGCCGAAGCGTACCAGCAATTCAACCAGGCGGCGATCGTGGACAAGCTGATCACGGGCATGCCCGAAATTGTGAAAGCGCTGGCCGCCCCGCTGGCCAACGTCGACAAAATCACGGTGATCTCGACCGGCAACGGCGATACGGCCGGACTGAATAAGATCACCGGCGACCTGACCAAGATGGCGGCGCAGGTTCCAACCCTGTTTGAAACTCTGTCCGGCATGCCGTTCAACGAGCTGTTCGCCAAGATCCGAACCATTGGCGATAAGTCGCCCGCCGACAAAACACCCAAGTAGTTGGAGTAAAGGAGTAATCTCATGGCACTGTTAGAACGAGTCTCAACCCTTATACGGGCGAATCTCAACGACCTGGTGGATAAGGCCGAAGATCCGGAGAGAATGATCAAGCAGGTGATTCTCGATATGGAGAACCAACTGTTGCAGGTCAAAACGCAAGTGGCGATTTCGATCGCCGACCAGCACGTGCTCGAAAAGAAACTGGCCGAAACGGCGGAGAGCGAAAAGCAGTGGATGCACCGCGCCGATCTGGCCCTGGATAAGAAAGACGACGCCCTGGCGCGCGCGGCTCTGGAGCGCGCCATGAGCTACCGAACCATGGCCGCCGGCTTCACACAGCAGGTGGAGGACCAGAAGCTGCAAGTGGAGAACCTGAAAACCGCGCTGCTCAAACTACAGCAAAAGCTGGCCGAGGCGCAAGCCAAGAGCGAAATATTGATCGCGCAGCACCGGCGCGCCCGCGCGTTCAGCAAAGCCAACGAGGCGGCCCATCCGATGAGCGCGGATAATGGCGCGGCCGCCTTCGAGCGCATGAAGAACAAGGTGGAGCACACCGAGGCGACCGCGCAGGCCACGGCGGAACTGGTGGGCGATGACGTGGAGGAGCGCTTCGTGGCGCTCGAAAAGCAGGACGAAGTAGAGCGCCTGTTGGCCGAGCTCAAGGCCAAAAGGAGCGAAAGGTAGCGCGGTATGACGCACTACGGAAAAAGCGATTGGTGGTTGATCCTGGCAGTGGCGGCGGGCGTGGCCGTCAGCTTGACCGCCGGCCTGTATTGGGTCGGCGGTCCGGCGCTGCTGGTTCTGATGCTGTGCCTGTACCCGCAGACGTATCGGACCACGGCCCGCGGACTGGTGGTCGAGACCGGCCTGATCCGGCGTTTCATTCCCTACGATGCGATTACCTTTGTCGCCCCGTGCACCGGCGTGAGCACGGCGCTGGCGGTGGATGGAGTGAGTATCCGCTATGGAGCACGGTCGGAGCTGCGCATCGCCCCGGCAAACGCGGACGCATTCATCGCCGACCTGGCGGCGCACGCCCCGCATCTGAGCCGGCGGGATAGAGGGTGGACGGTGCTGTTCGCGTGAGGGCTTTTCCCCACAGACTGAAGTCCGTGCCACCTGGTCGTAGGGCGGACGCCCTCGTCCGCAGTCGGCCCCCCGGCCGGCTCTCCGCCGGTAGCGGAGACTCGATTCTTGTGGAGAAGTGCGGGACGAGGGCGTCCCGCGCGGACCAGGGGGTCCGCCCTACTAACGGTGGTCCTGGCGAAAGTTTAGCCGGTAGAAATTCCGCCGCCCAAGCCTCCTATCCGCGCTATGGTGAGAGTCGAGGCTGAGTGAATGCCCGATTTCGATAACTTCATCAACGGAAGGTTTGTACCCTCGAGCGGAGCCGATCGGATTGCGGTCACCAATCCGGCTACCGGCCAGGCCATCTGCACCGTACCGGACTCGACCGAGGGCGATGTGGACGAGGCATTATCCGCGGCGGAAGCGGCGCAGACGGCCTGGGCTGCGCGGCCGGCCATCGAGCGCGCCCAGGCGCTCCGCGCCATCGCCGCCAAGATTCGCGAGCGGGTGGAACCGCTGGCCCGCGTCATTACCGAGGAGCAGGGCAAAACTCTCGACCTGGCGCGCGTGGAAGTGGCGTTCACCGCCGACTATCTGGACTACATGGCGGAATGGGCGCGCCGCATCGAGGGGGAAATCCTCGAAAGCGACCGGCCGCGGGAGACGATTCTTCTCTTCCGCCAGGCCATCGGAGTGGTCGCCGGCATTCTTCCTTGGAATTTTCCGTTCTTCCTCATCGCCCGCAAAATCGCCCCGGCGTTGGTCACCGGCAACACCATCGTGATCAAGCCCAGCGAGGAGACGCCTCACAACGCCGTCAAATTCTGCGAGCTGGTGGCGCAGACGGAACTTCCCGCCGGCGCGATCAACGTGGTGCACGGGCGCGGCGCCAGGGCCGGCCAGGCGCTCGCGTCGTCCCGCCGCATCGGCATGGTCAGCTTCACCGGCAGCGTCGAAACCGGGTCGGCGATCATGGCTTCGGCGGCGCGCAACATCACCAAGGTCAACCTGGAGCTGGGAGGCAAAGCCCCCGCCATCGTTATGGCGGACGCCGATATCGACCTGGCGGTGCGCGCCATCAAAGCTTCCCGCGTGATCAATAGCGGCCAGGTCTGCAATTGCGCCGAGCGCGTATATGTGCAGCGCAAGCTGGCCGGCCAATTTGCCGAGCGGCTGAGCGCGGCCATGCAGAGCACCCGTTTCGGCGACCCGCTGGCCGATCCCACCGTGGAATATGGGCCTCTGATCAACCAGGCCGGATATAAGAAGGTGGACGCGCTGGTGCAGTCCGCCGTGGCCGAAGGCGCTACCGTGCTGACCGGCGGCCGGCGCGGACCCGGCGACGGCGGCTATTACTACGAGCCGACGGTATTGGCCGGTTGCCGTCAGGAAATGCAGATTATTCGCCGCGAAGTGTTCGGCCCCGTAGTCCCGCTGGTGGAATTCGACGATCTCGACCAGGCCATCGCCTACGCCAACGACTCCGACTACGGCCTGACTTCTTCCATTTACACCCGCGATCTGAATACCGCTCTGCGCGCCTGCCGCCAGATCCATTGCGGCGAAACCTACATCAATCGCGAAAACTTCGAGGCCATGCAGGGCTTCCACGCCGGCTGGCGCAAGAGCGGCATCGGCGGCGCCGATGGCAAACACGGCCTGTATGAATTCACCGGGACGCATGTCGTCTACATCGCACGCGCGGGTTCATGAACCGCCCGCCGCGGCCGATATGTGAGATGTGTTCGAGTGGAATCCCGCCTATAGCGTAGACATTGGAAGCATCGACGCTCAACATCGAAGCCTCCTGGCGATTGGCCGCGAACTGTGCACTGCCGTGTCCACGGGTCAAAGCAGGGCCTTGACGTATAACATCGTGGACCGCCTGGCGCAATATACCGCCACGCACTTCGCGCACGAGGAGCGGCTGATGCGGGCACAGGGATACCCGGACACTGCGGCCCACCACGCCGAGCACGAAGCGCTGGCTGCCAGGGTGGCCGAGTTTCGGACCGATTTCAAAGCGGGCCGTGCAACCATGTCGATCGAACTGCTCCAGTCAATGGAGAGCTCGATCACCGGCCACTTCCAGAGCTCGGATCGCAAATACTCGACGTTTTTCGGCAAAAAAGCCGTCGCCTGAAGTGGAACAGGCGCATTCGCCAAAGCCGCCCTCGATGTTATTCTTGTGCATCGGGAGGCTGGATCAATATGGCAGCGTCAATTCTAAACCAAGAGAGTTGTGTGGTCCGCGCGACGAACAAGCAGAAGGGGCGTACGCGCTGGCTGGTCCCGGAAAAGGCGGCGGTACGCTATCTGCATTACGGCAGAATTATTCTCGATTCCGGCGACGCCCCGCTCGAATTCTCCACGGGCACGCATGAAACCGGCTTGATCTGCCTGGGCGGCCGCGCCGCCGTCGAGGTGGCAGCAAAGCGTTTCGAGCTGGGCCGCTATGACGCTTTGTACGTTCCGCGAGAGTCCGCGGTCCGCGTCACGCCTGCCGAGGCGGGATGCGACCTGGCGGAAATTTCGGCGCCGGTCACCGGCCAATACCCGCTGCAATTCGTCTCGTTCGCCGACGTCCGCGGCAACCCGACCCTGCATTTCCTGGCCGGCGGGCCGAGTACCGAGCGCGACCTCAACATTCTGATCGGCAAGAACGTGGAGGCCGGCAGAATCGTGGCGGGCGTCACCTTCAGCAAGCCCGGGAACTGGACCTCCTGGCCGCCGCATGAGCACGC
>JBEKYD010000321.1:0-8231 GCA_049511335.1 Bryobacteraceae bacterium | reverse complement strand
TCCAGGCCATCCCAGAACCCTCGTCCACTCGTGTTCCCTCATCCTCTCAGGTTAGCCACAAACCCCTTCTCTGAAAAGCTAGCCTTTCGGGTAGTTTGTCGGATTCCTGCGCAGAGCCCCTTATTGGGAGAGAGTAAATTTTGGCATGAAGCCGACCATAAGAGTCAATCACGGGATCATCTATCGGACTTCCGGTCCGTGATCACCTCCGCAGGGGCGCGTGAAAGCGCCATATGGATTCACGACCCGACCGGCGAGCGGCCTTGCCGCCTATCCGGCGGGTGAAATCGATCACGTCTCTCCGGGGCGGCGATGGGTGATGGCGATAATTCCTTTCGCGAACCGCGATACGCCGGGGCGCGTGGCTATTCTCGTAGCCGGCGGCGCTCCGCGGCTTGTGTGCAGTCCTTTCTGCAACGTGTCGTGGTCGTCAAACGGGAGATTCATTTTCATCCCTGTCGAAGAATCGTCGCGGACAGGCCTAGGCCGAAGTCTGGCCATTCCCGTCGGCCCGGGAGAAAGTCTGGGTGACTTGCCGCCGGGAGGCATCGAACCGCAGTCCGGCGCCGCTGGGATACCGGGCGCGCAATGGGTCATGCGCGCCGATTTTGTGCCCGGCCGGGACCCCTCCCATTACGCCTACGTAAGCAACACCGTGCACCGCAACCTGTATCGAATTTCGGTACCCGGCGATTCAGGCGGTCGTTTTACCCATACCGTCTCGATGTTGACGAACTCCCCCGCACTTCAGCCATCGCGTTTCTAATAGATCGCACAGGACTGGACCAATTCGACTCCGTTGCGCCAGCGACACGTGATCGAAATTCAGCGCGCACGCGACCGGCATTCCGTCGTCAACGGTCAAAACAACTTCAGTTGTCAATCCTCGAATCGTTCGCGTCGCCGGTGCTAACGATGATCTCGTTCAGCCGATCGATGACATCATTTCGTGGAGAATTAGAACCGGCCGCCGCTTATAGGGAAGCCGAAACGTATACCAGCGGACCTCACCACGCTTCAACCCTAATCCTCCCAGCCCTCTGGGTCCCAAGCAAGCGGCTCCCTCTGACGTTCGAACGAACCAAAGTTCACAGCGTGGTGAGAAACTGAGAAACTCCCCCTAGAAAGTCGTTGGCGGCCCGATCAACCGGCCACCGGTGACATTCGGGCCTCCTGGGGAGAGCCGCATTCCGGCGGTATTTGGCCAGTTCCGGCAACTCCACGCCGCCGCTCTGTCAACCAGAAGAGCAGAGAGTTCGTCGTGGAGATATTTGGCTCCCCGAGAGGAACACAAATCCGAACACGGTCTTGGAGAACTCGGCGCGGTCCTAATTCTCCCGGCGGTTAACCACGACCGTTTTTTAGGAGGAGGACTTTCGCCGTGGGGGTTCGATTGTCAATGATCAGACAGTAGGCCTAAGGATACCTCAAGAGCTGCATGGCTGTTGCTCAACGGTCACACTTGGTGCTGCCTGTGGGCAGCGTCATGATGGTCGTCTTTCGTATCGGTTCTGACGTAGTTCATACCGTTCCAGAACGGGCCGACCAGGTGTCTGCTCCCACAGGAGGATATTGAATCCATGCAGGCCTTCAGATGGCGCCCCCCCGAGCGTGCCGCTCGCAATTTCGCGCACGGCCTGGTTCGACGGCTCCGGTGCGCAATGGATATGTCCGTGAAGGTATTCAGCGAATCCAAGCCTCGCGAGCCCCTGGAGAAGCTGTTTCCCGTGGGCCGACTCGGTGATTTCGTCCATTTCGAAGTACTTGGTCGCTGGGTGATGCGCCACCACAAGCTTCAGTACGGGTCCGGACGCACAGTTCCTGGCTTTCGACAATTCGAAGGGTACGGCACTCGCGTAGTCCGGGGAGAAGAAGCCGATATCGAGATACATCCTTCTCTTGAAGTATCGTTCAATGGAATCGCGCGCGTCTGCCGGCAGGGCGACGCCACTGGCCGTTTGTGCCTTGAGTCGCTCGTATGCGTCAATCAGGGCAACGACCTCGGGGTCCAACCCCTGCGAGTAGAAGCACGACACCAAGGTCAGCACTTCCAGTCCCACCTCAGGGAAGGAGTGGAGAGCGAACGGAATTTCTTCTTTCGATGCCGACGCAAGTACACAGGCTCCAGCGGCAGGTCGAGAATATGGAGAGCAGACCAATCGGCCCTGTCCGTGCAACCTCTCTACGAATGTCCTAAACTGACCCAGGTAATCCCCTCTGCCGCCGGACGGATGTCGCGAGACCTCGTGGTTTCCAGGGACAAGGACAATCCTCTCCCAAAATCGCCCGCTGCGTATGGCGCCGACCCTCTCGATCTCCTCAAGGAAGTGAACAAACTCTTCATATTCGTCTTCTGCAGAGACGCTCGTCACATCCCCAGAGATGACGACTAGATCTATCTCCGCTCCTGCCTGGACACTCTCTCGGAGAAACGCAGTAAAGTAGTCCACCCTGCTGAACGTCTGGTCAATGCCCGAGAACCTCCTGGGATCGTGCTGACCGCCGAAGTGTAGATCGGAAATGTGGCAAATTCGCACTGTCCGGCGTCGCCGAGTCTGGAGTCCCGAACCGACCTCGTTCGCCTTCTCCAGCCGAGTGCTGATTGCTTGTGCCATTCCGAAGGTTCGGTAATCTGAGATAAGCCCTTCCTCCTCTTCAGGCGTCATCTCTCGCTCCAGTTTCTCAACGAGACGGAAGGTCTTCTCAGACAGTCGATCATAGTTACTACCCAGCATCCGTACGGCGACATTTAAGAAGACACGATGGAAGGCAGTGAAGCCTAGCTCTCGCGAGAACGTAGCGTCGACCAACCAGTCTAGGAAACTGGAGGGTGAGTCTCCGGGAGGCCTGCCCTCACACTTCGAGTAGCAGTCGAGCGCGATGGCGCCCCAAATGTCTTCTGACCCTTTCGCACGTAAGTATGAACCCCAGTCCTTCATTGCACCACCGGACGGCTCACGCAAGGGCACTCGTCGCCTTGAAAGGGAGGCCAAGGCCACTTGTACAGAGCCAGATAATGGGCGTCGGGGAGCCAATCTCCAACCTCAATTGAAGGGTGGATGCGATCGGCAAACACAGTAAATGCAAGGATTGTGGCGTTACAATTTCGGCACAAATGGCTCAGTGCGGCCAGTGTGCCAAAATGGTGCGCTGCTTGATCAACGATGATCACATTTCTCTTGTAGAGCGCGTCAGAACCATAGGTGCTCTTCAAGTACGATTCGACTTCAGGATTGACTGCAGTGGCAGTAATCCCACTGAAGTAACGCCTCGGAATTCTGATAATGCACTTGTCCTCTTTCCCCAGTACCATGGCAAGCCGCTGTGCGAGCCCATTAGCTTCGGGTTCATCGGGACACAAAATGTTGTGTATCCATAGGGGGCGAATGCCGGCAGACAATAAGCGGTTCCTGAGGCGGCATGCAATGCCGTAGCCATGTTGCTGTAGTATGGGCGCAACATTGATCCGCTGCAAATAGTGGTACTTGGTCCTATCCGATAACCAATGTTCACCAGAGTAGGCACCCTCGACACTTGAGATCAACTCCCAAAACGTGTATGGATCGAACTCGCCAATTGCAGAAGTACAATCCGAAATGGTTCGACCGCGTACCGCTGTATCACCCTGCGCACAGAATGGACACGAGTGATCGTGCGGTTCGTAGTCCACATATTCCAAGTCGATGTAGCTCTTGCAGACAACACCAGCCGGCGGAGCGTACTCCGCGTACTTCACGATTCCGAGACACATCACCCGAGCAGCTCCGTGCTGGTGAAACTCACGAACTATGTCAGCAATGGCGTAGACGTTCCAAAGAATATCGCAAATCAAAACAACGTCTTTGCCGTCTAGTCCAAGATGGCGTTCAATTCGCTGCTCAGCCATGCGGGACGCGTCGTTCTTCACCAAACCGAGCGAGAATCGTTCCAATAGTTCAGGCTGCAAGCCCCGGAAAGCCACAGTGAAATCCATGGGGCCGAAATGCCGCTCGATCTCATTCGCACACGTCAGCAAAAAGCGTTCGTCCGCGAGCACACGCTCCACAGAGACGAGAACAGGGACGTGCCGAGGTGCGCCACGTCCAACGTCAATCTCAAAGTGGCCGTATATAAGATCCGCAAGCGCCGCAACATCTGGAAGAATCGATTCTGGGGGAGCAGCGCCAATTCCGGCGTTATCAAAGGCCGCAGCAATCGTGTCGAGACGATCAACAGCCAGTCGGCCCGATGGAGCAAGAACTGCAACACGTCTCCCCTTCGTGCCAACCCCCACCAAGCCAATACCGCGGCTCTTGCACGCTTCGATAAGCCTTGTCTGCAGGACGTAGGAAGAGTTCAGATCAACAAGGTTGTGGACTACAATGATGATGTCGAACTCCGAGTTCTGTGGAACCTTTTCTACCGTCTCAGCCAAGTGCCAGCACAACGTGTCGTGGTGGGCCATTCGCACAGCCTGTTCGGAGAAGTCCACGACGAGGCACTTCGTTGCGAGTTTTGGCGACCCGACCGCACGCGTTAACGACGCTCGCAGTGCGTCATGGTTAAGTTCTGCCTCCAGGGGATGAGGGTCTACTGACTTTGCCAGAGGTGTTCTCAAGGCGGCTGAAACGACGCGGCTCAGCACCTCGATGGTGAAAAACTCAACTTTGGTGGTATCGGGAAGTCGGACACGCAGGGCTTTCGGACCACGCTTCTTACTTGAGCTCACTTTGTGATTTACGCGGGAGAACGATTCTCATGGTGGTGCCAGGAGAACAAACAAGCGTATCTTCCACTTCCTCCTCGCCCGGTTTGAACATTACGCAGGCTGCTCCTGACCGGATGCGCAGACTTCCGCCGTGACTCAGCACAAAGTCTTTGAGATAATACAACCCAAAGCCGGCTCTTGTCTTATCTGAAGATACTCCTTTCGCCGTAGAAATGCGGATCAACTGAGAATCGAGAATCATCTCAGGTTGCGTGTAGTATTTGATAAGATCCGCATCCGTCATCTTCGCGAGGTCGTTGGACTTCGCACCTTCGGAGAAGGTCGTTCGTAAGGCACCCGGAATTCCAATACCGTTGTCCGCGACGCCCAAAATCAAATTGTAGGCGTCAACGTTCATGGACGCTAGGAGGAATGTCCCTTTGGCGTGGACGACGGAGTTGTAGAGCCCCTCGCTAATGACTCGGCTAACAAAAGCATCCGCTTCATCCTCAGACCAACGGCAAAGGTTCTGAACGCCAAGCATAATGACCTTGCTTTTCCAACGGTTGACGTAACCGTCGATATCGTCTGCTGACGAGGTCGCTGCATCTGAGCGCAATAAGAAGTTGGTGATCTCCAACAAGCGCCCAGTGAACAACTGCTGGATATTGCCGTTCTCGTCGAAGCCCTTTGCAGTGGGGTACGGATCGATCCGCGCTATCCAACTGCTTTGGGTGTCCGACAGAAGGTTCGCGGGGTGATCGACGCACATGTTGAGTGCTTCAAAGAACTTCCAGGTCTTCAAGAAGCGCCACACACGCTCACCCTGTGCATCTTCGGGGTCCGGCAATCGAATACTGACTTCGCACGCCTGTTTCTTCAGCGCGTGCAGAACCACTAGCAGCCACAGAAGACCACCGAGATCGTAGTGCCCGGTCGAATCCGAAAGGTCTACCACGATGCTCTCCTGGCGGAAATCCGACAGAGAGGTGAATAGCGACATCTGTTTCAGGTTTTGGTCGAGCGTTGCCTGCTTGACTGCGCTGTCTCCTCTTAAGGTAAATGCTGGTTTCGTCGCCACGGATGCTCTCATTAATGTGTCCCTTGAATCATATCGACGCGGCCAACGCGGCAGCTGCCTCATGCATGTCCGGTGCCTCATAGATGGCCCGACCGACTATGGCATGCCACTTTGGGCCTGCTACTCTGGCTGCGTCAGAAATCCTTCCACCTTGCGCGATGAAGCCGGGCGCGTAGAAAGCCGGCTGATTTCCATCCGCAACCAATCGTGAGCGAATGTGGGAAATGAAGGCTGGTTTGTTACCGGGCACGACGAAATCAGAAACCCCTAACTTCGCAGCATCAACGTACATGCGCTCGACAGCTTCGTCAGCCAGATAACCACCTTCGCTCACGATGTATCGTTCATGAGTCATCAACCCGCCGACGATCACAGTCAAACCCTTCTCCATAGCGCGCTGCGTCCATGCTGCCAGTGTTGCGGGCCCCGACTGCGGAAAAAGGATGACCGAGTTCATACCGACCGATGCCAGCAGGTTGGCGAATTCCTCGCCCATTGCAGGGATGTCTGTGGCAGCCTTCTGATGGTCATAGATCAATGGCTTCACGGTGTGTTTTCTCGCCACTTCGACAACCCGTGGCAAGCCGTATCGGAGGCCCAAGATCATTCCAATTTTGTAAGCGGAGACCTTTTCGATTGAGGCTGTCGCTTTCACGAGTTCTTCGAAGCGAGCGAGATCGACATCGCAAGCGGGGATGATTGTATGCGGTAAACCGATAAGGGAACTCATCACTCTATTCGTCTTGTGACCTTGTTCTGCCGAGCGCAATTATACCAGACCGTAGCTCTCCTCGTACGCCTAGAGCTTCGGGTGCTGTGCGAATCGCCCAACCCTCTGATAAGCAAAGGGTTTCCGTCGGGATTTAGGGTTCCGAGCGAACGGTTTAGGCATCACACCAACCTTGATCATACCTCGGGAGCCGACGTCCCGGTGTTCCGACTCGCTCCGCGGGCCGTTCGCGGGCTATCACAACTCGCAGGATGCGCCCTTGACGCCCGTGCGGAGTGGTCTGCTGGAACGAGATCTCAAGTCGCGGGTTTGGCTGGGAGCTAGGGCATTGAGCAGCGGTTCAAGCCAGCGGCGATCTGCCGCCGCACCATAGGCGTCCCACGTCTCGATTGCGGCCTTGACCCGAACGACCTCGGCGTCCGTGAATTCGAACTCCTTTGCCGGGATGGAGAGGGACAGATTCCACACCGTCCGCTCCTGGCCGCTCACGAGTTCGTGCTCGAGTTCGTTGGCCTTCTCCTCGTCTGCATCGAGGGCGAGCTTGTCTTGCGCCACCCAAATCGCGCGAGTAGATCCCACATCTGCCCGCTGCGCGCCCAGGAGGCCACCTTCAGTATTCAGTAGATAAACGAACGGTCGTCGCTCGCTGGCAGCGGGACTGGCCATCCGAACAGGCACACGTGGTCGTAGGCCCAGAGCTTGATGGCCGGCGGTCCAATACGGCTGGCGTTTACGAACTCACGCATCCATGGCCAGGTGCTGTAGTACAGGCCCATCAAGTAGCGGCAGTGGGCCTGGTCCCAGGAGAGTTCCTTCCATGGGTACTGCGCGCACCGGTTGGCCTGGTCGAGGTTGTGGTTGATGCCCGGATACTGGTAGCCCTCGATGAGGAACGTGTCGAAGCCGGAACCCGTGCGCGTGGTCCATTGCGAGGGCAGGTTGACGTACCGCAGCAGCTTGCAGTTGTCCGGGTCGTTCACGTCCATCGGCCACAGCAGTTCGAATACGGCAGAGGGGCACTGCGACAGGACATAGCTCTGGATGGCGGCCACGTAGTTGTACAGGCGCGTCCGGAGAAAGTTTGCGTCGGCGTAGCTGTTGAGCGAGGGATCGTCGTTCGGAGTGTGAAAGGTCGCCAGCGCGCGGCCGAGTGCCGACTGTGCGGCGGCCTGCGTGTCCGCGTCGTGAAACGCCATCCCGGAAGCGTTCGCCAGGAACCACCAGAGGATTTCGCCGAACTGGAGTTTGGGCGTCAATCCTGCCGCCAGCATCAGGGCCGCCATCGTGGCGAAGGCCTGCCCTATGTAGTTCTGTGGCCCGGAACTGAAGGCGATCTGTGAACTGTTGAGCGTGCCGAATCCCGTGGCGGTCTCGACCGCCGTGCCGTCGGGGAAGCGTTGAGCCCACACGGCGCCACCGGCTGGATTGTCCGGCGGCTGAACCAGTTCCTGGGAGAACGAGCAGACGGCGCTCATGCCGTTCGCCTTGAGCAGGCTGAAGAAATCCGTGTTCCAATCGCGGAAGGCCCGGTTGAGCACCGGGGTCTGGGTTGGGTCGATGACCCACTTCACGCCATACGTGCCACCTTGCATATCGCCGGTGACCGCGGCGTGGCCGCTGCCGGTATTGGACGCTGGCAGTTCCGTGTAGACGTGATACTGCCACCCGCTCGCGAACGAATGGGAAGTGACCGTGAGCACGCTGCCGGAGACCGAGGCCCAGACGCCGTCGAA
>JBEKYD010000320.1:0-8302 GCA_049511335.1 Bryobacteraceae bacterium | reverse complement strand
TGTACTGAATAATGCAGTTCACAAAGGTCACATTGTCCCCAGCAACTCCTCGCTCAAGGTCTAAAGTGCATTTTTCTACGAAAGCCCTCCCTTGGTATAACCGGATGCTCCCGCCGCGGCAATCAAACAGGCGCGCAGAAGCCAAAGCCTGTTCAGCGGGTTCTGGGAGTAGCGCGTCGGACCTGTAATTGATAAAAGCGCTCGTCGCTCGCCATACAGCGGGAAGATCGGGATATTTTTGCTGATCCCGCGAGATTTCGGAGGACACTTCCTTTAGAATCGCGGGATCTGGCCGCACGGCCTTGATTTTCGTCTCCCGCAATAATGTTGATGCTGCATTAAGCTTCTCGGCTGCCTCAGATTCTAAAAGGGGTGGCTGTTTAAGTAGACCCGCAACAATCTGTGCCGGTGCATTCGCTTGGGCTATTTCGACGCGATTCATCGTTCCGTTTATGCGATAAAGTGCGCTGGAGATTGCAGCAAGCCACAGACCGCCGCCGACTACCACCCTCCAGAAGAGCTTGATGTGGTTATTGATACGCTCTTCTAATACGGCGGCGCTCACTGCCATTTGGGTGGCCTGCTCGCTTTCCATGAAACAGTCTTCTAGTTCGGCAGCGCTCATGCTACACTCCTTCTAGACGACTGTTTTCTTTTGAGGCAACACGTTTAACGGACGCGTCGCCCCTCTGGTGGAAACTGTATCACCGTACGACAATAAGCGCAAACCATCTCATGCCAGCAGTTCCGCCAGTTCCCAAACTCGATTCGTGATCCCAGCTTCCATCGCAGGCGTGACGCGCAACTTCATGTGAACGCGGCAGAAGTTGTACCACGTGAAGTGTAGGCAGTACGCGGCCCACAAGTTCTCCCACTTTTTACTGAAGGCGTTCGTCAGCCGCGTCAAGCGGCGCATGTGCATACGGATAGTCAAGTTTTGCCGCTCTACATGGGACGTGCAGATTTTCTTCGGGTCCGGTTCACCCATGACTGGGACCCGCTCCACATTCGTTACGTCGGGCGGACTGTATCGGCGTTGGCCTTCGGGATCGTTCACATAAACCTTGATAAGTTGCGCGAAGTCGCAGCGGTCGCTCAGGGTGGTCGTAATCGCGCTCAGATAGGGCTGGAATCCATCGGTGCTGATCTGGAATCGTTGCGGCGCGGTCGCGGCCCGCAAGCCTTCGATAAAGGCGTCCGTGGTGGCTTGACTGCGTCGGCCAAGGGCGAAGTTGAGGACGAGCTTGGTATTGCGTTCGATTGCGATGAAGCAGTAAGCGTCGCCGATTCCATCGTTGTGCGCTTCCATCGGCAGCTTGTGACCCTCCTTTTTCCCGACGTATCCCCAGATCTCGTCGCACTCAACGTCCGTCACCGGAACGTTGACGATCAAACGGCCCATAAGCTTCTCGCACTTCTCGCCGGCAAGAACCAGCAGCCGGAGAATCGTATCCCGATGCAATTCAGTGGTCCGTTCAATAGAACGAATCGAATTGCCTTCCACCAGTAGCCGGAGGCCAAGGAGCGCCTTTTCCATCGGCGTGGTCATGGACTCCAGGGGCCTTTCGTGGGGTTCGGTATACGTCTTACCGCATTGGGCGCAGCGGAAGCGCTGTAGGCCGTTGCGGTGCTTTCCGAACCGCTGAGCTTCGATCCGGCAATTGTGGCACGTCATGGCTGAAATCTCCTTGTGGAGCGCAGCCAAAAGCCGGATAATCGAATTGGAAGGTTCGTACGGCTTTGGCTGTGCGGATTTTGGCCCCGGTGGAGGTTCCAGCCTCTGCCGGGGCGTATTTGCTGTTCTGGCGGCGGGTAAGGGATTCGAACCCCTGGACGATGGGATAAGCATCGTCTGCCGGGCGTAAGCCGGTCGCGTTCGACCACTCTGCCAACCCGCCGCAAAAGGCCACCATTTCCAGGTTTCCAGCCTCGGGAATGGTGGCCGTCTTCATTTACATCCTAATTATACCACGTTAAGAGCCGTTAGCGACCCAAATTTACCCGATTTTTTATCATGATAAAATTCTTCCCTTATCTCCCATAGTCTGATATAGTGTTTATCAGGACGCCTCAATGACACCTGAAAATGCGAAACAACCCGATCCACAACCTCTGGACAAAAAACCACGACATCGCAGCCCGAACTACCCGGCGCTTGGCCTACGTGCCGCAGTGGACAAAATAAACGCCGTGTACGCACAAGACGGACTTGCCACGTCGCTGAAGATCGCAGCCTTGAAACACATGGGTTATGAAAAAGCTCACGGAGAAGCAGCGCGAACCCTGTCAGCACTAAAGAGCTTCGGCTTGATCGAGGAGATTGGTGACCGGATAAAACTGACGCAGCGCGGGATTGATATTGTGGCGCGCGAAGAAGGCGATTCGCAAAGGTCTACGGCTCTCTGGACTGCCGCAATCAGCCCGGACATATACCAAGACCTTTTGAAGCAATATCGAGAATCCGGTTTGCCATCCGACATCGCGTTGAAGTCTGAGTTGATTGCCGTTAAGAGGTTCAACCCGAATGCGGTACAGGAGTTTATTCGGGATTTCAGAGATACTTTAGAATTTGCTGGTATATCAGATGTCCGGGTGATAGACTGGAATCTGGAGAACGAAGAAATGACGCCAGAGGCTGAAAACAAGCTACAGAAAGCCCCATCGCCAACGGCACCAGCACCTCCTCGTCAATCGACTCCTCTTCAACCAAGTGTCGCCACGCTTGCCAAGAAGGCGGCTGACCAGATTCTGCATTCCCGTTCCTACCAAGACGTGTTCTCCCTAACGGAAGGGCCAGTAACCATCCAGTGGCCTGCCACTCTCAGCGCTGAGAGCTTCGAAGATCTTCGCGATTGGCTGGATATCGTCAAACGGAAGATCGGGCGCTCTGTCACAAGCAGGCCGGTCAACTTCGGCGACATGAGCACGTACACGGATAAGGAATAACCGCTCCCCATGTCGCGCTAGAATGCCATCAGGATCAACGCAGCTTTAGGACACTACCATTTATCTGGACATGGGGCAACGTTTGGACGGCCAGCAAGCGAGTTTGCGGCGGCAACGAAGATGCCGGGAATGCTCCGCTCGGATCGCTCGGTATTCTGGCGGCTGGTTCGCAGTCGTGATCGGTTACCTGGAAGGGCGGGCAATGAGATTCCGATGTACTCCCCGGCAACTTGGATGAAAGGAGCTACCGAGCGCTCTCGTTTCCATCCAAGAACACCATAATGCGTCCGTGAATCTGATCCCGAATTCGGCGGAAAGCGGCCTTTCGAACTTCACCCGATCCTTCAACCGCTGCCGGATCTTCAAACGGCCAATGGAGTCGCTTCGTGGTGCCGGGAAAGACCGGGCACGATTCCTTGGCGTTGTCGCAGACCGTAATCACGACATCGAGCGATTGGCCGATGAACTCATCCACCGATTTGGACCGTTGGTCGGAAATGTCAATCCCGATCTCGTTCATCACGGCGATGGCTTCCGGGCGCACGCTGCTCGGTTTCGTGCCAGCGGAGAATACCTCGAAGCGATCTCCACCTTCGTGGCGAAGCAGCCCTTCGGCCATCTGGCTTCTGGCAGAGTTTCCGGTGCATACGATCAGGATTTTCTGTTTTGCCATATTTACACCGCTGTTTCGATTGAAAACCAGTGCCGGGTCCGGTTGCACGCTGCACAAACCGACAGCATAACCGGGACCTCCACAAGCACACCAACGACGGTCGCCAGCGCCGCCCCGGATTCTGGCCCGAAGAGCGCAATCGCCGTGGCGACCGCAAGCTCGAAAAAGTTGCTTGCGCCGATCAATGCACCCGGAGCCGCTACCGAGTGCTCCACCTTCAAGAGTTTCATAAGGCCATATGCCAGCGACGAATTGAAGTAGACCTGGAGCGTGATGGGAACGGCGATTAGAACAACGTGGAAAAAACGCCCGGTAATGTTGTCGGCCTGAAATGCAAAAATGCAAACCAAGGTCGCCAACAACGCCGTAATCGTGACCGGAGCGAATCGTGGCAGCAGCACTGTCTCAAACCATCGCAAAACAGAAAACCACATGCACGCGCCGCTGGGTACTCAGGTCCTCTTGCGCCCTTGCCCTGTCGGCTCTGCGCGCGCAACCGCCGACCGGCGGCATCGGCTATCGCGAGTATGCGCGCTGCCTGCCCGACTACCTTTCCGACGTCGCGGCCGACGCATACGCTCGCCGCAACGCCCGCATTGCAAGCCTCAATACGACGGCGGCGACTCGCGACTACCAGGCATGGGCACGGCGCACATTTCAACAACTCGCGGGCGTCCTGCCGGAGCGGACGCCGCTCAATCTCCGCACCACCGGCACCTTGGAGCGCAACCAGTACAGCGTTGAGAAGATCGTCTATGAGAGCCGCCCGGGCCTCTTCGTAACCGCCAATCTTTACCTGCCCAAGAGCGGAACGTCGCCTTATCCTGGCGTCCTTTTTCAGATGGGCCACAGCGTCAACGGAAAGAGCTACGATCTCTACCAACGCTGCTGCCAAGGACTCGTGCAGCTCGGTTACGTCGTACTCGCGTTCGACCCGATCGGCCAAGGTGAGCGCACCAACTACACTAGGCCCGATGGCTGGCTCACCCGACTGCGTTCCCCCACGGAAGAGCATACTGTTCCCGGAAGGCAGATGCTGCTGGTGGGCGAGACCGCCACGGGCGCGCTCCTTTGGGACGCGATGCGCAGCCTGGATGTACTGGCGTCGCACCCCAAGGTCGACCCCCGCCGCCTGGCCTCCACTGGCCAATCGGGTGGCGGCACCCTCACGATGATTCTGGCCGCCATGGATGATCGTCTCACCGCGGCCGCCGTCTGTTCGGGCAATACGGAGAACTTCGCGACCAGCCCGTTTCTGGCACCCGGCTCTTCCGACGACGCCGAGCAGGACCTGGTCGGCTCTGGCCCACTGGCATTCGACCGATGGGATCTGCTGTGGCCGATGGCGCCAAGGCCGCTGTTGGTCGCAATCAGCGCGCATGACTTCTTCGGGACCTATTCGCCGTCGTATGAGAGCAATGGGCGAGAGGAGTTCGCCAAGCTCGCACGTGGCTACTCCACGCTTGGCGCGGCCGACAATCTGGGGTACTTCGAATCACCGCTGCCGCACGCGCTCTCTTATCCGATGCGGCTCGCCGTGTACAACTGGTTCGAGCGATTCCTGAAGCAGCGAGGTGGCGCGATCCAGGAGGAGCCGCCCACCAACCCGGAAAAGGATGAAATGTTGTGGTGCGGTGCGACCGGGAACACCGTTCGCGATTTCGGCGGCAAGACGCCCTTCGCCCTTACCCGCGAACGCGCCCGAGGCATTCGGACACCAGATCGACCGGCAGACCTGCTCGCGCTGCTCGGTAGCAATTCAGCCCGGGCGCCGCCGGCTACGCCAGTTCGCATCACACGGAAGAGAACTACGCGTGGGCATCCCTGATTCTGGGGCGCAGCCTCCTGGGCCAGCGTACCACCGATATCGTGGCACTCGCACAGGCGTTGGCGCAGCGCTATCCGCAGGCTACCATTGCCCTCGTCGCTCGCGACAAAATGACGGTCCCAGCACTCTGCGCCGCCGCACTCGAACCGCGCATTGCCAAGACCTATCTCGTGCGGCATTTGGTATCGTGGCGTAGCGTCGCAGAGTTGGAGGACTATTCGTGCCCGCTCGCGAGCCTGGTGCCGAACGCGCTCCGGGCTGCCGACCTGCCGAAGATCGCACGTTCGATCGAGCCGCGTGCCGTAATTGTGGCCGGCACGATCGACGCCGCCGGACGCTTGCTGCCGCGCGGCGTCGCGCCATACACGGAGTATCGGGAGCAACCGGCATGGGACTTCGATGCTCTATCGCGGCTCTAATTCCCTGAGTGATGACCAGATTCGCTCCCGTGCATGGTATGCCGCGGCTGCTCCGCCATGCTACGGGCTTTCTGGCGCAGCAGATGGCCGGCGATAATCGCGTTTAGAGCCCGCGCGAGGCGCGTGCTCCTGTCTCAATACTGCACAAACCCGTTTGCGCAGGGGTTCGATGGCGAATGGTCAACTCCCGCCGCGCTCGCTGAGAGCTCCAGCCGTAGGCGCGCCTTCCCGCGTTTTTTGGCAGAACCCGCGCGGCTCCGAACCGCGATGGACGCACGCGTGAAAGCACTGCTCTATGGGCTGCCGGAGGTGCGCAGCTGGTGAAGTTCTCGAGGAGATCAAGTGGCTCGAGGAGATCAAGAAGAGGGTGGCGTAGGCTTACCTGGCAGGAAAACCCGCCGCGGCGCTGGCGCGCGCCGTTGAGCACTGCGCGCCATCGCTGCGGCGGGCACGGCGAAATTGAAGAGCCACAGTACGTCAGGAAAGACACCGCGATGACAGTTTAGTGAGATATTGGCTGGATGAAGTTCACGCTTCTGTTTCTCGTGCCGGTGAGCCTGCTCGCCCAGAACTACGACCTGGTCATCCGTAACGGGCAGATCATCGATGGTACTGGCTCACCGTGGTACGGAGCCGACATTGCGATCCGCGACGGCCACATTGCGGCCATTGGCCATCTCGCTTCGGTCACCGCCCGGGTAACCGTCGATGCTGCCGGCATGGTGGTCGCTCCAGGCTTTATCGACATGTTGGGGCAGTCGGAAGAATCGATCCTCGTCAATCCGCACCTCCCATCGAAAATCTATCAGGGCATCACCACGGAGATTACCGGTGAAGGCGGATCAGCCGCACCCCTCACGGACGCAATTCGCGCGGCCGACCGGGCCGGATATGAACACTATAAACTCGACCCCTCTTGGAATACCTTCCGCGAATTCTTCGACCGCCTCGAAAAGCAGGGCATGGGCATTAACCTGGCCAGTTACGTGGGCGCGACCCAGGTGCGGAGGGCAGTCATCGGCGATGGCGATCGTGCGCCCACACCCGCCGAACTCGAACGGATGAAAGCGCTCGTGCGCGAGGCTATGCGTGACGGCGCAGTTGGTGTATCCACTTCCCTGCAATACGCGCCCGCGCCATACGCCACCACGGAAGAACTGGTCGCTCTAGCCTCAGAGGGAGCAAAGCTGGGTGGCATCTACGCGACGCATATGCGCAGCGAGGGTGACGCGATCATCCCCGCTATCGACGAAGCCATTCGGATTGGCCGCGAAGCTCATGTGCCCGTCGAAATCTGGCATCTCAAAGCGGCGGGCCGTCGAAACTGGGGGCGCATGGAGGAGATCGTCGCGCATATCGATCAGGCCCGCCGCTCCGGCATCGAAGTCGGTGCCGACACCTACGCGTATCCCGCCTGGTTCAATAGCTTCTCGGCGTTCATTCCGCCGTGGGCCCATGACGGCGGCGACGCGAAACTCATCGAACGTCTCAAAGATCCTGTCACACGCGCCCGCATCCGCAAAGACATCGAGACCCCCAGCACCACCTGGGACAACGAATGGGACGAGATCGCGGGCCCGGCGGCAATTCTGATTTGCGTCGTCCAGAATCCCAAATTACTGCCTCTACAGGGCAAAACGATCGCGGAAATTGCGACGCTCTGGAAGAAAGACCCCATCGATACCATATTCGACATCCTTATCGACGACAATGCCGCCACCGAGGTCGCCGTCTTTGGCATGTCCGAACCCGATGTTCGGCTGGCACTCCAGCAGCCTTGGGTCAGCGTGTGCAACGATTCTCAAGGCACAGCGCCAGACGGATTGCTGGGGCAGGAACATCCTCACCCGCGCGCCTATGGAACATTCCCGCGCATCCTGCGCAAGTATGTGCGCGAGGACGGCGCCCTCACGCTGCCCGACGCCATTCGCAAATTTAGCGCGCTGCCAGCCTCCCGTCTGCGGCTCGCTGACCGAGGCGTTATCAAGGCCGGTATGTGGGCCGACATCGTAGTTTTCAATCCCGACAAGATCACCGACCTCGCCACATTCGAAAAGCCTAACCAGCTAGCCGAAGGAATGCAGTTCGTGCTGGTGAACGGTGTGCCTGTCATCGAACACGGGAACATGACGAACGCATTGCCGGGCAGAGTGGTCCGCGGACCCGCATGGAAACCGTGACTAATAAGGAGGCAGCCTAAGAGGATCGACCACTCGCATGTGAACACCTTGCAGGAGCGATAGTCGGCAGAAATCTGCCCACGCACTCCTGGAAGCGCGCGGAATCGGGAGATTTAAGAGAATCAGGACGAGCAAAGACCTGGATCCGGCGCATTCCGGGCGGGGGTTTTGGTCGCAGTGCTGGGTTGACAGGGCGTTCGGCAGCTTCCTGACGTTTCGGGATAACCTAACTTTTGGTGAGGTAATCCCGAAATGC
>JBEKYD010000319.1:0-8390 GCA_049511335.1 Bryobacteraceae bacterium | reverse complement strand
CTGGACCGCATGGTGGCCGGGCGCACGTCCATCGTGATCGCACACCGGCTTTCCACCATCCAGCGGGCCGACCGCATTCTGGTGATGCACAAAGGCCGCCTGCGCGAAAGCGGCACGCACCAGGAACTGTTGGCCCTGCGCGGGATTTATTGGAAGCTCTACCAGCTTCAATATAAGGACCAGGAAGCGATCGAAGCGGTCAGCGCCCAGCTTTCAGCCAAGACGCGGTAGCTGACCGCTGATCGCTGACCTCCGATAGCACGGGCCCTCGCTGAAAGCTCAGCTTCAGAACTTCAGCGCCGCCAGGCTCGCCGCCTTCAGCCCGGCGCGGTGTTCGAAATCTGCGCGCCCGGTGAAAGGTTTGGCGTTGCGGGCAGCCAGCCAAGCGCCGGTCTCGTCTTCGCCAATGCCGGGAATCAATCGCAGAATCCCGGCTTGAACCGTATTGATGTCGAAACGCACCGGCGTCTCGTCTTCAAACGCCACGAGGCGCACCTTGGTCGAAGGCAGCTCGCAGGGGATCTCCGGCCCGACCCGGGAAAGCAATACCGCCGGATCGGCCAGCACCTGGTCGCGCCACCGCTTGCGCGCGCTCACCAACCCTTGGATGTTCAACCCGGCTAGGTCGAGGCGCAAAGCCGCCAAATAATGTTCTCTCCACAACGATGCCGCGCCGGGGTCGACAAACACGCCGTGACTGGTGTCGTCGAGAGCATCTACGATAGCGGTTTTCTCCTCCGGGAACAGCTTCATGTATTCCGTGACCACCCGCACCAGCCATGGTCCGGATTCCAAATCCGGGTTGGCCGTCAATGCCGCATGCATGGCGCGCAGCATCTGGCGCTCGCGCCGGTCGATGGTGGCCGCGTCCGGAATGCCGTTGCCGCGCATGGTAAACAGGAAGAAGAAACTGGCGTAGTAGCCTTCGGCCTGGAGGAGCTGGTTGGCGCTGCGCACGGCGGCGAAGTCGCGCGCCTTCTCCAGTTGCACGCGCAGGTAGTCCGGCCCCGTGAAGGCGCTCTCGAAGGAAAAGTTATTCTCGCGCACCTCGGTATATCGGGCCACCGTCTGGGAGTAGCTGGTAAGGTCCGCCGAATGGTGAAAGAATTCCGCCTGCTGGAAGGGCGCATCGGCGAAAAGAATCGCCTCCCGGTGGTAGCGGCGGCGGTTCCAGTCATCGCGGCCGACGTGCGCCTGGAGCGTCTCCAGATGGATCGCGTAGCCTTCGTTGAAGGCCGTATTGCGGTCGGTGAGCGCGGCGGTGGAATGCGGGATCGAGGCGATCTCCTTGGCTGCCAGCCCGCGCCCGCCGGCCAGCATCGAAATCGCCATGTGGCCGGTCTCGTGCAACAGCGTGGTCTCGAACCGCCAGTCCTCGGCATCGAGCAGGATATAAGGCTGCCGCGGGTGCTCCTCCACCTTGCCGCCGCTCTCCAGCCGGAAACCGGTGGCGGCGTGATTCCCACCCTTCACCAGCGCCACATAATAGTCCGGGACCCCGCCGCCGGGATGGGCGATTTCACAAGCGTCGCGGTAAAGCCGAAACGCGCGCGCGGCCGATTCGTTGTTCAGCCAAGGCGTGTAGCGCTCCGGGTTAGCGGCAAGGCGATAGAGGAGATTCTCGGTCGAGATCTCCGCGCCCTTCGTATCCACCGCACTGACCGGCTCCAGGAAGATGACGCGCACCGGCGCCTGTCCGGCCGCACCGGCCGCCATCAGCCCGGCCAGCACGCCCATTCGCAACCAAGTTCTAGGACTGTACATGTGTGTGCTCCAAACGCACTTTTCCCAAATGCCGAATGTTGTAGGGGGGACGCCCTCGTCCGCAGCCGGCCGCCTGGCCGGCTCTCCACCGGCATCGGAGACTTGATTTCTTTGGCAAAGGGTGCGGGACGAGGGCGTCCCGCGCGGACCAGGGGGTCAGCCCCACCAATTCACCCACCTTGAAATGGACGTTTCAGCTTGCCGAACATTAGGGCGAAGTTTTTTCGCTCCTACCGCCTTATTTCGTCACTGGTGCGCGGTCCGGTTGACCGATCGCCGCCGCCAGATCCTTGGTACTCACCAAGCCAAAAAGCACCTGGCCGTGCACTTCCACCGCCGGAACGGCACGGATGCCTCTGGAGGACAACAGATCCGGCCGCAGAGTGACGTCCACTTTTTCCAGAGAAAAGCCCGCCGTCTGGCGCAGGGCCTCCAGACGCTGTTCGATCAGCGGGCAGAACGGGCAACCAAGCGCGGTGTAAAGAGTGACCTTCACGGCCGCCGGGGGAACTGTCGCAGCGGGCTCATCGGTAATGCGGCCATATCCCATCGCGGCAGACATGCTCGGGAACTTGCGAATGTACAGCCATTGGGCGGCGGGCGCGGCTACCAGCCAGACGGCCGCGAGCACCCAGTGGGAATGCCAAATCGAAGCGGTGAGTCCGCCCAGATACACCGCCCAGGAGAGATAGATCATCGACAGGTGACATTGCTGCTTCACGGCGGCGCCTCCGATCCGATTATAGCTTTTCGGACCTTATTAATCCTTGGTTTGCTCCTGGCGGCGGCGCGCCCACGCCACCACCAGCCGCACCTGGTCGTATGTGATGTCGGGCGGCAGCGCCTCCTTCAAGGGTTTCAGCCGCTCCGAACCCAGCCGTCCAATGGCTTCTTCAATCCGCCCGTGGGCATCTTCGCCCACCCATTCCCGCCGGTAATCCACGCGGCCCTTTTCCACCATATCGGCGACCATATTGACCACGTGGGTCAACTGGCGGCCGCGAATCCGGGCTATTTCCTCGAGCGATTTCCCCTCCGCCACCAAGAGGATGGTTTCTTCCGCGGGAGATGCCTGCTTTGGCGCCCGCGCCGGCGGCCCGCGCGCCTTGCCGATACGCCTCCAATGCGGCGAAAATTTCGCTGCCGTACAGTTCGGCCTTGCGCTCTCCGATTCCGGTCACGCCCAGCAGTTCGCGGAGGTTGGCGGGCCGCTTGCGGCACAGGTCTTCGAGCGCGGCGTCGCTCAACACCACGTACGCCGGCACGCCCGCGCGCTCCGCCATGCGCCGCCGCCAGTCTTTGAAAAACGCCACCAGCTCGGCATCCGCGGCCGGAGGGGGCACAGCGGGCCGGTGGATCGCGACTGGCGGCGGCGCAACCTGCTGTACCGGAATCTCGATAGCCCGCGGCGGCTGGGCAGCTTCCCGGCGTTTCTTCCGCCTGGCCGGTTCCGCGGCATGAGGTTTACTCCGCAGCCATTCCGGCAGATTGCCGCACACGTCGCACATATCGCAGCGCTCCCACTTGGGCGTCTGTCCGAAATGAAAGCAGATCTGGTAATGGCGGCAGCGCTCGCTCTCCACAAAGCGCCTCACGGCGTGATAGCGCTGCCAGGCCCTCTCTTTTTCCGCCGGGTCGTTTAGTTGTTCGATGAAGTAGGCCAGCAGGCCGGTATCCTTCGGCCGCCACAGGAGCACGCAATCGGCCGGCAAACCGTCGCGGCCGGCGCGGCCGGCCTCCTGGTAATACTGCTCGATGGATTTCGGCAGCGAGGTGTGGATCACGGCCCGCACCGCCGGTTTGTTGATTCCCAGACCGAAGGCGATGGTGCCCACCAGCACGCGGACTTCGTCGTTCATCCAGCGCTCCTGGTTGCGGCGGCGGCGGGGCGTGTCCATCTGCCCGTGATAGGCGACGGCGTCGATGTTGTGATCGCCCAGAAAATCCACCGTGTCCTCCACCAGCGCGATGGTGGGCGCGTACACGATCGCGCTTTCCCCTTTGTAGGCGTGGAGCGCCGCCAGCAGCAGCCGCTGGTGCGAATCGCGGTCGCACTCGTGCACGATATAGCGCAGGTTGGGGCGATGGAAGCTGGCGATGTATTTGTCCGGATCGCGCAGTTGGAGCTGCTCCAGAATGTCGTGCCGCACGCGCCTGGTGGCGCTGGCCGTGAACGCGGCGATGGGCTTATCCGGAAAGTTCCGCCGCAGCGAGCTGAGCTGGCGGTACTCCGGGCGGAATTCGTGGCCCCATTCGGAAATGCAGTGCGCTTCGTCGATGGCGAATAGCGCCAGCGGCACTTTCTCGAGCCACCGCACCGTATCCTGCCGCGCCAGCCGCTCCGGTGAGATGTAGAGCAGGCGGAACGCACCCTGGGTAGCGGCGCGCATTACTGCCTGTTGCTGCTCGCCCGTCTGCGTGCTGTTCACCACCGCCGCCGGAATCCCCATGTCGCCCAGTTGCGCTACCTGGTCCTGCATCAGGGCGATGAGCGGCGAAACCACTACCACCGTCTGGCCCAGCACCACCGCCGGCAATTGGTAACACAGCGACTTGCCGCCTCCGGTGGGCATAACCACGGCCACGTCGCGGCCGCCCATCAGGCTGCCGATAATTCGCTCTTGCAGCGGCCGGAATGAATCGTAGCCCCAGTGTTTCTTGAGGGCCCCATAAAGGTCGGACAAGGTCGCACACCGTGATGCTACGAGTGTAACAAGCGTACCTGGGCCTCTGGCGCCGCTGCGAGCATCTCACGCGCCGTGCGCTTGGTTACCGGATGACGCAAATCGGGCGCCAGGTCGGCCAAGGGCGCCAGCACGAACCGCCGCTCGGCCAGGCGTGGATGCGGGATTTCCAGCCGCTCCGTGTGCACCACCGCCCTGCCGTAGAATAGAATGTCGATATCCACCGTGCGCGGCCCCTTGGGCACGGACCGCACCCGCCCCAGCTCCCGCTCGATGCGCTGGGTAACTTTGAGAAGCTGCAGGGGAAACAATTCGGTTTCGGCCTCCACCACCTGGTTCAGAAACCAGGGCTGCGCGGTGTAATCCACCGGCTCGGTTTCATAGAGCGGCGAAGCGCGAAGCACGCGCACCCCGGCCGGGCCGAGGCGCTCGACGGCAGCGCGCAGGTGGTCCTCCCGGTTGCCGATATTGGAGCCGAGGCTGAGGTAGATAAGCTTCGACATGAAGAAGTTTTCAGTTGTCAGTTAACAGTTGTCAGTTGTCAGTGAGCAGCCGAAAGCGCCGCCCGTCACGGTCCAACCTCAAGACCGAGCCGCACCCGTGAGGGAGCTGTGAAAAACTCAGATCTGAGCCACGGATGAACAGCGCTCATCGGTGGCTCTAACTTCCATAATGCTCCCTCAGGTACAATCAAGATAGTTTATGACGATCGACGAACGTCTGGAAGCCCTGACCCAAAGCGTCGAGCTTCTGTCGAGGATGCACCAGGACAATGAGAAGCGCGCCACGGAGGCGGTCCAGGCAAATGAGAAAGCGGTCCAGGCAAATGAGAGGCGCTTTGCCATGCTCATGGACACCATGAACCGAGTCGGCCGCATCCTGGAGCACCACGACATCACCATCGACGGCCACGAGGACCGTCTGGGCAAACTGGAACACCCCGAGCAGTAAATCTTCAAAACAAAGCCGGCTGATCTTCTCCACGCAATTTCCGCTTGACTCCGAAATACTCATACGCCCGCTCCGTGGCCGTCCGTCCGCGCGGCGTACGGTTCAGAAATCCGAGCTGGATCAGATAAGGCTCGTAGACTTCCTCGATGGTGTCGGCTTCTTCGGAAATGGAAGCCGCGATGGTGCCCACCCCGACCGGGCCGCCACGGTATTTATCGAGAATGGTCAGCATGATCTTCTGATCGATTTCGTCGAGGCCGAAGCGGTCCACGTCCAGCAAGTTCAAAGCGGTCTCCGCCACCGGCAGCGTGATCCGTCCGTCCGCCCGCACTTGGGCGTAGTCGCGCACGCGCCGCAGCAGACGGTTGGCGATTCGCGGCGTGCCGCGGCAGCGCCGCGCGATCTCCGCCGCCGCCCCCGCCTCGACGGTTACGTTCAGCAGGGCCGCGGAGCGCTTCACGATCGATTCCAATTCCGCCGGGCTGTACGGGTCCAGGCGCAGCACCAGCCCGAACCGTCCGCGCAGGGGCGCCGAAATCAGTCCCTGCCGTGTGGTGGCGCCGATGCCCGTAAATTTCGGTATGGGCAGCGAATGCGTGCGCGCCCCCGGACCGACCCCGATCAGAATGTCCATCCGAAAGTCTTCCAGGGCCGAGTACAGCATTTCCTCCACGTCCGGGAGCAGGCGGTGAATTTCGTCGATGAAGAATACCTGGCGCGCGCCGATGCTGCTCAGAATGCCGGTCAGGTCCACCTTCTTTTGCAGCACCGGCCCCGAAGTGGCGGTGAGCGGCACTTCCAGTTCCTGGGCGATGATTGACGCGAGGGTGGTCTTGCCGAGTCCCGGTGGACCGTAAAGCAGCACGTGGTCCATGGCTTCGCCGCGCATGCGGGCGGCCTGGATGGCGATGTCGAGGTTCTCTTTCAGTTTGGCCTGCCCGGTGAAATCGGCCAACCGCCGCGGCCGCAATCCTACTTCAAATTGCGCGTCTTCGGGCTGGCGATCGCCGGAAATCAGGTGCCGGTCGGGCATGTGTTACCAGCTTACCGTACCAGTTCCAGAGCGCGTCGAAACAGGGTTTCGAAGTCGGCCGCGCCGCCCGCCGGGCCAACTGCGGCTTTGGCTTTGCGCACCGCGGTCTCCGCCTGCGGGCGCGCGCAGCCCAGGTTCAGCAGCGCCGAAAGCACGTCCTGATCGATGGCCGAAAGCGCCGCCGGTGGGGCAGCCGCGTCCCCGGCCTCGGCCGCCACCGCCGGCAGCTTGTCGCGCAGTTCGAGCACCATCCGCTCGGCCGTTTTCTTGCCCACCCCGGGAATGCGCACCAGCCGGTCGACCTCGCCCCGCTGGATGGCGCGAATCAAGTCCGGCGCCGCGAGACCGGAGAGCACCTTGACCGCCAGCGTGGGGCCGATCCCGCTCACCCCGATCAACTTCTCGAACAGCGTCTTCTCTTCCGCCGTCAGAAAGCCATACAGCGCCAGCGCATCTTCGCGCACGTGGGTGTGGATGCGCAGCCGCACCTCGACCCCCGCATCCGGAAGATGAGTAAACGTGGAGATCGGAATAGTCACGTCATAGCCCACCCCGCCGGCTTCGACAATCGCCTGATTCGGATGCTTTTCCACCAGAACGCCGCGCAATTGTGCAATCATGAGTGAACCCCATATTACCGCCGCACTGGCGTGAAAAAACCGGCAAAACTGCGCTATGATGCTAGTAGCGAGACCAGGGAGGCGAGTCCCCGGTCCCGCACGACGTTTATCGAGGGCCCTTACGGGTCCAAACGATCAGCGCCGTAAGCCGGCCTGCAATCGACCGGATCTTTACCAGCAAGAGGATCATAAGCTGGATCCTCCTTTCCAGCTTCGTGTAGAAGGCCCGGACTAATCCTCCGGGCTTTCCCGTTTGAAGCCCCAAGTAGCTTCTCCCAGGAACCCGCCCAATCCACACTCCGCCAGAAACCATAGCCATAACAGTAGTAGGGAAGATGGCTGAGTTCTCTCCTCAAATCTCGCTATAATGCAATACCCAAATCTTCGGCGGCGTCTTCGATGGCGACAACCTCAAGACCACCTTCCGCCGCACCTCCAACGTGCACGCCTCATCCGACGAGTTCGGCATGTTCTTCCGCGCCGTACTGCGCGAAAACTCGATCGAGCCCGAGACGATCGAACGCGCGGCCATCTGGGCGTCGGGGGGATCGCCACCCTTCTCCCACGTCGCTGAGAACCGTCTGGCGACGGCTTCGATGGCTGTTCGCTCCTGCTTCTTCAAATCCCCCATGCGTCCCTACCTCAGATCGCCGGCGCTGAAAGGTCGAGTCTACGGCGATACCAGGCGCGAAGGGGCTGCAAGCCGTCGCGGTGCAATGCGTGGCAAAGGAGGCGCCTGACTTAACTGACCACGGCTGAAGGATGCCACGCTCGTCGCCTCTCGCCGGCTCGACCGGTACTTGGTCTGCCCACGCAGCCGCGGCGGCCGCGACTGCTCGCGGCGGCAAGGAAAATGAGGTGGCCATTCGAGCAGGGTCCGCACCGGCTCGTAGCGCCGGCGATCTTGTCGCCGGTGATTTCGGCTCCCACTATTGCTGCATTGTATGACAATCCCCACATTGATTACTCCGTGGGGCAGACTATCGTTTTCTGTGGTCTGCCCTCGACCGACTTTCTCCCTGGTGCCTGCGGGCTGCCTGTGGGGCAGCCAATATTGGCTGCAGCCCCTTTCAGCCCGCTCCAAGTGACACTCGTGCCCGCTTCGGTTGCGGCTACGCGGGACCGTGCGGGACAGGGACCGTGCGGGACGGGACCGTGCGGGACAGTCTGAAGCGACACCGAAGCAAATCCTCGCTCTGGGACACTCGCCTCCGTCCCAACGCCGATTTTAGGCGGTTGCGGCGCCGTTTACAGCGATCCATCACCATAGCGGCCTCCGCGGCTGCCGCAGAAATCCACGCTGCGGCGCGCGAAAGGTGGCCGAACGGCGAAACAGAC
>JBEKYD010000318.1:0-8497 GCA_049511335.1 Bryobacteraceae bacterium | reverse complement strand
CTGAGCAATCAAGAGGTTCGCCGTCAATCGACGGAGTTGCTCCTCGCTCCGGCGTAGGGCATCCTGGGCGAGCTTGCGCGGAGTGATATCGATACCGGTGCTGATGACTTGCTTAACAGCGCAATCCGCGCCACAACGCCCGATGCTTGACGAGGCGATCACCCTGCGGGAGCCGTCCTTTCCGATCCAGGTTCTTTCGTAAGTTGTCGCGGGCGCCGCGCCTTCGAGGATGCCCGCAAACGCGGCTTTCGCCTCGTCCACTTCTTCCGGTGGGAGCAGGAAGTCCCAAAACGTCCTGCCCTCTACCTCACGGAGGGAGTAGCCCGAGCTCTCCTGGCAGGAGCGGAACGCCGGCCTGATCGTGAAGTCGACCCATGGCCATGGGCCGTTCTACCGCTTTCTGTTGGGCTCGGTGACAGCGAAGGTACTGCACGAAAGCCATTGCCCGGTCTGGACAGGCGCTCACCTGGAGGAGGCGCCGACACGATGGTCCAGCGCAAGAGCGCACGTGCTGGGTCCTGAGGCGGAGGAATTCCCTGTGTTGGATTGGAGCTACTGGCGCGAGCGGGGTGGCGCGGCGTGGTGGAAAGAAATGCTGAGTCACCCGGACGATCTGCGCCAGTGGCAGCAACTCAAGAGGGCAACTTACGCGGGGGCGCCCTTGGGGCCGGCGGAGTTCGTCGAGGGAATGGAGCGGCGGTTCGGCCGTCAATGGCTTCACAACGGGCGCCCGCAGCGAAATCCGGCAAAAGCAGAAAATGGGACGGAGCTGACTGCACCCATTTCGATAGCGTGAAAAAGTGTAAGTTCAGGCTGTCCCATTCCGTTTGGTCCCATTCCGTTTGGTCCCATTCCGTTTGGGTGACTCCGAGGTGGGACAGACCATCGTTCTCCGTGGTCTGTCAGGCTCTCGCTGGGCCGCAACGCTTGACAGACGACAAAAAACGATCGTCTGTCCCACCTGGTTTTCCGGCTTACCGCCGCGGCACGTACTCGAAGATAAACCACGCCGGAGAGGCGGATGCCCCGTTCAGGGCAAACACCGGGCGCCATCGAGCCGGGTAGTTCTTCAACATTTCCCCCATGACCCGCTCGTGGGGGCGCAACTCATTCAGCGGGCGATCCTCCCAGAGGATCAGACTCACCGGCCTCTGCTCCAGGTAGGCGATCATTTCTTCGGGGGAGTGCATCCGCGACGAGTAATTCTCGCCATTCCAGCCCTGGGACGTGAACGCCTTATTGGGCCGGACAAGCTGATAGGGGGGCTCTTGCGGTCCCAGCCAGACGAACTCGGCGATAAAGGCGCCCTCCAGGTTTGGAGGAACCAGGATTCGCTGGCCCCGCCAGCGTGAATCGCCAACCACGGCTTTTACCAGCGTCTCCACCGGATAGGGGGCGGGCCGGGGAAAACGGCCCCATTCGACCAGCCCGAAGGTCAACGTACCGGCTACCAGGCACGCCACGGCAGTGCGCCTGGCCGTGCCCGAAGCCTTGGCGAGGAGCGCTGCCCAGCCGAAGATCGACAGGGCCAGCAATGCCGCGGCAGGCACCAGCAGGTAGCGCGGCTCGGCGCCGACTGGAGAAATCAGCAGAAACCCGGCCGACCCGGCCGCTACCAGACCGGTCCCTATCTCTTCGACGCCCCAACGCGACGGGAACGCGAGCAACGCGATCAGGCCTAGCGCCAAAGGCGCCACGAGCGGCACTGGAAGCATGTGCCAAAGAACATTCAGGATGTCCAGCGGCCGGCCTGGGTCCAGCAAACTACGGCCCGGCGGCAGGCCGTAAGCCGCCAGCCGCGCGGTCCACCACGCCCACGGGCCGACCAGGACGGCGACGATCAACGGCTGCAGCCAGAAAGCCGGCTTGCGCCACCAGGCGAGACGACCGGTGCACAGGGTGAGCGCGAACGGCAACGCGCATAGATAAATGGCGTCGTACTTGGTGAGTACTGCCGCCGCGCACGCGAGAGCACACCGGACTCCGCCGGCCAGCGACGGATTGCGCACCAAGCCCAAGCACAGAAACAACACGACCAGCGAAAGAAAGGTGGTGACGTGGTCGACCATCACCATGGTGGTGGTTTGCTGTACATACGGAAGGCAGAGGTAAAGCAGCCCGGCGCAGAAGCCGGCCACCGTGCCGCCGCGCCGCCGCGCCAGCGCAAATAAGAGCCATGCGGAACCGGCCGCGCAAACCGCCGGAATGACCAATGCCTGCCATCGTCCCACCCCCGCCAGCAGAAACCACGAACCCACCGCCGCATAGAACAGCGGCGGCCAATGGCCCACGGCGAAGTAGGGGTAGTGTTCGTAATACTGCCGCGCGAATGCCATAGGCTGCAAGAGACGGCCCGACAGCAGCCAATCGTGGAACATGGCGCTTCCCACGAAATGCGCCGGCTCGTCCGGATAGGCCACAAAAGGCGCGTGCCACGCTCCGGTCGCGGTATCCAGAAGAAGGCAGAACGCCAGGTACACCACCGCAATTGCGGCTGGGGCCAAGAGCCGTTTCCAGCCGGGCGTTTGGGTAGGCCGGCCGCTCATTGCCTGCTTTGGGAGTTCGCCCGTCATTCCCCCGAGGTCTTCTCTTCGTGGTACTCGGTCTCCGTATTCACTTCCCACAGATTGCTTTTGTCGGTGATGCCGGCAACGATATTATCCACGGCCATCATGGCGGTCAGCATCGAATGGTCCTGGTTGTTGTAGCGGTGCATGCCGTTCCGCCCGATCAGAAACAGGTTCCGATAGCGGTCCGCATACTGGCGGATTTCCTGAAAGCGGTCATAAGTGCCGAAGTAGGCCGGGTAGGTCTTCTCCACGCGCAGCACCACGGCGTCGAGCACTTCGCCGGCATCGATGATGCCGATCCTGCTCAGCTCCTCCTTCGCCAGGGCCACCATCTTCTCGTCCGCCATCTTCCACAACTCGTCGCTCCGATTGCAGAAATACTCCAGCCCAAGCCAGACCGTGGATGCGTCCGCCACCATGAAGGGGCTCCAGTTGTTGAAAATCTGCAAGCGCCCCAACAACACGTCCGGTTCCTGAATGTAAATCCAGTTGTCGCCGATCAGCTTCTGCCCCTGGGGCGTCCGGTCGTGGATTTTCAGCGACCGCAGCAACAGCCCCACGGTAATGAAGTCGCGGTACACCAGGCCGTCCGACACTTCCAGCACTTCGGCGGGAGGAAGCGTATCGAAGCTGCGCATGAGTTCCTGAATCGGCGCCGTGGAAAAAAAGTAATCGCCGGCGAAGCTGCGCCGCTCGCCGGTGGCTTCCGACACCGCCTCGATCGCGGTGACGCGCCAGCCGTCGGTGCACACCCGGTCGACGCGCCAGCCGCATAGGACCTCCCCGCCCCGCCCCTTCACTCTGCGCGCCACTTCCTCCCACATCTGCCCCGGGCCGAATTTGGGGTAGAGGAATTGTTCGATCAGCGAAGTCTCAGTGCCCTTCTGGTGCAGATCGCCCTTGGCCTTTGCTGGGAAGGCTTTGCGAAAGGCATGCGCCAGCGCGGCCCGGATGGACAGCCCTTTGATGCGCTGGGCGCCCCATTCGGCGCTGATCTTATCGCAGGGAACGCCCCACACCTTTTCGGTGTAGCTCTTGAAAAACGTATGATACAGTTCTTCCCCAAAACGGTTGATCAGAAACTGCTCCAGCGTACGTTCCTCGGGAAGCGGCCGAAGCGCGCTTTTCATGTAGCTGAGCCCGATCTTGGCCGTGCGCCACGCGCCCAGCTTGAGCAGCGTGTCCTTGCTCAGAGTGATGGGGTAATCGAAGAAGCGGCGCAGGTAATAGATCCGCGACTTGCGGGGGCGCAGCAGCATAACACGGTCTTCGCTCACCGCGTCCGGGCCGTCCGGCGCTTCCTCCACCCTCCGCTCCATGCCGTGATACCGGATGGCGGCCGCGCCGGTTTGGCCGGCCTCGAGCGGCAGCATCTGCAGCCACCAGGCCATGACCCGATCCACCTTGGAAAAAAACCGATGCCCGCCGATATCGATCCGGTTCCCCTTGTAGTTCACGGTGCGCGAAATGCCGCCCATGTGATGGCTTTTCTCCAGCACGATCGGCCGGATATCCGCCCTGGTCAGCAACTCATAGGCCGCGGTGAGGCCCGCCGGGCCAGCGCCGATGACGACGGCTTGCTTCATGCCGGAACCATCTCGCATCGCCCGCGAAACTGCGGGCTGGGCGGAAGAAACGGGCGCGCCGGGAAAAGTGGCATCGATGAAAGAATTATACCGATTCTCTCCGCGACGCCTTCACTGACGCGGCGGGCGGGTTCGCACATCTTCCCATCTATCCGCTTCCCGGAAGGACCAGCGGGGTAGGCCGCCGGTTCGATACCGCCGTTGTGCCCGCCCAGGCAAACCATGCACGGCCGGCTAGGGATACTGCTGCTCGCCCTTCCTTATTCCTTCTCACCCGCCCATTTTCCGCCATAACGCCAGGTTGACCACGCATACGCCGCAACCAATGGCGCCAGCACCAGCACGCTCGCATGCACCCAGGCGCCGGCGGCGACCATCGCCACCATTTGCATCAGGCTGGAACCGAACGAGGTGGAAGTGGCGAAGCGCCAGCGGGAATCCGCGTGATAGCGTTCCACCGAGTCGCGATTGCCGAGGGCCAGAGCCGCCAGTGCGGCGGCGCATCCGGCCAGCGGGTCGAGCGGCAGGGCGAGCGCGATAGCGGTGGTGAGATAGACGGCGTCTTTCGCTGCCAGTATTCCCCAACCGGCCAGGGGAAGCAGGCGATAGCGGGCCAGGCCACCCGCGCCATCGAGGCCGAACAAATTCTGCGCGGGAGTGGAAAGCGCCAGCATGGTGAGCAGCGTGAGCGGCAGGTAGGCTTCCGGCGGCAGCTTGCCGGCGGCGCGGAAGCCGAAGCTCGCCCCGCTGACGAGCAGCGCGGCATAGAAATCGAGCGTAGATAGCAGCTCCCGCAGGTTCTTGCGCATGAGTTGCCCCAGCCGTCCAGGCGCCGGCGGCAGCCGCCGCAGGAAACCCGGCCCAGACGCGCCGCCAAATCTCTCGCCAACCAGCGGCGCCATCCATCCGACGGCGAAAGCCGCGGCGACCAGAGCCCACAGGCCCAGCGTGACCTTGCGCCGCACCGCCAGCGCCACCAACAACAAGCTGATGGGGTTCAGCCACACGCTGACCGTGCGAATGAGCCACCATTCCGTGCGGGACAGCGGCCAGCCCGCCAGGCGGCTGCGGGGCGCCTTGCGCAACGGGTCGGCGCATAGCGGAAAGAACACCACCAGCAGGATCAGGAACGTCAGCGTAGCGAAGCCGCCGGGGTCCCCGAAAAACAGCAGCACCACGCCAAGAGAAAACAGGTTGTTGTTGGTGAACGACCCAACGGATTGGATGCTGCGCCGTTGGGCCGTGGCCAATGCGCGGAGAATCGAGACTGCGCGATGCCGCATTATTTCCACGTCGAGCGCCGGCCCCCGGACTCACGCCCGCCACAGCCGCCGCGGCCCGAAGGAGCATCGTCCTGCGCGGATACAGCCAGCTCCAAGCAAAGTAAAACCGGAAAAAGCCTCATCCGAGTTGAGTATAACCAGAGTTGGCGCGGGGCTGTAGTTGGTTAGGTTGACTGGCCATCCAGCTCCACGAGGCTCATCCGCAGTTCCTTCACTCTGTCGCGCAACTGGGCGGCTTTTTCGAATTCGAACTTGCGCGCGGCTTCGCGCATTCTCTCTTCCATCTCGTCGATGAACTTTTGCCGCTGGGCAGGATCCAGGTTGTCGAAGTCCGCGTCGCTCTCGATCGGCACGGTGACGTAATCGCCTTCGGCTATGGCAACCAGGCTCATATCGATCGGCTTGACGATGGATTGCGGCACGATGTCGTGAAGCAGGTTGTATTCGTTCTGAATCTGGCGCCGGCGCGTGGTTTCGTCGATGGCTCTCTTCATGCTGTCGGTGAGAACGTCGGCATAGAGCACGGCGCGGCCTTCCACGTGGCGCGCGGCGCGGCCCATGGTCTGAATGAGCGATCCGGCGGACCGCAGAAATCCTTCCTTATCGGCATCGAGAATCGCCACCAGCGCCACTTCGGGCAGATCGAGACCCTCCCGGAGCAGGTTGATGCCGATCAGCACGTCGAATTCGCCGCGCCGCAAATCGCGCAGGATGCGCATGCGGTCGAGCGTGCTGATTTCCGAATGCAGGTAGTTGCAGCGCACGCCCACCTCGGCGTAATATTCGGCCAAATCCTCGGCCATTCGCTTGGTGAGCGTGGTCACCAGCACGCGCTGGCCCTGCGCCACGCATTTGCGGATCTCACCCAGCAAATCGTCTACCTGCCCTTTCACCGGCCGGATCTCGACGCACGGATCGAGCAGGCCGGTGGGGCGGATGATCTGCTCCACCACCACGCCGTTGGTCTTGGTGAGCTCATACGGCCCCGGCGTGGCCGAGACGTAAACCACCTGAGTGACGCGATGCTCGAACTCCTCGAAGGTGAGCGGCCGGTTGTCCAGCGCGCTGGGCATGCGGAAACCGTGGGCCACCAACACTTCCTTGCGCGAGCGGTCGCCGTGATACATGCCGCGCAACTGGGGGACGGTCTGGTGGCTTTCGTCGATGTAGATGATGGCGTCGTGCGGCAGGTAATCGAGCAGGGTGGGCGGCGCTTCCCCCGGCAGGCGCCCGGAAAAGTGGCGCGAATAGTTTTCGATGCCGTGGCAGTAGCCGATCTCTTTGATCATCTCCAGGTCGAACATGGTGCGCTGGAAGAGCCGCTGCGCCTCCACCAGCTTGCCCTGTTTTTCCAGTTCCTTGTGCCACCACTCCAGCTCCTGGCGGATGCTCTCGCGCGCGTTCTCCCTGGTTTCATCGCTCATCACGTAGTGGGTTTTGGGATAGATCGGAAGGCGGGTGTAAGTTTGGCGCACCTGGCCGAGCAGCGGGTCGATCCGCGAGAGGCTCTCCACTTCCTCGCCCCACAATTCGATGCGGTACGCGTAGTCGTCGTAAGTGGGATAGATTTCGATCACGTCGCCGCGCACGCGAAACGTGCCGCGGCGGAAATCGGTCTCGTTGCGCTCATAGAGAATATCGACCAGCTTCGAAACGATCTGGTTGCGGGTGATGTTCTGCCCCTTTTCGAGCATCAGCAGCATGCCATAGTAGGCCTCCGGCGAGCCTAGGCCGTAGATGCAGCTTACCGATGCGACGATCACGCAATCGCGGCGCTCGAAAAGGGATTTGGTGGCGGCCAGGCGCAACTTATCCAGTTCGTCGTTGATGGTGGCTTCTTTTTCGATGTAGACGTCGCTCGATGGGATGTACGCTTCGGGCTGGTAATAGTCGTAGTAGCTGACAAAATATTCCACCGCATTGTGGGGAAAGAATGTCTTGAATTCGTGATAGAGCTGCGCAGCCAGGGTCTTGTTGTGGGCCAGAACCAGGGCCGGCTTGTTCACCGCCTCGATCACCTTCGCGATCGTGAACGTCTTACCGGAGCCGGTAACGCCCAGCAGCACCTGGTGCGGCTCGCCGTCGCGCACGCCGCGGATCAGCTCGGCAATGGCGTTTTCCTGGTCCCCGCGCGGGCGGTAGTTCACGACAAGCTGGAAGCTCATGCTTTCAGTTTACAGTTCTCAGTTCTCAGTTCTCAGTCGTCAGGCGTGAGGCAGTTGGTCTTTACTGAAAACTGATAACTGAAAACTGATAACTTCGCGGCTTGTTATCCTGAAGTCTGCGGTGGACTTCAACCCCTCTTCGGTAGCGCGCGTGTGCGTCCGCTCCACCAACTGGCTGGGCGACGCGGTGATGTCGCTGCCCGCCATTCGCGCCATTCGCAACGTCCTGCCGCACGCCGGCCTGGCGCTGGTGGCGCGGCCCGAGTTGGCCGACCTGTTCGCCCGCGAGAGCGCCGTGGACCGCGTCATCCCGTATCCCGCGCCCAGCAATTTTGCAGCCCGGCGCGCCTTCGCCGCCGAGCTTGGCGAACAGAAATTCGACTGCGCCATCCTGCTCCAGAACGCCTTCGATGCCGCGCTGATCGCGTGGATGGCAGCCATTCCGGAGCGTATCGGCTACAACCGCGATGTTCGCGGGCTGCTGTTGACCCGCGCCATTCCCGTCCCCGATCCGGGCGACATTCCGCGGCATGAACGCTTTTATTACCTGGAGCTGCTGCGGCGCGCGGGCATCATCGACCGCTTCCCAATGTGCGAGACGATTGCGCTCGAAAACGTGGAAGCCGCCCGCCGTTCGGGAGCCCAACACCTGGCGGCGCTAGGGATTGCCGAGCCCGTGATCGGCATCAGCCCCGGCGCGGCCTACGGCAATGCCAAGCGGTGGATGAGCGAGCGTTTTGCCGAATGCGGCCGCGCGCTGCGGCCCGCGGATGGCACGGTGCTGGTGTTCGGTTCGGCCGGCGAACGAGAGCTGGCGGAGACAGTCGCCCGCGCAATCCCCGGCGCGCGCAACTTGGCCGGCCAAACCACCCTGCGCGAGTTTATCGACCTGG
>JBEKYD010000317.1:0-8499 GCA_049511335.1 Bryobacteraceae bacterium | reverse complement strand
GGCGCGCATGGCGGCGATCTTCAGATCGCGACTGTACACGGTTCGGGCCAAATCCATTCCTCACTCCATTCAATGTATTTGGTCCTTAACTTTGCGTCTCAGTTTTGGGGTTCACTCCAGGAAAGAGAGGGAAGTCTGTAGCGCGATGAAAGGGAAGGAGTAAAAAATACTTCAAAAGTCTGTGACCGGCAAAACGGGCGGGCCGCGTTTGGGATGGACAGGCGGGCGGGGAGCGGCAGACGCTTGCGCGTGGTGTATTTGGCAGGGCAACTGGGCGAAGCGATCGATCAGCCGTAGCAACGTTGCTTCATTTCGTAACCCGATCTGGAGCGGGTCCGGAGGAATCGCGCAGGATCGCTTTGAGTTTCGCGAACCGGTGGGAGCGGTCTGACGAATTCGCGAATTCCGGGATTCAGCGACTGCGCTAACACTCTGAAAGCAAACGAGCGGCGATCTGCCACACATTTGTGCGAGCTCGTATCTGCATGATAAATGAAGAGTTGTAAATTACGATAGGCTCAGGTCAGGCTGTCCCTCTGCGCCGTCGCCGAAAGCGGCTTCGATAAAGGGCGAAGCGAGGGGATCGGCCTCGAAGAGAGCGACCCGATGTTTGTGCCGGGCAACGAATTTAAAATCCCGATCATACATGGACTTGTAGATGGAGAAGGTGTCTGTACCGAACGGCACCGAAAACGGATACGGGTCGGTATGCGTGAAAAACGCATCGAGCGGAATGATGCGCGATTGACCGAAATCCAGCTCGGTCCGGGCAAGGCCGATCTGTTCAGCGAGGCCTGTTCGAGCCTCGACGAATACGTCCGGCTCGAAGAAATCAAGGTAGCCTGCGGCAAGTTCGGCGGGGGTCGGCACCGAAAAGGAGGGTCGGTCCAGACCTCGGGAATAGCACGGCATACCGGAATAATCGGATTGAACACACCTCCCCACAAGCAGGTGCAGACCTGGAAAACGCGCCGGAGCGATTCCATGTCGGTCGGGTCGGCAAGGAAACCGATGCGGGTGGGGCGAAGGCGAAGTGATCCAAATAGTGTTGTCATTCTGTAGTGCCGGCGCACCTAACCTATTTTGCCGAACTCTGTACGAGACTTCCAGCTTACCGGATCTCTCGGCCTGGGTAGGGGGCTCGGGACGGACTGACGCGACACCCGCTAAAAACGGCGAAAACGGGACGGAGCGTGTGTCCCCGGCGAGGATTTTGGCCGGTTTGCGCGCCGCTTTTCCCTCGCCTTCGTTTGTCAACCGCGCCGGAAGCGCAGTATGTGCGACAAAACGCCCTCTCGATTTACGCGGACGGCTTTCGCGAGTCGTAGTCGAGCGTTCCGTGAGCAGGCGTGCAAGCCGGTGCGGTGCTCCGGCCATGGCAAAATTAGGATTGGGGGCGCAACCGAGTGTCGTAAGGCGCGAATTTGCGTGCTGCCACGGCCGAAATTCTTGTTTAGAGATACGGGCCCCGTCCCGGATGTGAATTTTCGCCAGTGTCGCGCGCGGTCTGTCCCGGCGGTCCCCCACGCAAGAATAACCTCGCATTCCCTGACTGGCAAATGTGGCGCACGCACTTTTGCGTGCCGCGTCGGCACTCCTGCCGACGCCCGCCTCCACGGGGCGCAGAGGCGTCGAGTAGAAACTCCGAACTCCTGATGTCGCCGGAATTCAGGTTGAGCCAGGTTCCGGGTCCGTGGTGGCGCACGCTTTAGCTTGGGCATGAACGGCGCGTGCGCCGACACTGACAGACTGAAGCGTCCGCCCCACGGAGCGGCGTAGCCGCAACAGCAGCGCCGGGATGAGTCCCGGCGTGGCAGACTGAGAGTCCGCTCCACAAAAAAGTCGTTGCGGCGGGGGGCGGAATCCACTTCAAAATGGGTCAAGCTACTTTCGTGAACCGGCCGGAATGCCGGGGCGAGATCAGGAGTTCGGAGACTCGACGCGGCACGCAGGAGTGCGTGCGCCACGGTGGCAACCGCTCCCTGATGGTCGCGGCTCGGATTGGTCCGGGATCGATCCGGGACAGACTGAGGCGTCCGGACTGTCCCGCCTGGCAGCAATTACGGCTACGACATTGCGCGATGCGCTCACGGGGTAGAATCGACTGCATGACCCCGCAGTCCTGCTTTGCCCTCGCTCTCGGCGTCCTCGCCGGCGCCATCCGCGCGGACGAGCCCCATTTCGCCGTGCTGATTTCGGCCAATGCCGAATGGCGGGCAGTGAAGCCGCTGTTCGCCGCGGCGACGATCGAGACCTCTCCTTACGGCGAATACTTCTTTGCCAACGTCGAGCGCGAGCGCGTGCTCTTTTTCCACGGTGGATGGGGCAAGGTGGCAGCGGCCGGGTCCACGCAGTATGTCATCGATCGTTTCCATCCGGCGCGGCTGATCAATCTCGGAACTTGCGGCGGCGTGGAAGGCCGCATCCAGCGCTTCGATATCGTGGCGGTCGAGAGAGTCGTGATTTATGACATCGCCGAAGCCATGGGCGATTCGAAAGAGGCCATCGCGGACTACTCCACCGCGCTCCCATTGCCGGCGCGGCTCCCGGCTCCCGCCGTGAAGGTCACCATGTACTCGGCGGACCGCGACCTGACGCCCGCCGGTCTTCGGGAACTCGAGGCCCTGTACCATCCCGTCGCGGTCGACTGGGAATCCGGCGCCATCGCATGGGTCGCACACCGGAATGCCACGCCGGTGCTGATCCTACGCGGCGTCACCGACCTGGTGAGTCCGCAGAGGGCGGAAGCGCAAGGCAACCTGCAGTTGTTCCAAGACAATACCGTTCGTGCGATGCGGAACCTGATTGGCGATCTTCCCAAGTGGCTTGGCGTCTGGCGCTAATGGAATTGGATTCGGCGTTACCGAAGGTGATAGAATCGCCACAAAGCTCTCTCGCGCCTCGTTGCCGGGGTAGGGAAGGAGAATTTCTCATGGATCGACGCAGCTTCTTTCAATCGACCGTGGCTACGGCCGCCATCGCCGCCATGGTCAAACCCGTTCCCGCCCGCGCCTCCACGCCCAAGGGCCGGGCCGCCGAAGCCGCCGCCGATGAGGACTTCTGGGCCGAGATCCGCAACGAATTCACCACCGACCGCACCGTGGTCAACTTCAACAACGGATATGCCAGCCCGGCGCCCCGCACGGTGCAGGAAGCCATGCGGCGCTACCTGGACTACACCAACATGGGCCCGTACCACACCATGGTGCAGCAGCTCGATCCGCGCATCGAATCGGCGCGGCGCATGCTGGCGGATTTCGCCGGCTGCGACGCCGAGGAGATCGCCATCACGCGCAATTCCAGCGAAAGTCTCGAAATCGCGCAGCTCGGAGTGAGCCTGAAACCCGGCGACGAAGTGCTCACCACCAACCAGGACTACCCGCGCATGCTGACCACCTACGCGCAGCGCGTGCGGCGGGATGGCATCCGGCTGAACGCCATTTCCTTTCCGGTTCCCGTGCAAAGTATGGACGACCTCTACCAGCGCTTCGAACGGGCGGTGACGCCGCAAACCAAGCTGATTCACTTTTGTCACATCACCAATCGCACCGGACAAATTTTTCCGGTCCGCCGGATTTGCGACATGGCGCACGCGCGGAATATCCCGGTAATCGTGGATGGCGCGCACGCCTTCAACCAGTTCCCCTTCAAGATCCCCGACCTCGATTGCGACTACTACGGCGTCAGCCTGCATAAATGGACGTTCGCGCCCATCGGCACCGGGTTCCTCTACGTCCGCAAATCGCGCATCAAGGAAACCTGGGCACTGATGGCCTCGGTGCAAGGCAACGATGCGAACATCCGGAAGTTTGAGGAAATCGGCACCCATCCCGCGGCCAATTACGACGCCATTTGCGAAGCCATCACTTTCAACCAGAACATCGGCATCGAGCGCAAGGCCGCGCGCCTGCGCTACCTGAAGGACCGCTGGGCGAACCGGCTGGCGAAACATCCCAAGGTCAGAATTCTGCACAACCCGGCGCCCGAGATGTCGGCGGGAATCGGCATGTTCGGGGTGGTTGGCGCCGATCCGGCCAAGCTGGTCAGCACGCTGCAGAGCAAATACGCCATCTACACCGCGCTGATGGGCCACGAAGAGTACACCGGCATTCGCGTGACTCCGAGCGTGTACAACACGCTGGCGGAAGTGGACTACTTCGCCGACGCGGTGGAAAAGGAGCTCGGCAAGGGCTGAGGCGTGTGCCGGGGCTTGGCCGCTGCAAGTGGTCAAGAGGTGTCACTTTCAGAATTGTCTGGCGTAAGACTTTTTACGCTATTTGCTCTACGAGGGCACGGTCGCCAAGCTCCTGTGGTCGCGGGGAGCTATAATTGGCGCGGTTGGAGGTCTCGTGGCGTTTTGTACCAGATGCGGCGCTTCGGTAAATGGCGCCTTCTGCAATCAATGCGGCACTCCGGCGAGCGCCTCGACGTCTGCCGGAGCGCCTGGAGCCCCGCCGGGCGCGATGCCGCCGCCGGTGGCGCGCAAGACGAGCCCGATACGTTGGGTGGCAGTGGCCCTGGCCGGCGTGGCCGGCATCTTCGTTCTGCTCATCGTGGGGACGTTCGGAGTGGCCGCGCTAATCTACAAGGCGTCAACGTCAGAAGCGGATGCGCAAGCGAAGCAGTATTGGGACAAGAACGTGAAACAGTGCGGCAGCAGATACTTCCAGTTGGACTTCAGCCTATACGGCACGTCGGGGGTATACAGGGAGTATAAGGGTTTTTCATACGCCGTGTGGCCCTCGGGCTTGACGGAGGCCGACAAGCTCAATGGTTACGAGTGGAAGGGTTTTACGAGCCTCCATTCGAATTCCTACCGGACACTTTTCGGGAGGCGTTGGTCGGAGTGGAAAGACGGCAGTCCGGAGCCGTCGGGCGTTGCTATGTTTGTAGGCAGCCTAGCCGTGCCCCTTGACAAGAAAAATGGCCGATGGTACTACTTTGGGCAAGACTCCAGCAAATATGTTGCACCTCGGATCGACTGCGAAAAACTGCTGCAGTAGTGACTCCGGTACTACAAACGTGAAACGTTGGAAGTTGGGGACACTCTCCATCAAATCGCTTAGCCTGTTCCGCCAGGATACGGTCGTCAAGCTGCGGCAGTCGCCGGCTGCTATCACCTCGATACCCGCTTCCCGTAATCCGGGCGTTACGTCGATTCGGCCGTATCGTCTATTGGAGAAGTGCCGGAGGGCCGGAGCAACGGCTCCGCGACCGGGTGTGCGCTTTGTTCCCGCGAGGGCGACGCAGCAGCCTATTCTAGCGCCCGCGCCCTGTGCCGGAGCTCCTCCAGGTTGAGGTTGGGATGGAACGTGAGACCTCAGCTCAAACCGGGCGAGCCGCCCGCCGAACGCAGAGCGGCCGGTAGGATTGCGGCGGCAGCCGGTTTAGTCCGGCACGCCGCGTGACCGCATAGGCGCGATGTTCCGGGCCGTTCGCCGTGCGTGGTTGCGTACTCAGATCCCGCGTCCCATCCAGCCAGTTCATATGGTGACGGCGGAACCGCCGGGCCGCAACCCGTTCCCATCGCGCCGCGATTCCCCCTGCTCCCCATCCGCACGCCAAACGTTTACAATGGAAAGGTACCGATTGCACATGAGGGATTCTTGCGGGCTTTTTGTGAGCCCGCCGATACTAGGGATGCATCTGTAGACTATGGCCCAATTCGCGGAGTGCCTGGAGTTTGTGCGGGCGACTCCCTCCGGCGCCCACTGGCGCGATTACCTGGAACTTACTAAGCCGCGCATCACCTGGCTCATTCTGATGAGCACGGCCGTGGGATATTTCTACGGTCTGGGGGGCGCGTCGGCGGGGTGGAGCTTTTTGAGCCGGCTGAACTGGCTCGCGCTGCTGCACACCATGGTGGGCACGGCGCTGATCGCCAGTGGCACGGCGGCGCTCAACCAATGGTTCGAGCGCGACGCCGATGGCAAAATGCGGCGCACGGCGCAACGCCCGCTGCCCACCGGCCGGTTGGCATCCGGACCCGCGCTGCTGTTCGGCATCGGGCTTTCGGTGGGCGGATTCTTGGAATTGTGGCTCGGCGTGAATCTGCTCTCGGGATCGATCGGCGCTTTCACGCTGGCCAGCTACCTTTTTCTTTATACGCCGCTCAAACGGCGCACCTGGTGGTCGACGGCCGTCGGCGCGGTGCCGGGCGCGATGCCGCCGGTGATCGGCTATGTAGCGGCGGGCGGCGCGTTGACGCGCGAGAGCTGGGTTCTGTTCGCGATTTTGTTTCTGTGGCAGTTTCCGCATTTCTACGCGATCGCGTGGATGTACCGGGACGACTATGCCCGCGCCGGAATTCGCATGCTGCCGGTGGTGGAACCGGACGGCCGCTCGACGGCGCGCCAGATGGTGCTATTCGGCGCGGCGTTGATTCCGGCCAGCTTGCTTCCGGGTTTGATGGGGATGTCGGGCCGGGTTTATTTGGCGGGAGCATCGATACTCGGGCTGTGGTTCCTGTATTCCGGCGTGCGGGTGGCGCTGGAACGATCGCTTGCGAATGCGCGGCGCGTGCTGATGGCGTCGGTGGTGTATTTACCGCTGCTCTATGGCCTGATGCTCCTGGATAGGCCGGGGTTGTGATCGAAGTCGAGAACCTGACGCATCGCTATGGCGAAAGATGGGCGCTTCGGAATGTCAGTTTCGAAGTGAAGGCGGGCGAAATCTTCGGCCTGCTGGGGCCGAATGGCGGCGGCAAGTCCACCCTGTTTCGGATCCTTTCCACCATGATGGCCCCGACGGAGGGCAAGGTCACGCTGGCGGGTCACGACGTGGTGCGGGAATCGGCCGCGGTGCGGCGCCAGGTGGGCGTGGTGTTTCAAACCCAGAGCCTGGATAAAGCGCTGACGGTGGAAGAGAACCTGCGGGCACAGGGCCACTTGCACGGATTGAGCGGCGCGGTTCTGCGCGAACGCATGGAGGGCGCGATGGAGCGGCTGGGGTTGCTGGACCGCCGCAAGGACTTGGTGGAAACTCTTTCGGGCGGCTTGAAACGGCGCGTCGAAATCGCCAAGGCGCTGCTGCATCGGCCGCGCGTGCTGCTGATGGACGAAGCTTCCACCGGCCTCGACCCGGCGGCGCGCCTGGATGTATCGCGCCACGTGGAGCAATTGCGCCAACAAGACGGGGTGACGATTCTGCTGACCACTCACATCCTGGAGGAAGCCGGCCGCTGCGACCGCCTGGTGCTGCTGCACGAGGGCCGCATGGTTGCCGAAGGCAGCCCCAACGAACTGCGGGCGCGCATCGGCGGCGACGTGGTGGTGCTCGAAGCCGGCGATTCGGCGGCGCTCGCGGCCGGCATTCAACAGAGATTCGGCCTGGCGGCCGACGCGCGGAATGGAGCGGTGCGCGTGGAGATTCCCAACGGCCATCGCTTCATCGCCGAAGTGGTGGAAGCCTTCCCTGGCGCCATCGAATCGGTCGGTCTGCACAAGCCCACCCTCGAAGACGTGTTCGTGAAGGAGACGGGAGCCCATATTGAATAGCTTTTTCCTGCCGGCGGGCACTTTGTGGAAGCGCGAGCTGGTGCGTTTCTGGCGCCAGAAGAGCCGCGTGATGGGCGTGGTGGCGTCGCCGCTGGTGTTCTGGCTGCTGATCGGTTCGGGCTCGGGCGACCTGGGCCGATTTTATTCCGGCGCGCTGGTGCTGACGGTGATGTTTTCCGCCATTTTTTCCACCATCAGTATCATCGAAGACCGCCGCGAGGGCTTTCTGCTCTCGATGTTGGTCTCGCCCGCGCCTCGTACGGCCATGGTGCTGGGCAAGATTTTGGGAGCGGCCACGCTGGCTTGGATCCAGGGCCTGATCTTCCTCTGCTTCGCGCCGCTGGCCGGGGTAAGAATCGATTTTCTGCAGCTCATACCCGTCGCCGCCGGGATTTTTCTGATCGCGTTCACGCTTACCGGCCTGGGCTTCGTGATTGCCTGGAAGATGGAATCGACCGCCGGCTTTCACGCCATCATGAACCTGCTGCTATTGCCGATGTGGCTGGTATCGGGATCGATGTTTCCCATGGCGACCGCGCACGGCTGGGTGCGGGCGATCATGTGGGCGAACCCTCTGACCTATTCCGTGGCGCTGCTCAACCACACCTTCGGCCTGCCGAATGCCACGCCGGGAGGGTTGGCGAGCCTGGCGGTGACGGCGGCGATCGGTTTGGCTCTGCTGGTGGCTTCCGGGACGATGGCCGCGCAGAAGAGCACGTATTCGGCGGCATGAGGGGGAGAGATTGTGATTTCAGCAACCGCTCCCTGACGGTCGCGGCTCGGAAACGCGGCTTTGGGAACGGTTGCGCAGCCCAGAGTCCGAGCCGCGACCGCAAGGGAGCGGTCCGTCGGATGATTGCCCTGGCTTGCACTATAGCCATGTGGGACAGACGCACACCTGTCCCGTTAAATTTTTCTCAGCTTCGAGAACCAGCTAGTTTTCATATACTTGCAAGGAAAGCAGCTCAAAACGATTTCATTCGTGATTACCTGAGAGGGTGAA
>JBEKYD010000316.1:0-8552 GCA_049511335.1 Bryobacteraceae bacterium | reverse complement strand
TCTGCTCGAAGAGACCGAGGTCGAGCGGCTGCGGCTGAGTTCCGTCGAGCCGATGGATTTTTCGGACGATCTGCTGGAGTTGATGGCCTCTTCCCCGCGCATCGCCAAGCACGTCCACGCGCCCTTGCAGAGCGGCTCGGACCGCATCCTGCGCAAGATGCACCGCAAATACCGCCCGCGCCACTACGCCGACCGGGTGGAAAAGGCGCGCGCATCGATGCCGCTGGCCGCGATCGGCGCGGACGTGATGGTGGGCTTTCCAGGCGAAACCGAAGCCGATTTCGAGCTGACGCGCAGCTTTATCGAATCGCTGCCGTTCACCTATCTTCACGTCTTCACGTATTCGGAACGGCCGGGTACGCCCGCGGCGCTAGCGCCCGATTCCGTTCCGGCTCCGGTGCGGCGCGAGCGCAATCGCGTTCTGCGCGAATTGGCTGCGGCCAAGAACCGCGCCTTTCGCGAAAGCATGGTGGGCCGCAAGCTTTCTGCAGTGACGCTGCATGAGTGCGGCCATGCCCTCACCGATAATTACCTGAAAGTGAAGCTGGCAGGGCCGAGAGAAGCGAACCGCATCGTAGAGCTTCAGATCGGCGGCACAACCGCCGATGCGCTCAGCGAAGCGCCGGTTGAGCTTCCATCTCTCCGGCCGAACAGCTTCTAGTCGGTGTCGCCGAGTGGCCCCACGGGCCACGATACGGCTCAGGGAACAGCATGACCTTACGTGGCGCACGCACTCGTGCGTGCCGCGTCGAGACTTTTCTCGACGCCCACTGCCACCCGGATGAGAAATTTGCCCTGCTCGGTTGACTATCTACACAGATGGACCGAGACCGCCGACGATTACCGCATCTGTACCCGGAGGGCGCGCCACTTTTCCTCACCTGGCACTTGCACGGCAGCGTCCGCGCGTCCTCGCCAGTTCCGCCTGGCTCACTTCCTCCGGAAAGGCGTTCGTCTGGCTAGATCGGCAATTGGACGCCATGCACCGCGGACCTAGATACCTGAGCCGGCCAGAGATTGCACGAGTGGTGATTGGTTGCATCCACAAGGGCGAGCAGATCGGGCACTACGAAATCGGGGCTTATGTGGTCATGGCAAATCATGTACATCTGCTGATTCGGCCGGCGGTCGCTCCGGAGCATTTGTTGGCGGTCGCTCAAGGGCGCCAGCGCGCGCTTCGCGAATCGGGTGTTGGGACGCAGCGGAGAGCCGTTTTGGCAAAAGGAATCCTACGATCACTGGGTGCGGGACCGAGCCGAGTTCGAGCGCATCCGGGATTACATCGAGGCCAATCCAGTCAAGGCCGGATTGGTTGCTACGCCGCAGGATTTCCCCTGGTCGAGCGCAAGCGTCGAGAAAAGTCTCGACGCGGCACGCACGAGTGCGTGCGCCACGGTGCGGACTTAACGCCTCTGAGGCGCTCCCGCCGAATTCACGGATTGTGGAGCTGCAGATTGGCGGAGTGACGGCGGATGGACTGAGGGAAGCGCCGATTGCCTGATTGTGGCGCGGACTCTCAGTCTGCCGTGTCGGCACTCCTGCCGGCACGTTTTTGCCACCCGCGAACCAAGCGCCCCGAGGAGTCGGGGCGCGGCAGACTGAGAGTCCGCGCCACGCAATGCGGAGCCTGCTGCGAAGGATCGGGCTACAATGGTGCTTGAGGTGCTCACCGTGAAGAAGCATGCGCAGGGCGACGCGGCGAAACGCATGATTGGCCGGTACATCGTCAGCGACCCTTCCATCTGCCATGGCAAACCTACGTTTCGGGGCACCCGAATCTTGGTGGCCGATGTCATGGAGCAGGTGGCTGGTGGAACTGCGTGGGAGACGATCGTGGAGGAATGGCGCGGCGATGTTTCCTTGGATGCCATTTCGGAAGCCGTCCGGCTTGCAAATCAAGCGTTCCGCGATCACTCCGCGCAGTACGTCGCGCCGGAATACGTGCTGGAACGGGCTAAGGCTTGATCGTCCTGGACGAAAACGTCCTCGATGAGTCCGAAGACCTAAGATTCGACGTAAGGGGCCAGCGGTGCTTGGTGTACAAGAGCATTAAGGCCTTGGAAGAAATGCTGAGAAGGGAACTCGCGTCCTTGGTCCCGCAAAATCGTGGAGAATGATGCTCAGCAGCGCCTCCTCCGCCTCCCTACACCGCCCTCTTCACATCTCCCGCCGCCCCTCCATCGCCTTTGAAATCGTCACTTCATCCGCGAATTCCAGGTCGCTGCCTACGGGGATGCCCATGGCGATGCGGGTGACTTTTGCGCCTAACGGCTTCAACAGGCGGGCCAGATAGACGGCGGTGGCTTCGCCTTCGACGGTCGGGTTGGTGGCTACGATCACTTCCTCGATTTCGCCGTGACCGATCCGCTCTACCAAGCCTTTGATGCGCAGCGATTCGGGGCCGATGCCGCGCAGGGGCGAGAGCGCGCCCTGCAGCACGTGATAGCGGCCTTCATATTGGCGCGTGGTCTCGATGCCGATAATGTTGTGGGCCTCCTCCACCACGCAGACGGTTTTGGAGTCACGATTGGGGTCGGAGCAGTACACACAAAGCTCGCTATCGGAGATGTTATTGCACTCGCGGCAGAGGCCGAGCTTCTCTTTCACGTCGAGAATCGCCTGCGCCAGGTGCGCGGCGTCGTCTTTGCCGGTCCGCATCACGTGAAACGCGAGACGCTGCGCGGATTTCTGCCCGATTCCGGGCAGGCGTTTGAATTCGGTAATGAGGCGGGCGAGCGGTTCGGCGAAATCGGGCATGACGCAGTCTAGAGCAAGCCCGGCGGCAAACCCATGCCACCCAGCATGCCGCCCATTTTCTGCTGAATTTCGGCGTCGACTTTCTTGACGGCTTCGTTGGAGGCGGCCACGATCATGTCTTGCAGCATCTCGACGTCGCCAGCCACTTCGGGGTCGATCTTGACGCTGAGCATGTTCTTCTGCCCGTCCATGCCTACGGTCACCATGCCGCCGCCGGCGGTGGCTTCCACCTTGATCAGGGCGATCTCCTGCTGCATCTTCTCCTGCATCTGCTGAGCCTGGCGCATCATCTGCTGCATGTTGCCGGGTAGTTTCACGGATTCACTCCTTGAGGTTGCGAACGGTGCGGATCTCGCCGCCGAATACTTCGCGGAAGCGCTGCACTTCGGGATTGGATAGGGCGCGCCGGGTGGCGTCGGTGGCGTCATCTTCGGCGCCGCCAGAGCGCGCGGACACGGGCGCGGCAGCCTCGCCGGGATCGCCGGCGCTGAACTTGACGTTCAAAGGGCGGCCGAATACCTGGCGCACCGCCTCGCTAAAGCCGCGGTCGTTGAAGTAGAGAGCGTACGACTTCGCCGCCGAGACGTTGAGATCGCTGCCGGATACGGCGATGGCGGCGTTTTCCACGGCATCGGCCAAGTGGGTCAAACCCGCCGCCGCAAGATGCGCGTGCAGTTGCGTGCGGGCGTCGCCAGTGGCTACGGGAGCGCGCGCGGGGGCTTCGACAGAAACCGGAGCAAGCGCATTGGCGCCGGAGGATTGCGGCTCGGGCGGGCGCGTGGCGGCCTTCTTGGCGCGATCGAGTTCGAATGGCGACGGCCCGGTGCGCGGCGGCGGAGGCGGTGCGGCTATTGAGGGGCGCGGCGCACGCGCGGGCGGTTCGGAAGATGCCAAGCCGGCCAGTGCGTCCTCGATTTTGATGAGCCTTCCCGCGTGAACCAGCCGCACCAGGCCCATCTCCAGATGAAATCGAGGCTGCAGAGAAAACTGCAAGTCGCGAAACAAATCGAGCGAAAGCTGCAAATAGCGGGTCAGATCCTCTTCGGAAAACTTGCCCGCGATTTCCGCCATCCGTTCCCGTTCCGAGGGCGGCGCGGCCACCAGGCGGGTATCGGCGCCGGCGATGCGCGCTACCAACAGGTTGCGGAAATAGCGCGACAACTCGCGGCTGAAATGCTGCAGGTTTTGCCCGGACCGTTCCAGGCCGTCCACCACTTCGAGCATGCGCCGCGGGTCGGAGGCGATCAAAGCTTCGGAAACCGTTGCCACGGATTCGAGAGAGAATGAGCCGAGCAGCGCGCGCACTTCGGAGGCTACGAGCTTCGCGCCGCAACAGGCGATGGCCTGGTCGAGAGCGGAGAGCGAATCGCGCACGCTGCCTTCACCGGCCAGCGCCAGAACGCCCAGCGCATCCGCATCGGCTTCAATCCCTTCCTGGGAGCAGATCCACGCCATGCGCGCGGTCAGATCGTCGAATTCCACCGAGCGAAAACTGAAATGCTGGCAGCGCGAAGCGATGGTAGCGGGAATCTTGTGGGCTTCGGTGGTGCACAGCACGAACACGGCCCACTCAGGCGGCTCTTCGATGGTCTTGAGCAGCGCGTTGAAGGCTTCGTTGGTGATTTGGTGGGCTTCGTCGATGATGAAAATCTTGTAACGGTCGCGCGCCGGCTGATAGCGCACGTTTTCGCGCAGCTCGCGCATTTCGTTGATGCCGCGGTTGGAGGCCGCGTCGATTTCGATGACGTCGGGCGAACCGCCGGCGGCGATCTCCTTGCAACTCGCGCAAATTCCGCAGGGCGACGCGGTGGGTCCTTCCACACAATTCAGGCAGCGCGCCAGAATACGGGCAACCGTGGTTTTGCCGGTGCCGCGCTGGCCGGAAAAAATGTAACCGTGCGCAATTCTTTTTTGCGCAATGGCATTTTCGAGCGTGGTCTTGACGTGTTCCTGGTTGACCACGTCACGGAAGGTTTGCGGCCGGTATTTTCGGGCGATGACCTGATACATGGGGCGGGCGTATCTGCCAGGCCCCGGGTAATCCGCGGCACACGAACCGCGCCGCTACCGTTGCTTCCTTCCGGACCTGGCGGGGTTTGCAGCCGCCCGTTGCACGGAGCCCGAGACCTGACAAGACATTATCGTAGCATGGGCATCGGAATGTATTAGCCACGGATGAATACGGGGCGGCACGCCGCAAACGACGTGCTGACTTGCGCCCTGCCTCGGGGTGGGTTTGCACGGCGGAGAAGGTCGACCAGGGGGTCGACCGCAGACCTGGGGGTCCGCCCCACAAAACCGTGGCTCAGACCGGTCTTACGCCGCGGCTGATAACGCGGCCTCGGGAGTTTCGCCGATGGCGGCCGTGGCGGAGGTTTCGAGCGACGAGGCGTCGCGGGCGCGGCCGATCCACAGAGTGATGTCATCGAAACGATGGCCTCGGGAATATGCTTCGACAGTTTCGATGACACCCTCCACGATGTCGCGCACCGGCCGGTCGACAGCTTCGGTAATATATCTCACCAGGCGTTGCCATCCCCATTCGGCGCCCTGCGGATCGGTCGCGTCGCAGAGCCCGTCGGTGTAGGCCACCAGAAGGTCGCCGGGATTGAGAGTGAGAGCGCCTTCCCGCCACACCGAGTGCCGGAGCATGCCAATCACAGGACCGGTGGGATCGAGCTGGAACGGACGCCAGCCGGCGCGGGCGCGCCGCAGCACAAAGGGCGGCTCGTGGCCGGCGTTGATGTAGCGCAGCCGGCGTGTTTGGGGGTCGAAGCTGGCCAGGAAAAACGTGGCGAAACAACTGTCCGGGCAGATTTCACAGAACAGCTTGTCCACGCGTTCGACCAGCTTGGGCAGGCGCTGCCAGCAGGCACCCTCGAGGGCGCGTACCGAGGCGTGAAGCGAGGAGGTTAGCATGGCGGCGGGCAGGCCTTTGCCGGCCACGTCGCCCACCGCCAGGCGGAATTCGCCCTCCGCGGTGCGGTAATAATCCAGATAGTCCCCGCTCAAACCTCGCGCGGGCCGCCACGCCGCATCGTATTCGAGCCCGGCAACGAAAGGCCGGGAGGCTGGGAAAAGACGGTTCTGAACCTGGCACGCGGCATCGACTTCCCAGTCCCGCGCTTGGAAGGGCGGGAGTACGGGCAGCGGCCGCGGACACGGAATGAAAGGATGAATGCTGGCCATGAAAATGTTTTCCCTTACACCAGGACAGACGCTTTGGAGGGCGGAATCGCAACGCCGTTTGGCGAGGGTTTACCCAATTTTACGTTTTGCAAATTGTTGACCAAAAAATACATTGGGCCGTTGCGTCACAGCGGAAAAGCCCGAACCCCGCCGCGGTTGCGTTACAATGGCGACTGCTTCACAATGCAGGTACTGCAGGCTGGCCCTTACAAGCTGATCTATCTGGAGCTCCAGACGGAGATGGTCGCCACCATTGCGCGCCAGGCCGGCTTCGAGATCAAGACCAAAGAGAACCCGCGCACCATTCAGGTAGACCTGAGCACGCCCGGACGGCAGGCGCCGCTGCTGCTTTTCGATGCGGCCGACCCCGCCAACCTGGGATGGTTTTCCCGCTGCCAGTTTTATGTGGATGGGCGGTCCGGCGCGGTGATGCAAACTCCGTTGACGCTCGCCAACAAGCGGGACCGCAGCGGGGTGCCATCGCGGAGCTCGGTGCGGCTGACCATCGCCAAGGAGCTGCCGGCGAGTTTCCGCCTGCCCGGCAAGCAAGCTCTCAATGAGCCGGTTTTTTACCACCTGCTGGACAATTTTCTGAACGCGCTGATGAAGACGGGCGTGGCCGTCTGCGGCACTGGGGCGGTGGAACCTCTAGCGGGGCGTACGGAAAGCGTGGGAACAAGGAACTGAGAAGCTTTCAGCACTCAGCGGTCAGCTTCGAGCTTTGCCGGATCGCTGGGCTGAGCGCTGAAAGCTGAGTGCTGACGGCTCAGCCTGGCAGCCAATAGTCCTACGTTACGGCCGCTCGGGCTTGCTCTACCACCTCTTCCACTTCACGCCGGTACTCGGCCAGCAGTTCGGGCGTGGTCGCTTCGAAGCGCATCACCAGAACCGGCTGCGTGTTGGAGGCGCGCACCAGGCCCCAGCCGTGGGGAAAGAGCACACGCACGCCGTCGACATCGAGCGTCTTATGGCGCGCGCGGAGCACGGCGGCGACGCGCTCGACCACGTCGAACTTGATCTCGTCGGGACAATCGAAGCGGATCTCGGGAGTGGTGACAGTGGGCGGCAGGCCGGCCAGATGGGCCGAAAGAGGGCGGCCGGATTGGGCCACGATTTCCATCAGGCGGCAGGCCGCGTAGAGCGCGTCGTCGTAGCCGTAGTAGCGATCCGCGAAGAACATGTGGCCGCTCATCTCGCCGGCCAGCTCGGCGTGGGTCTCTTTCATTTTGGCCTTGATGAGCGAGTGGCCGGTCTTCCACATGATGGGATTGCCGCCGCGAGCGGCCAGGTCGTCGTACATGGTTTGCGAGCATTTCACCTCGCCGATGAAGGTGGCGCCGGGTTTGCGGGTGAGGATTTCGCGGCCGTAGAGAATCATGAGCTGGTCGCCGTAGAGGATGGCGCCGCGATCATCGACCGCGCCGATGCGGTCCGCATCGCCGTCGAAGGCGATGCCCAGATCCGCGCCGGTCTCGCGCACCTTGGCGATCAGAGCGTCAAGATTGGCAGGCACGGTGGGATCGGGATGGTGGTTGGGGAAGTGGCCGTCCATCTCGAAGAACATTTCGGTGGCGTCCACATTCAGCCGTTCCAGGATGCGATGCATCACCGGGCCACCGGTGCCGTTGCCGGCATCGAACACCACCCGAATTCTGCGCGAAAACTGGAACTGGGACGCCACTTCGTCGACGTACGGAGTGACGACGTCGGCCGCGACTTCGGAGCCGGCGCCGGTGAGAAAGTCGGCAGCTTCGATCATGCGGCGCAGTTCCTGAATGGCCGGTCCGTAGATGGTGGAAGCGCCCGAAACCGCTTTGAAGCCGTTGAACTCGGGGGGATTGTGGCTGCCGGTGATCATCACGCCGCCGTCTAAATCGAGGTGAATCACCGCGTAATAGAGCACCGGCGTGGGTACTACGCCGATATCCGTTACGGCGCAGCCGCTGGCTTTGAGGCCCGCCGCGAGGGCATCGCGCAGACGCGGGGAACTGAGGCGCGTGTCGCGGCCCAGAGCGATATGGGGGCCGTTGTGACGCTGCAGATAGGTGCCCAACGCGCGGCCTAGTTGTTCGATGCCATCGTCGGTCAATTCCGAGTCGGCGACGCCGCGAATGTCGTACTCGCGAAATATGGTTGGTTTCAGCATTTGGTTCGCAATTCCGGCAACATGTCGAGCAACCGCTCCCTTACGGTCGCGCCTCGGAAAATGCTGCAGGTCCGAGCCGCGACCGTAAGGGAGCGGTTGCTCGCGAATACGTTATTGTGCGTTCAGGCGGGCGATGAACACCTCGTTCTAAGATAACAACAGGGGGACGCGACTACGCCGCCGGGCAAAATGAAAACCGCCGAACGCCAGTTTACGACAATTAGCGGCGTGCCGATCGAGCCGCTCTACGGCGCGGGCGATTATCCCACCGAACCGCCGGGTGCGTTCCCGTACACGCGCGGTATTCATGCCGACATGTACCGGGGCAAGCTGTGGACTATGCGCCAGTTTTCCGGTTTCGGCACGCCGGAGGAAACCAATCGCCGCTATCACTATCTGCTCGCGCAGGGCCAGACTGGCCTCTCGGTGGCTTTCGACCTTCCCACCCTGATGGGCTACG
>JBEKYD010000315.1:0-8573 GCA_049511335.1 Bryobacteraceae bacterium | reverse complement strand
TCTTCGCCTCCGAGAGTCGCCACTGCTCCAGGATCTGGCCAACGGCATCCTGCGCAAGGTTAACCGACTGAAGCCGATTTAGGTTTGAAATCGCATTCTTCACGCCGGATTCAGGTTGTAGGCTTGTTCGTGCTAGTCGGTTCTGCGCTCTTCATGGTCAATCAGACAGCCCAAGTCGTGCTTCTGGCGAATACGATAAGCCCCGTTCTCGCACGGATCGTGCTGGTATCGCTTCTTGTCCTCTATGCGGTAGCGATTCTTGTGCCCGTAACGCTTTTCATCCGCCTGCCCAAGTCAATAAGCCCACCCAAAGACGAGCAATCTTCTGAGTATCCGGCCTACCTGTGTCGGCTAGGCAAGAGGCTATCGACCAACCCGGAATTGACCTGCGCTGGCCCGCTGGATGATCGCGCAAGCATCGAATCCTCACTGAAAGTGCTGGACGCGAAGGCTGACGACGTCATCAAAGGGACCGCTTCAATCCTGTTTGTCACAACCGCAGTCTCGCAGAACGGAAGCCTGAATGCCATCATGGTATTAGCCCAGCAGACCCGCCTCATTTGGAGGGTCGCCCGTGTCTACAACCAGCGTCCGACAGTGGCGGAGTTTGGGCGGCTGTACGCGAACGTAGGAGCGACGTTGTTCGCGACCGTCGAACTGGGAGATTTGGATATTCGCGATCAGATCCAGCCGGTCATCCAAGCCGTGTTCGGCCATGCGGTAGTCAGTCTTGTGCCTGGTATCGATAAACTGGCATCAATTGTAATGCAATGCCTCATCAATGGTGCGGCCGACGCTTATCTGACGCTACGGGTGGGGATTATTTGCAAAAGCTATTGTAGACCGATAACGGCGATAAATAGAAAAAGAACTAGCCGCCAAGCGAGTATTGCCGCCGCGTCAATGCTCGGATTGATCGTCAGCGCCTCGGCAGCGAGCGTCAGCAAGGCCATCGTTGCCGCCGCCAGGAAAGCTGGTGAAACAGCCGTCGAGTCAGCGGCCGCCGGCGTCAGAGGAGTGGCGGCTAAGCTGAATCCATTCAAGGTGACAGCCAATAAGTAGCAGCTCAAGAGCGGCTTGCACTTTCCCCGCCATGCCGTACCGCGCTAGGGCCGCAACTGTAGTTTCCGTTCTCGGGAGTGCTATGAGTCGCGATCGCCGGGTCACTTTACCAGGTGGTATACTACGCCTCGGATCTCCGGGTGGTCATCTCTTCCCGAACTAACCTACGCGCGCGCGTCGGATCGATTACCCAGCATAGTCGGCTCGCAATCGCGGCAATGTCGGATGCGCGCCGCCGCTTCGATCCGATAAGCGAATTGGGTTTTGGAGGCAGGATACAGTCCGATGAACCATACTCACGCGGGCTCGCAAATACAGAACATGCTCAAGAAAGGAGTTGAGACAGTCATAAGTGCTGGAGCCAATATACGATTAGATCGTAAGCGCAAGGAATACGGGGATGTGTGGGAAGGTTACTGTGAGGCGCTTCGGCATTATCAGGCAAAATTGTTTGAGTTCGAGCCAGCTCTCAATCAGTTATGTCAAGTTAACGGGCGGGCAATCGTGAGCCTCAAGCGCGCAGGTGCAATCCTCCGGCGGGCTTATATCGTCGATAATCGGAAAAATGCTCCTCCGATACCCCCTACGAGTCTGTCCTCTGTTAATGCAACCATAGCTGCGTTCACGATTAAGGCGAACGGACTCGCTTCGGCGGGGGCGGGTGCCGCTGCCGGTTTGGGTACCTCGTCATTAGTATCCTTGTTCGGGACTGCCTCAACCGGAACCATGATCGGCTCCCTTTCCGGAATTGCGGCGCATAACGCAACACTAGCTTGGTTTGGTGGCGGAGCACTCGCAGTCGGAGGTGGCGGAATGGCTGCAGGTACAGCCGTCATGGCTAGCATTGTGGTGTTCCCGGCCCTTATTATCAATGGCGCTCTACAGCACCGATCCGCAAACAGGAAAATCGGGGAAATCGACGAGGCAATCAGGGAGATCAAGGAAGCGACACCGCGTCTGTTGAAAGTGGCGAAAGCACTTGGAAATGGAAGACCCGTAGTGATTTCAATCGCCAAAGAAACGGAGGCTGCACGCGTGGACCTTGATCAAGAACACGCGGTTGTAGACGGTGTGCTGTACCGCATACCGCTTCTGTCGCGGCTGTATCGGCTGATTCGGTTTTATTTAACTGGCTCCGCTTTTGCCGACAATGAGCAATTGTTTGCAGTGCGACTGGACCGGACCGCAGGGAAGCTCGCCCTCGCCCTGAGCCGCCGTGTATTCACTGATAGCGGTGATGTGGTCGGACCTGAGCCAGGAGTGGAGTAGAGTTGAGCCACTTGTGCGAGCACGCTGATGTGTGGACTCTTTCGGCTCCGAAACGGCAGTACTCTATCGGAAGCGCCCTGACGGAAAGCCGCAAACATTGTTGCAGTTGGCGCCTTCGATAGAGCCGTCTGAAGGAACGCCGCTGGGGCGCGGCGCCATGGGATTGCAATTTGTAGCTGCTTGGAAACAGGACACTTCCAAACAACTCAGAACTGCTGGTTCGGCGGAAACGCCGACCAGAGCAGCGGGCCGCTGGCCACGAAGATACCACACGCCTGCGGCCGAAGCCGCAGGCGAGGCACTTCGTTCAAACGACGGCTTGACCCTAATTCTCAGCGTAAGCGATATAGAATCAAGCAGTTTGGCCGGTTTATTCGCGTTTATTCTGTCCAATCTATGCACGCGCAACATTCCAGACCAGTTAACGCCGAGCGGGCATCATGATTGGCCGAATAAACGCCTTACCCGCGGGCTGCTGGCACCCGTGTCTGTCCGGTCGACGGCCGCCCGATTCGCTTCCCTGGTGATTGCAACGATATCATTGCTGTATGGCGAGCATCACCATACGGCGCCTCGACGACACGGTTAAGGCGAAGCTGCGCTTGAGCGCGGCTACCCATGGCAGGTCCATGGAAGAAGAGGCTCGTGAAATCCTGAAAGCCGGGCTGGGGGCGAACCGCGTTTCGCGGCTCAACCTGGCGCAATCGATCCGGCGGCGCATGGAACCTTTTGGCGGCGTGGAACTCGCACTCCCGCCACGGGAAGCCGTTCGACGTGCCCCGAAGCTCGCCGAGTGATCGTACTCGACACGAACGTGCTTTCAGAGGCGCTCAAGCCCCCTGCCTTCCCGGTTGGCTCGCCGCTCAGGAAGCTTCGTCCGTGTTCACTGAATCGCCCTACTTCTCGGGCGTGGGGACGGGCTTCACGGTCCCGCAATCCGCGCCCTTGAAGACTGACGAGGACTCGACCGTCCACTCGACGGGCTTAGCGTTTGGCCCCATCTTCATGGTTCCGGCGAAGTGGACCTTGCCCTTGGCGTGATTGTCGTCGGTCAGGTGCGACTCCAGGGTTCCTTTGCCGCTCATCGCGCCGGTGCATTCCATGTCGGCGGTCATGCCGTCAGCCTTCTTGACGATATTGGTCACTTGGCAGCCGCGTGTTTGGGGAACGACCGCGCCGTACTTATCGATCTGCTCCTGGGTGAGACAAACCTGGGTGGTGTGAGTCATCGGGGAGGAGAATGGCGAGCTCACGCCGGCGGGAAACGGACTCTGCTGCCAGGTCTGGGTTGCGGTCATCTCCCAGAGGCCGGGTTTTCTGGCTTGCGCCCAGAGGAAGGCACCCGCGGCGAAGAGACAACATGCGAGGGTGGCAAGGATACGGTTTTTGCGCATGGCTCCCATGGTAGCAGGAGCCTCGGGCGCCCAGTGTTCGTTATCGAGCATCTTGGTTCCCGCATACGGCCAGCGGGACTGCACTCTCGCTTTGTTTTCAGTGGCTTGCAATGGCATGCAGCGTGCATATAGGTACCGATCATGAGGACGTTAGGCCAGGATCTGCGCTACGCCCTGCGCGGGCTTCTGCAGAAGCGGGGGTTCACGGCCGTGGTGGTTCTCACCATCGGCATTGGGATCGGCGCCAACACCACCGTCTTTAGCTGGATGCACGGCTTGCTGCTGAACCCACTGCCCGGCGCGGCTGAACCGGACCGCGTAGTAATGGTGGAGAGCGTTGCGCCGAACGGCGAACCGCTGACAACTTCGTATCTCGACTACTGCGATTTTCGCGATCACGTGGGGTCGTTCCAGGTCCTCAGCGCCATCAAGCCCACCGCCCTGGCCGTGGGTGAAGATCGCAGCATCGAACGCGTCTACGGAGAGTTGGTTTCGGGGAGCTACTTCGATGTGATGCGCGTGCGGCCGGAGATCGGACGCTTCTTCTCGAGCGCCGAACGCGACGACACCCAGAACGTGCACGCCGTCGCCGTCATCAGCCACCGGTTTTGGAGCTCTCACTACGGCCTCGACCGTTCGGCCATCGGCGCGATCATCCGGATCAATCGGACCCCGTTCACGATCATCGGCGTGGCGCCGGAAGGCTTCCATGGTTCGGCGGCGGGCCTGGACTTTGAGATCTGGCTGCCGGTGACAATGTATGGCCAATTGACTCATACCGGCACGTGGATGCTGCGCGACCGCGGTACCCGCAACTTTCTGACGATGGGGCGGCTAAAGCCCGGCGTGACGATGGAGCAAGCCCGCGGCGAAACCCGGGCCCTGGCCCGGCGTATGTCGGTGCTTGACGCCGACACGAATCAGGGTATCGGCGTGGACGTGCTGCCGGTGTGGAAGGGGCACTTCTCGCCCCAGGCGGTCCTTCTGGCGCCGATCTCCATTTTGATGGGCGCGGGTTGCCTGGTGTTGTTGATTGTCTGCGCCAACGTGGGGAACCTGCTGCTGGCGCGCGCCACCGGCCGGCAGAAAGAGTTCAGCATTCGGCTGGCGCTGGGCGCCGGTCCTGCCCGTCTGGCCCGGCAGCTCCTCGTCGAAACGCTGCTGCTGGCGCTGGCCGGCTCGGCGGCGGGCCTGGTGATTGCGAGCTAGCTCAGCGGTTCCTTGCGCTGGCTCCTGCCCGCGGTGTCCACGCCGGCGGTTCTCGCGCCTCAGCTCAATGGCGGCGTGCTGCTCTTCACTACGGCGCTGGCTTTCGTGGTGGCCATTCTGGCCGGGGTCGGCCCCGCCTTGCTTGCGGCCCGCTCGAACATGAACGACATTCTGAAGGAAGCCGGGCGGAGCGCTGCCGCCGGCCTGCACTCCCATCGTCTCCGCGGGCTGCTGGTGGTCTCGGAAGTCGCCCTGGCCGTGGTCGCGCTGGTGGGCGCGGGTCTGTTCCTGAAAAGTTTTCAAGAGTCCCGAGCGATCCGTCCGGGCTTCGACCCCGAAGGTGTGGCGCTGGCGCGCTTCGATTTTTCCACGGCCGGCTATGATGCCGCTGAGACCGACGCGTTTTGCCGCCGGCTTCGCGAAAGTCTGGAACCATTGCCGGGCGTGACCGCGGTCAGCTACGACGATTCCCCTCCACTCGGATTCGACGGCGGGAATTGGGAACCGCTCGACGTGGAAGGCTACGTTCCGGGCCGGAGCGAGAACATGAAGATCTACCGGGACATGGTGTCGCCCGGCTATTTTCACCTGATGAAGATCCCGCTCCTCGAGGGCCGCGATTTCGACCTGCGCGACGGCCGCGCCACCGCCAAGAACGGCCCCAATCCGCAAAAAGTGACGATCGTCAACCGGGAATTCGCCCGCCGTTTCTTCGCTGGCCGGGATCCCATCGGCCGCAAGGTGCACGGCTGGGGCGAATGGTTCACGGTTGTGGGCGTGGTTGGAAACATTAAATATCACCATTTGACCGAGAGCCCGCAGCCTTTCTTTTACATCCCCATCCGCCAGGTTTACCGGCCGGAATATGGGTTGAATTTCCAGGTCCGCACGGCGGGACCCGTGGCCGAAGCCATCGCGGCGATTCGGCGCCAAGCGGCGGCCATCGATCCGGCATTGCCGATCTTCGATAGCCTGCCGATGACCGAATACATCTCGGCCTCGCTTTTCGGGCAGAAAATTGGCGCCGTCCTGCTGAGTGTGCTGGGGTCGCTGGGCTGCTCATGGCCGCGTTGGGGCTGTACAGCGTGATGGCCTATTCGGTGGCGCAGCGCACCGGCGAGATCGGCATACGCATGACACTCGGCGCGGAGCCGCGGGACGTGATGCGGCTGGTGCTCAGTCAAGGGCTGGGCTTCGCGCTCACGGGTCTGGCGGTGGGGTTGGCCGCCGCGGCGGCGCTGGCGCGGCTGGCCGCTGCGTTACTGGGGCCGGTGAGCTCGGCCGACCCCACAGTCTACGCGGGCGCGGCGGTGTTTACCGTGGCGATCGCTCTGCTATCGGCCGCGATTCCGGCGCGGCGCGCCCTTGGCGTGGATCCGATGGTGGCAATGCGCGGACAGTAACCGATTCGCGGGCAATCGCTCCCTGGCAAGTGGCGCGGGCACTCCTGCCGGCTGTGCCGGGACTCATCCCGGCACGCTTCCGCGCCACGAACAGTCTGCCTCAGACCCACCTCAGGAGGTCAGAGTCCCGACACGGCACGCAAGAGTGTGTGCGCCACATCCGCCCGCCCCATTTTGCTTCCCGAGCCAACGTTCGTCTCGACGCGCCTCGAAGCTCTCTCCCGCTTTGGCTATGATGCGGTCTCGGGCGGCCAGTAACGCGCGGCCAGCGCGCGCACGGTTTCGATCGTATCGGCCGTTTCCGCCGACTTATCGCCGCGATAACGCTTGACCCGGGCGAACCGCAGCGCCAACCCAGCCGGATAGCGGGGGCTCATCTGGATGTCGTTGAAAGCGATTTCGGCCACCAGCTTCGGTTGCACGTAGACGGTGTAATCGTCGCGGCCCAATTCGATCTTGAGAAACTCGCCTGTCTGCCAGGCCAGTATCTCGTCGGTCAGGCCCTTGAAGGTCTTGCCGAGCATGGCGAATCCGCCCTTTTCGGTGTCGCGCGCTCCCAGGTGCAGATTGCTGAGGTACCCCTTGCGCCGGCCATGCCCCCACTCGGCCGCCAGGATGACCAGGTCCAAGGTATGCGCCCGCTTGATCTTGAGCCAGCTCTGGCCGCGCGCGCCGGCGGCGTAACCGGCGGCGGGTGACTTCGCCATGATTCCCTCGTGCCCGCGGACGAGTGCGTCCTTTAGGTATTCGTCGGCAATGGATTGGTCGCCTGTAACCGTATGCGGAATCAGGTTGGCGGACGGAGAAAGACTGCTCAGTTCGCCAAACCGGCGCTGCTGCGGCTCGTCGAGGAGCGAGTGGCCGCCGGCATAGAGCAGGTCGAACCAGAAAGGAGTGAGCGGCAGTTCGCGCCGGGCGCGTTCCAGGTCGAGCTTGCGGCCGAAGCGGCGCATGGTGATTTGAAACGGTTGCGGACGGCCGTCGCCGGTAAGGCTGAGCACCTCGCCTTCGAGAATGAGGTCGCCTCCAGGCAGGGCGCGCGCGGCTTCCACCACTTCCGGCACGGCCGCGGTAACGTCGTTGAGGGCGCGAGAAAACACCATCACGTCGCCGCCGGAACGGTGCACTTGGACGCGCGCGCCATCGAGCTTGAATTCGAGCGCCGCCTCGCCCAGATCGGCGAGCGCCGATTCCATGCCCTCCGCGGTTTGCGCCAGCATGGGCTGAACCGGGCGGAAGACTTCCACGCCGCAGCGATCGAGCCCGGCCGGTCCCGCTTGCCTCAACAAGCGCGCCACCGTAGTGATGTTGCCGGTAAGCATCGCGGCGCGGCGCACCCGGTCGGCATCGGCGCCGAAAGCCTTCGCCAGAGCTTCCAGCATGATGCCTTCGAGCGCGCCTTGCCGCAGTTCGCCCAAGAGCAGCCCGAAAAGAAACTCCTGCTCGGGCCGCTTGGCGCGCGCCATCAAAGAGCTCAGCATCTCGCGTCTGCGCTGTTGGGAGCCCGCGCCTTCGATGGCCGAGACCTGCTCGATGGTTCGCTCCACTTCGCCGATTTCCAGAGTTGCGATTTCCGCTGGGGCCGCGGAGGCTTCGCGCAGCGCCGCGAAACCGATTCCCGTGCGCTGGCTCGTCAGGCTGCCGGAAAGATAGGCCACCACGGCTTCCATCTCGCCGGCGTCAACCTGGCGTAAGAGCTCGGCCAGCAGATCGATTTTCTCCAGACGGCGCGAAGCTTCTTTCACCCGCCGCGAGGTTTCCACTACCGTGGCAAGCAGCATTTCCCTCTCATTGTGCAACGCGAGAACGAAAAAAGTTGTTACTGCAATGCTCCCACCTCGGGACGAACGCCGGAGTTTAGCGAGGTGGCGGCCTCGAGGAAGCTGCGGAGGTCCCGCTCGTCGATCTCGGGCAGGCCGGGCGCCACGTTGTTCAGTTTGCCCTCGCGCATCCACCGCTCCAGTTGGTCCACCAGATCGAAAAGGTGGTCGAAGGAGTCGACCACGAACAGCAGCGGCTGGTAATGATCGATCTCGGCAACCTGGTTGATGGCCCACTCGATCTGCATCGGGTAGCGGCCCACTTCCTCCGATTCGATGGCGTGCTCCAATTCCCCATAGGAGCTCAGCAGCCCGCTGCCATACGCGCAGACCCCGCCCGGGCCGCGCATCAGCCCAAACTCCACGGTGAACCAGAAAAAACGCGACATGGCGCGGAGGATGCTGGTGAGGCGTCG
>JBEKYD010000314.1:0-9313 GCA_049511335.1 Bryobacteraceae bacterium | reverse complement strand
AGATCTCCAGCGCCCAGCTCAGCGCCGTCACTTCGCCCACCCCGCGGATGCTGCGCAGCAATGCCACCCGTTGCCGCAGCAGGGGCTCTTTTTGCAAGCGGCCGAGCAGTTGCCGCTGCACGCTTTCGAACAGGTCCAAAGCTCCCCGGCTGAGCCGCAGCAGGTCCTTCACCGATTCCGGCACTTCTTCTAACTGATCCAGCAGCTCGCTGAAATATTCCTTGCCGTGCAGGCGCTGCTTGCTGTATTCGGCGCCCACCTCCATCAGCATCCCGCTCATCCGGTTCTTCATCTGCACCGCCTGCGCCACCACCAGGTTGCGATAGCGCAACATCCGCCGCAGCTCGCGCATCTCCGGCGGCCCCACGTAGCACGCCGGCAGTAAGTCCACGCGCACCAGGTCGCTGATTTTCCGCGCGTCCAGCTTGTCGTTCTTCTTTTTGGATGCGAAGATGGCTTTCATCTGCGCCGGGTGCCCCATCTGCAGTTTGGCCGCAAACGGTTTCAGCGTGTCGTAGATCCAGCCGCTGAACAGCGTGGCCTCCATCGCCCCGTGCCACGGCTCCGACCGCTGGCTGGCCCATTGGCGCAGCGCCTCGCGCGTCGCCCGCAGCCGGCCCTCTTCGACGATCGTCCCGTCGCCGGTCTTGACGCAGTAACTGACGCTTTTCTTGTGTACGTCGAATCCGATATAGTGACTGATAGTCATTGAGTGACTGATAGTCATTGGGTTCTCCTGTTCGAAGTTTCTGAGCCGGCGCGTAATCGCCGGTCTCGGCATTGTAGCGCTCAGGAGAACCCTTTTCCATTGCAGTCCTTATACATTCAAACAGCCTGAACTGCGTGATTTTACTTGATTTTACTTGATTTTGTTTGATCTTCCTCGATCCTCCGATAGCCCTCGCTCCGCATGTTGCCTACCTCAGAGTAGCGCAAGCTGATTCGCTTGATGACCGGGTGCAGTTTCAGAAGCTGGCTCTTTCCTTGGGCGCCCGCGGGTCCAGCAACGGCCAAAACGCTGCGCAATTTCTTGGACCAGGCTTTCGCTACCAAATGGTCGTCCCGAATAGGTGCAGCGCCGCAGGGTGGTTGCCGCTTCCAAGTCGTCGACCGCCAGCGCGCCGGCCCAATTCCCGCCGCGGCCCTGCGCCCGCCACCAGTCCCCGTCCAAGAGACCGGCGCGGTCCGCCCCGGACAGGTGTGCGGCGGCGCTCGACCAGCGGTAATCCGCTGCAGCGCGCACCATTCCGGCCCGAACCGGGTTCCGGTCGACGTAGGCCAGCGCGGTCCACAAGTGATCCTTTCCCAGCACGCAGGCGAAGAAGCGGTTCTGCCACAAGTGGCCGGTTCGCCCCATGTGGGTGTTGTAATACTGCGCATAGCGCCCGTGGACCCGGCGGAGCAGAATCGCCAGCGAGTCCTCCCGCTGGGGAAGCGCGATCAAATGAACGTGGTTGGTCATCAGGCACCAGCCCAGCAGGCGAACCTGGGCATCGTCCAGGTTTTCGCCCAAGAGGCGCAGGTACGCGGACGGGTCCTGGTCGGAAGAATAGGTTTCGCAACGGTCGACTCCCCGTTGCGTGACATGGCAGGGCGAGCCCGGCACGAGACAGCGGCTGCGGCGTGGCATACACCCAAGAAGTGCGGGAACGAGCTTGGAAGTCTCACAGAAAAACAACGCAGTTCAGGCTGTCCCGCTTTTCTTGTCCCGCTTTTCTTTCGGGTTGTAGCTTTTGCGCCCGCCCATCTGTTGCCCGTAGAGCGTGTGCACGGTGGTGTCGGTGTCGATGGTGACGACTGTCAGTTTCACGTTGGCCGCCTCCCAGACCCGTTCGCGCATGCTCCGCATAATCGTCAAAATCTGCCGGGCGACATTCCGATGCAGCGCGTTCACGAATCTCCAGAAGCTGGATTGCACCGGCAGCTTGGTGACTTTGAGAATGCCCGTCAGGATCGGGTCGCGGGCGATGAAGCGCAACTGGTTCAGCCGCGGAAAGCCGATGTAGAGGCCGAGCACAATCCCCAGCACAAACCGGTACAGGTCCATGGCACGAGGAATGCCCTTCGAGGTCACGGTCTGTTCCACCAGGGACTGGAATCCGAGTTTCTCCAGCATGGTGATCACCGGCAGCAGCCCGCCGTAGGGGGTCAGATTCTTGCCGGAGAAATCGTAGGGCGTGGAAGTGTTGATTTTATCGGGTTCCGGAGCACGGTCCCCGAAGCCTTGTTTTCCGGGTGTTTTGTCGCTATGCTTTCTTCTGTTCGTAACCATTTGGGTGACCTCCTTGGGGTCGGTTCTGCCAAGGCGCTACTTCGCAGAACCTCCGTTTTACCCCATGTTTTCGGGGTCCCCAAATGGTTCCTTCCACTCCCGCCTTCAGACGCGCACCCGTCCAGGCGCATAGCTGGGGTGACAAAAGATCACGCCGAGGCCATCGCTCGAAAGCTCAAGGCAGTAATGATTTCGGGCCGAAAGCACGACCTTGCGGCGATCCAACACAATGGCAAAACCATTGCCCAGTTTGGGATCCGGCGCGGCTCTCGGCGCGATCAAGCTCACGACTACGTTGCCGGCCAGATCCATGTCACCCGCCAGCAGGCAACTCTGCTCGCTCAGTGCCCCATGTCCTTTGAGGAGTGGATAGCGGTCATGGAGGCGAAAGGACACATCCGGGGCTAACCTGCGCTCCGGCAACGCCGCCATCGGCTAGTGGCGCCTCGCCCCCACCCGCACAACCTTCGCATTCCACGCCTGCGCTTCCACCGTTGGATTGGATTCCCCGCCCCGCCACTCGGCCGTCACCGTGCGCGTCTCGCCGGGCAGCAGCGCCAGGTAGTTGTCTTCCCACAGCACGGGCAGAATCTCTTCGCCATCGGCGCCGTCGAGCTTCAGGCGAAGGCCGAAGGCGAGCGCGCGGCTGGGGTTGCGCAGATCGACGGTAGTGACGCGGCCATCGGCGGACACACGCGTTTCGGCGCTCAGTTCCACAGCGGCGTCAGGCAAACCATTTAGAGCCGTGTAATCGGCGAAGGTGCGAGTGGGTGTCACAAAGCCCGTCGACTTACTCCAATCGAGTGTCTCAGGCGAGGTCGAAAGCCAATAGAAGTTACGGCTGACGATCCCGCTCTTGTCTTTCAATTCCAGACTCACGAAGTAAGTGGAGATCGAGCCGGCAGGCTCCGGAATGGTAAGGACTCGCGTGCTGGAATCCGGCGGTACATTCAGGGTGACCTCGCGGGCAAACTTCTCGCTCATATCGAGGTTGTACACCCGCGCGGAAGCTTTCAGTTCATCCACTGCGCGGCCCGTGGCGTTGGCCACCACCACCGAATGGTCGTCGTAGGAATACTGAATGTGGAGCGGCTCATTGGCCTTCTTCACGCCGAAATACGAACCGCCGGGCCGCAGATACCAATCGTACAAATGCCAAATCATGCCCGGCCAGGCGTTATTGAGCATCCACTGGATCACGCCGGTGGAGGTGTACTTATTACGGATATAGGCTTCGAACATGGCGCGGTGGCCTTCATAGGCCATCATCTGCGCTTTGCGGGCGTAATCTTCCAGCGAAGCCGGCTTGCCGTAGCGCCGCTCCAGCGCCTCGTTGAACACTTCGAGGTTCTTGAAATGGCCACCGCCGGCATGGAAGTTCCAAACCGAATCGATGGGCCAGAGATGGTCCGCCGGCAGCATGCGGCGCAGAGACTCCACCGGCGGTGGCGAAGGGCCGGGGCTGGTTTCCGTGTTGAAGCCGAAAGCGCCGCCGCGCTCCGTGTCCAGATACCAATATCCCGGTGCCACATATTCGTATGGGCCGGTCATTTTGACGCCGGTGGCGCCGGCGGGAGTTTCGCGCGCGGACGCCGAGGATTGGTAAGGATTGGGCCAATCGGTTTCCTTCAGGATGCCTAAATACAGGTTTTCGATCGGCGGCGGAGGCGGGCCGTCGCTGCCGTACATCCAGTCGAAGACGGCCGGGTGACGGCCGAGGCGGCGCAACTGATCGCGCAGGGAAGCGGCGGCGATTTCTTTGTCCTCGGCATTCCAATCGCGCCACTTTTCCCAACGATCGCAGCAGCACCAGCCGGCCAGCAGCAGAATGCCGCGGCGGTCGCACTGGTCGAGGAACCGATCGTCCTCGAGCTTGCCTTCGAAGCGGATCGCGTTCAGGTGCATGTCCTGGACGTAATCGAGTTCCGCCCGTTGGCGCTCGGCGGAACTACGCAGCAGCATATCGAAGCTGTAGCCCGCGCCGCGAATCAGGATCTTGCGGCCATTGATGCGGAACAGGCGGTGACCGGCGGGGTCGAGCTCGCTGGTCACTTCGCGCACGCCGAACTCGGTGTGGCTGGAGTCGGAAACCTGGCTGGCCGCCACGAATTCCAGGTCCAGCGGATATAGATCTGGCTTGCCGTCTTCAACCGGCCACCACAGGCGCGGATGGGAGAGGCGGAGCTGCGGAAATTGGCTTGGAGAGAAGCGCGCCACGCGGGTTTCGTGGGGAGCGAGCTCGATCGCCTGCGAGAAAACCACCGCGGGCTTTCCGTCCATCACGATCTTGCCTCGAAGCGCGCCCGAAACCGCATGGCCGGAAGCGTTGGTCAATTCGGCTCGGACCGTTAGCTCGGCGCTTTCGCCGTCCGGCGCGGCGAGATGTGTCGAAACCATGGGGAAGCGAATGGCTACCGGCCCTGTGGCGGCGATCCACACTTCGCGCCACAGGCCCATGTCTTTGTCCGGCGGCAGGGGGCTCCAATCCACGAAAGTGATGGCCAAGTCGTGGGGATCGGGCGGAAGGACTTCGACAGCCAGGGTGTTGTCTTCCCCTGCGCGGACGGCGCCGGTAACGTCGAACCGAAACACGCGCCAAGCGCCAGCCATGCTGTTCGACTCGGCGATGCGTTGTCCGTTCAACCAGACGTTGGCGCGAAAGTTGATGCCATCGAAGCCCAGCCACACCGTTTTTCCGCGGAAGCCGGCCGGGATGGAAAAGCGGCTGCGATACCACCAACTGGCCCGAAATGGGCTGTCCGGCGGCATCGGCAGATTCGAAAAATTGGCGCCGATGGGATACCCGGCGCCGGGGATGGAGCGCAGGTTCAGACCGAAGTAGGGATCCGGATAAACGCCTGCCGCCACCAACGCGGCAAGCACGGTGGAAGGCAGGGTGACCGGTTGCCAGCCTTTGGAGTCGAAGCCACTGGAGGAGAGCGACTCGCCACGCGCGCCGCCGGGTAGCGCGGCTGAAGAAGCCAGCCACCACCCGTGGCGAAGAGGGATCGTCTCGGCTGCTCCCGCGGGTAGCCCAACCGCGCTCAGAGCTAGGAGGGACAAGAAAATCCGGATGCTCTTGCACAGGCTGAAGCCTGTGCGCGCGAGGAGCCCTCTGTGGGGCAGACCATCGTTTCTTGTGGTCTGCCAGCCGGGTTCTTCTTTCGATGCTGCTATGTTACAACCGGCCGAAGACAGGTTGGACTCGTCGAACGGCGCATGCATGGCAGACCACCAACGACGATGGTCTGCCCCACAGGACCGGAACCTGCGCAAGCCAAAACTAATTCGTGCGGCCGGGAACCACTCTGAGTTTGGCGGCAATGTCGAGCTCGCGTTGGCGGGCGAGGCGCTCCTGGCGGGATTGGCGGTTCCAATCGCGAAGACGGACAAATGCAATGCGTGCGTCGTCGGCGCTTCTCCAGTACCAATTGTCGCGCAGAAAATGGTTGCGGGCCGTGAGCATGACGCGGCGCACGAGCTTGGCGAGACCGCGCGGGCCGGCCGGCTCCGGGCCGCCCACCAGATTGAGGCGGGGCTGCTCGCACGCGTTGAGCGAAACCACCGCTACCCGCGCGTCGCTCGATACGCCGCGGCGATAGGTGAAGCCGGATTCGCGCAGCGACTCCCGCCGCTGCACGTAGGTCACCGAATCCACGCACCCGGTGTAAACCAGGTCGCTAACCACCTTGTCGCGCTCGCGGTCCACTTCCACCTGGATTTGATGGGTGAAACCGAAGGGATGCATCGAAAAGGTAGTGCCGATATCCTGGGTTGCGGCCGAAGCCCAGAGCTGGCGGCCGCGCCATTGGTCGTCGCGCGCCCAGATCCGCATATGGTGGCGTTTTTCGAAGGTGTCGAGACTTTTCTGCAAACCGAAGGCGGGCTCATGGCCGTCCAGCAACAGGGTGCGCATGGGCGCGTCGCTGAACTCGCGGCTTTCGACGATAGCCCGAATGGCGCCCATCCCGCTGGTCATGGAATTGGGGCGTGAGCCGGTCCAGCCGGCGGCGTCGAATGCGTGCCGCAGCGCTTCCTCGGAGCCGACGAACATCAGGTTCACCAAGTCCATGGGTTGGCGCTGGCGCTTGGAATAGCTCCAGTAGGGGAGTTCGTCGACGATCCCGTCCAGCTCCAGTTGATCGTCCAGGCTCAGATCCGTCGGCGCGGCTTCACAGGCGGAGACATCGCCCATCACTTCCGGAAACCGTACGTCCAGGTCGAACTCCGCGCCGCGGCGGTAGTGGATCTCCGGATCGGGGAAGCGAAAGAAGGCGGATTCCGCGGCGAATGCGGGAAGCATGAGCATGGGATGGCCCATGGCCAGGAAAGCCAGCCTTTCGGAAAAACGGTTGGAAAGCGTCGAGGTGGCGCGTTCGCCATGGATCGTGCCATGGGAATCGACCCGTTCCCGAGCGTTATCGATGGATACAAGCCGCGCATCCACCGCGTAGTTGCCGCCATCGGCAAAACGGACAGTGGAGAATTTCAGCCGCAGGGAAGCGGTTTCGTGGATGAAACCCAGGCCGACCCGATGAAGGTTGGTCACCGTACCGCGAATCACCGTGCCTTCCGGAAGCTCGCCATCCGGCCCGCAGAGCAGGGTGGTAATCGCCGCATCGACGGTGGCGCCGGCGCGCGTGCTGTAAGTGGAAATCGGCGTGAGGAGCCGGGCTTCGAGCCGCAACGCGGCGGGTTCAGCCGCCCGCAACGGCAACCGGGCCACGAAACCGGCGAGTAGCAGCCCGAAAGCCATCCAGAGCGTCATAAATTGCGCATGTTGGGGAAGCAAAGCCTCATCGGCGAAGGCGACTTGATGCGGATTCTGTCCATCAGATCATCGCGACTGCTTCGCCAGTGCACGGCTGCCACCATCCTCGGCCGCCCGCCCAGAGGCGACACGGCAACTACGCATGCAAAGGGCGTTGTGAGGAAACCTCGGCAGCGCGACCCGCCTGCCGTGGACCGGAAGGACCTCGATTCGGCCGCAGCAAATGCAGGTTCTGCAAGGTTAAGGTGCAGGTATTGCTCACGCGGCATGGTTCATTGCGCTTTATTATTGGATTTCGTCTTTTTTCCTGCCCAAAAATCTTCTCTGCATAGCCGGTAAAAGACGTTGAATATCCGGCCAAAATTCCGACATCAGGTTCCCGGTAACACCGCCCGTCAAACTCGTCCCGATGCGCCCCAGCATCACGTTTCCGGTTCGGCTGGCTGCCGGGTAGTATGCGTTCGACGCAGCGATTCCCATTAGCATACCAAATATACCGGATGCATTGAAAGCTGATTTTCCAGAATCTTGGCGGCAGATTAACAGCCGAGAGACCGAATATGCCACTCGGGACGGAATCCGGTGCTGGGGCCCGTAGCGGAAGTAGCGCGGGTCCTGATGGAGCGCCCATGCCACCAGCCCGGCGCTGAAAATGCTTTGGGTAGCGTTGTCGGCAATGGCGGCGCCAACCCTCCTCCCATATGCCGGCCAGCCCTCCCCATATTTGGGGGTTTGGTTGTCGGCCTGGGAAAACGCGGCCGTCATAAAGGCGGTACCGATGTTGAATGGGTCGGCAGCCTCGCGCCACCCCAAGTCCCATTTCTGCGCGGCGGTAAGCGGCAGCACGTTGGGGATCGATTCGCGAACGGTCTGGTAATCGGGAATCACCCCCGCGATGCGCCGTTCATTGAGGGGAACGGCGACCGGGACAGGTTCCAAGCTCGGAGTGGGAATAACGGCCGCAGCGGGGATGACGCTCGGCGCGGGAATGACGATGTCGTTGCCGGTATCCGCAGTAAGTAGCGGAACCGGCATCGCGCCTACGTCCGGACCGGGTACCGGAATCTGCGCCCTGGCGCCCGAAAGCACAAAGCCAATCAGCGCGATCAGGGCGCAGAGACACCTCATGTTGCCGTTTGGACGCAGCCAAATGCACGGTTGGTTACAGTCGAGATACCAGGTATACCAAGTTAGGCTCTAAAGGGCTATCGGGGAAGTGACTATCGATACTGTCGGCGGTTGCCAGGTGTACTGAATCCACCCTACGGGTTCAGACCCACCAGGCGGCTGCAGGTGTTTCCCGAACGATCAGGCTGTTCAGAAACGTTGCTGCCTTGGTCAGCCCTTCCTCGGGCGACATCAGGCTGTCTTCATGTTCGATGGAGAGCACGTAATCGTAACCGAACATGCGCAGCGTGGAGACGAATTCGCGCCACCACTCTTCGCCGTGCCCATAACCGCAGGTGCGGAAGATCCACGCGCGGTTGCGCTCGTCGGTGTAGGGCTTGGTATCGAGCACGCCGGTGAGGGGCAGGTTGCGCTGGTAAATCTGCGTGTCCTTAGCGTGTACGTAGAAAATGGCGTCGCCGAGCACGCGAACGGCCGCAATCGGGTCGATGCCCTGCCAGAACATGTGGCTGGGATCGAGGTTGCAGCCGACCGAAGGCCCGGCCAGGGCGCGCAGCTTGAGCATGGTCTCAGGGCTGTAGACGACGAAGCCAGGGTGCATTTCGATGGCCACGCGAACGCCATGATCCGCGGCAAATTTGCCGTGCTGAACCCAGTACGGCGCGACCGATTCTTCCCACTGCCACTTCAGAATTTCCAGATAATCGGGCGGCCACGGGCAGGTGACCCAGTTGGGCAGTTTGGAGCTTGGAGAATCGCCGGGGCAGCCGCTGAAATCCACCACCACCGGGACCCCGAGCTTTTCCGCCAGCAGAATGGTTTTGCGGCTCACCTCGCGATCATGCGCGGCACGGGCCCCGTCCGGGTGCAGCGGATTGCCGTGGCTGCTCAGCGCGCTGATGGAGAAGCCTTCGCCATCGAGCGTCTTCTTGAACTCGTCGAGTTCGGCCGGGCGGTCCAGCATGGTGAGCTTGCAATGCGGATCGCCGGGATAATTTCCGGTGCCCAGCTCGACCGTATCGATATGTATCGACTTGAGCTTTTTGAGGACATCCGGAAGGGGCAACTGCGACAACAGCGGAGTGAAACAGCCGACTCTCACGTGGGTCTCTCCTTTGCGAAGGAACAGAATATCACGGCGG
>JBEKYD010000313.1:0-8613 GCA_049511335.1 Bryobacteraceae bacterium | reverse complement strand
GGTGACAAGTGGTGACTTTTCAGTAGGTTATCCGGAGGTGCGGGCTACGAATCTGGAGTTGGCAGTAAACTCCCGCTAGGCCCAGTAAAACCGGGGGGCCTTACAGATTCCTGCGCAGAGCCTCTTTTTCCCCGCATTGATCACGGCGGGAATCGGCGCGTTCCAGCAATCCCAACTGAACAACCACGCCTGGCAGTTCATCGAACAATACATCCGCTCGAACTCTTCGTTCGGTGGATCGTCGTTTGGGCCGGGCCAGTTTGCGATGCCACCGCAGCCGGCGCAGTTTTCGAGTCCCGCCCATGCCCCCGCTCCGATTCATCCAGGACAGGCGCCTGCGGCATTCCGAGGGCCGGCAGCCCCCACGCCTCTGAATATGGGCGCCGCGCCCGCCGCCGGACCCGCCGGTAATGCCTGTACGCAGTGCGGTCAGGTTCTTCCGGCAGGTTCGAAGTTCTGCCTGGCATGCGGGGCGCCCGCATCGCGGGTCTGCTTCAGTTGCGGACAGCAGTTGCAGCCGGCCGCGCGTTTCTGCAATAGCTGCGGCAGCCCGGTCAGCCATTAGAACGCTCCGGAGGGTCTCTTATGAGCGATCCGTCGTCCACGCGCGTGAGCCGTTTCTGCGTCAATTGCGGGAGTGCGCTGGTAGCCGGCTCCCACTTCTGCAACAATTGCGGCGCTTCGCAGGCGGAACCGCCGTCACCCTCGCCTCCGGCGCCGCCCGCGCCTGCGCCTTCTCCCGAGACTCCGGCGCCTCCGCCAAGTCAAACCATGCCGCCGCCTCCCGCTCCGCCGGTAGCCCGAACCACAGCCCCTCCCTTGGCGCAGGACGGTTACCAGATCACGCTCCTGGACCCCGGCCCCTATCGCGGCCGTGTAGTGGTCGCGCTACGGCAACTCCTTCAGCTTGACGGCGCCAGCGCCGGCCGATTCGTAGCCTCGGCCCCCGTGGTTCTGGCAGTCGGCCTGACCGCTGACATGGCCGAACGGCTCCGCACGACCCTCGTTGGAACCGGCGCCAGGATTCAGGTCCAAGGACCACCAGCGCCGCCCCAACTAGCCGCCCCGAAAGCTCCCAAGCCCGAACCTCGCCGCTCCATCGCGGCCGCCGCCCGCGTCGTACGCGAGCGGCCTCCACGCCGCGGCCCTTGTACGTTGACGGGCCTCGCAATGGGACGCGGCTGCTCTTATCTGGCATTTGCCCGCGCGCAAGGCGCAAAGATCCTGGCGCCTCCCGATTTGATCCGCCTCGACGGGCGCACCGGAGTCCCCACCGCCGTGCGCCTTGCCCAAAACGGCGAATCGGAACTCCTCGGCGACCGCGCGCTGGCGAGTTGGGTCCAGGACCCCGAGGAAGTCAGTCTGGGTTTCACTGAGGAACTGAGCCCGCAAGGTGGCATGCCGCTCCAAGCCGCCCGGTCGTTTCTGAAGTTCCTCAATTACCGGCTGGTGGAAGTATTAGGTCCGGATGCGGCCTCCCCCCGCGAGGGAGCCGTCACCGCGCTGGCCACCAGCGCCGGCTGGTCCGACGAACATGCGTCTCTGCTCGCCGAGACCGTGGAACAGGCCGGTTTTCCGCTGGTGCACCTGGTTCCGGAGCCCTTGGCGGCTGCGGTCCACTACTTCGCCGCCACACCGCGTGAGGCCGAGTATTTTCTGGTGATCGACTGGGGAAGCCAGAGTCTCGGCCTTTCCACGGTCGAATACGTGCCGGTGAATGCCGGCCCCACCGTGATCGATTACGTCGAACTTCCCCTCGGCGGCGTCTGGTTCGACACCATCCTCAACGGCTGGCTCGCCGAGCGCCTGCAAACCGAATTCTCCGACGAGGATTCGCGGGCTCTGGCGCTTTTCGCACGCCAGTTCAAGGAGGATGCGTCGACCGCCTTCGCCGAAGGCCGCGCCGAACACGTGCAGTATTGCGTGATCCCGCCCGGGATGCCGCCCACGCGCATCTCTGTCTCGCGCGCCGAATTCGATAATCTGTTCGCCGATTCGCGCGCGCAATTCGTCGAGGCCGTGGCAGAGGCGCCCCGCCGCGTCGGCTTTCGCCCGGACGATTACGATCAGGTGATTCTCGCCGGAGGTGCGGCCTCGATGTATTTCGCCGGCCCAGCCGCCACAGCGGCCTTGGGCCGGACTCCCGTGGTCCCACGCAACCCCGAGGAGACCATCGCGCGCGGCCTGGTGTTCTGGGCAGCGCGCCAGGCTTCCCCAGGAGCCCAATCTCCTACAGGAGCTTAAGCCATGCCTTTCAATCTGACCGGACCGCAGGGACAGACCTTTACCCTGCCCGACACCGCCTTGAGCCTGAGTCTGCTGACCGCCCTTGAACGCCGTTACTTGCCGGCTCTATCGGAGTTGGGGCTCGTGCAGGTGCGGCCCGACGCCAACCTGATGGCCAATCTCCGCTTCCTGCGTCTCCTCGAAGTGGCCCACACCCCCGATCTCGAGCGCAGCTTGCACGCGCTGAACATGCAGAACGTCATCAGCTCGTTTCGCGACGGCGCCCATTCGCTGGTATTCATCGTCACGGGCGAAGAGCACCACGTCAAGCTATACCTCGGTCTGTACAAGCTCGATCCCACCAGCCACGCCCAGACCGCCGATCTGCTCCAAGTGCTGGCCAGCGGTCTGCATGGTAACTTCCCCGGCATCCGGTTGAATGCCCTGGGTGCTCGGGATGTCTCGCTCGAACTGCTGCGGCCGATCGCCACGCTGCGTCACATCGGCGCCATCACCGGCATTCCGTCGTTGAAAGCCGAATCCAAAGACGTGTTCGTGCAGGGGCTCGAGCGGCTTACCAACAGCCTGCGCGGCGATCAGTATTGCCTCATGGTGATTGCCGAACCCATTCCCGAGACGACCGTGGACGAAGTGATCCAGCGATGCCGCGACCTCGGTTCCGAAATCCACGCCTGGGTGCGCGGCACCTTCAGCGATTCGGTCGCGCTCACCACTTCGCATGCCGATCAAAAGGGGGGATCGCTGGGCGGCGGCCTGTTGATGGGCGGAGCGAGTCTGTTGGGCGGGATGTTGGGTTTCGGCCCGTTGCTGGGCGCCGCCGGACCGCTGCTAGGCTCCATCGTTGGCGGCGCCGGTTTCTCCATGGGCCGGACCGACTCGACCTCGGAAGCCAGAACCCGTGGCATGAGCCGCGAGGTCCTGAACAAGACCGCGGCCTTCTGCGAAACCGTCCTCGATCGCTATGTGGAGCGTCTGCAGGAAGGCAAGAACCTCGGCTTTTGGAGCAGCGGAACGTTCCTGCTGGCGGAGAACGAGACGGCGCTCCGCCGCGGTCAAGGTGTAGTGCGCGCCGTACTCTCGGGCGCCGAGACTTATTTTGAGCCGCTTCGTTCCGTCGATACCGCGGCCCATGTCGAAGTCCTGCGCGATGCCCTCATGCAGTTCCGCAATCCGTCAGTGAAGTTACCGCCGGAAGCGCCCCATCCGCTGGGACAGGTGTTCCACAAGCTTGCGACTCCGCTCAACACCGCCGAACTCTCGCTGGCGATGAGCCTGCCGCACGAGGAAATCCCCGGAGTCCGCCTCACTCCCATAGCGGATTTCGGACTGAATCCGCCGGCCGCCAGCGGCTTCGCGCTGGGACAGGTCATGTACCGCGGGGAGATTCTTCCCGATCGCTTCAATGTCCCGCCAAAGAGCCTGACCAAGCACACGTTCGTCACTGGAATCACGGGTTCCGGCAAGACCAACACCTGTTTGGCTCTGCTCCGCGCGGCCTACGAACGCGAGAAGGTGCCGTTCCTGGTGATCGAACCGGCCAAGACCGAATATCGTGTGCTCCTCGCCGACCCCGTCATGGGGCGGGAGCTGCAAGTCTTCACCCTAGGCGATGAGAGAACCTCGCCATTTCGCCTGAATCCCTTCCAGTTCGCCCGCGGCTACCCCATCCTTACCCACATCGACCTGTTGAAAGCCGTCTTCAACGCCAGCTTCCCGATGTACGCTTCCATGCCCTACATACTCGAGGAAGCCGTGCTCGACGTCTACACCGATCGTGGCTGGGACCTCGCCCGCTCCAACAATCGCTACGTCGACGCCGACCGCGACGATTACGTCCCCTACCTGCCGACCATGGAAGACCTCTACCGTCAAATCGACGTTGTGGTGGAGCGCAAGAAATACGGGCAGCAATTGAGTATGGATATCTCCGCCGCGCTCAAAGCCCGCATCAAGAGCCTGTTGGTCGCCGGCAAGGGCGCCATGCTGAACACCCGCAACTCCTACCCGCTGGAACTGCTGTTTGGCAAGCCGTCGGTGATGGAGCTGAAAAACGTCGGCGACGATGCGGAGAAAGCCTTCCTGATGGCGCTCCTGCTGATCAATCTCTACGAATACTGCGAGACTGCGCGGCAGTACGGCGGCGGACTCCAGCACGTGACGCTGATCGAGGAGTCGCATCGCTTGCTGAAGAACATTCCGCCGGCGCTCAGCGCCGAGTCGGCGAATCCCCGCGGCAAAGCCGTCGAAATGTTCAGCGATATTTTGGCCGAGATCCGCGAGTATGGCGAGGGCTTTATCATCGTCGATCAGGTCCCCGCCAAGCTGACGCCCGATGTTCTGAAGAACACCAATCTGAAGGTCCTGCACCGCATCGTCGCGGAGGACGATCGCGAGTCGGTAGGCAACGCCATGAACCTCTCGCGGGAGCAAAAGGAGCAGGTGGTCCGCCTCCGGGTAGGCCAGGCCGTCGTCCACAACGAGTTCCTCGATAAGCCAATCCTGCTGCAGGTGTATGGCGTCAAGGACACCTTGCGCGACCAGTTCGATCGCGACATTGGCCGCGCCGGTTTGATCGAGCGCATGGTCGCGTTCCAGGATCGGGTTCGCGACATCTATCGGCGCTGGCCGGGATGCAAGACCTGCCCCTCGCCGTGCAAATTCTATTCCGAGCTGAACGCGCCGGATACCGCTGCTTACGAGACCTTCCAGACGTTTCTCTCGGGGTTGATGACGGCTGCGCCAGCCGGCGTGGTCGAACTCTGGGGCCGCACCAGCCAGACGCTGCTCGACGGCTTGAAGAGACGCTACGGCGGCAAGGATCCCGGCCCCGGCGTGCAACTCTGCCACGACGCGGAACTCGCGCACCTTACGCTCAAGGAGTGGCACGCCTACTATCAAGGCGGAATCGGCGGCTACGCTTCCTACCTCCGCCTCGAGGAACTGTTGATGAGCGCTTTGTCGCCGCTCGTTGAGGGCAAGCCCGTGGATTCCGCCGTGGCGTCAGCCCTCGTCGCATTCCTGGACGAGTTGCGGACTAAAGTTGCCGTCAGCCCCGGCCGGCTGGAATCGGGCTGCCGCTATTGCCGCCGCCGCTGCTGGTACGGGTTCATCGTGCAGCGCGATTTGTCCGCCAAGGCGCGGGGTCTGGCGGAGCGTCTGAAAGCTGTTTCCGCCGAACCCGATTTCGTCAACAATTTCCCGCGGTTGGTCGCGTTGGTGCGGGACTTCGCACGGGACGTGACGCCGTTCCCAATCGCGCCGCAGCACGTGCAGGGGTTGGCGTTCTGCTATCTGGTCAACTCCGGCGCAACGCGCCCGCATGTGCTCCGCGGATTCCAGGAAGCCGGTAAAGATCGATAACCGCAGTCAACGAGGAGACGCATATATGGCAGACGAAGCGACCGAAACAACTGAAGCCCCAGAATCGAAAACGGAGTCGAAGGGGGAATCGACAGCTACCAGCGAGAGCAAATCCGAGGCAACGCCTGAGACCAAAAAGGAGGTCGATACCGCCCTCGACTGGGACCAGAAAAAGGAAGAACCTCCCCAGGATCGCCGCGATTCCGAGGCCGATATTGGCCACGGGAAAGACGGCGACAACCCGGACGTCAAAGACAAAGCGGACAGGGACGAGTACAAAGCCACCCAGAAGGAGGACCAAGCCGACTGGGACAAGTACAACGCCGACCGCAAGGACCGCGACGCGGAAGACGAGCGATGGAACGCCCAACACGCCGACAGCAAGGAGGATCGCGACTACTACGCCTCCCGAGCGGCCGACGACCAGGGCGATGCCGCGGAAGATCGCAAACACGAAGCCGATAACAAAGAGGACCGCGCCGGCTTGCAGGCATCCGCGGCCGAAACTCGAGGCGAAAACGCGAAGGACCATTGGGAGAAGGACAGCCTGAAAGAAACCGCTGACACTCGCGAAAAGGACGCCGAAGCCTGGAAACAGGAAGGCGACAAGCAGACCGCCAAGGCTGCCGATAAGCACGAGGAGGCCGCTGATATCCGTATCCATGGAACCGAGGAGGTCGCCAAGGAGAAAGGCTACACCAAGCCCGAAGAGGCGGCCGCCGACGTGAAGGACGTGAAAAAGGATTGAGGTGTCACAGGAACCGTTCGAACCCGACGCGGCGCGCTTCCGTCCGGCCGACTCGAGGACACAGGAGGAATTGGGCGGCGTGCTGGAACGCGCCTTCGCGCGCGAACGTGGTGCGGAACCGGACGAGGACCTGATTCGCCGCTACCACGTGTGGGCCGACGAAGCGCTCGCCGCAGCCGAAGGAAAGCTGGCGCTGGTGCGCGAGGCGGAGGCCGCCATGGCTCACGCCGCCGAGCGCTACGGGCACTCCCAGAATCCGTCCGATCTGGCCGAGTTACAGAAGTGGACCGAAACGGCCGAGTTGTATCGCAGGGAAGCCGGCGAGCTTCGCATCAAAGCCGAAACACTCCGCCAGTACATCGCCTGACGTGCGGATTACGTCTGCGCCCGACCCCGCGACGCCACCAGGTGCCGCAAGATTCGCTCCCAATTGAAAGCCTCGGCTCCCGTGGGCCGATACAACGAGCTGATCTCAGGAGCGATGTGAAACGTTCGCGGGCCGGCCGGCGGTTCGAGGCCAAAATGCGGAAAGCAGCATACTCTCCTCGTCTCGCCGCCCCGCAGATCCCGCTGGTAGAGAACTTCCAGACGCACCGCTTCCCGTTTCATGAAGAGGAATCGCGCCGAGGACTGGATCGCCTCCACGTTGCAGATGAGCCGGAGCGGGATGGCGAACGTGACGTCTCCGATCATTCTCACGAGTTGCGCCGTAATGGCAGACGCCAGCAGAGTGCCGCCATACGCTTTGTATCTTCCGGAGAACTCAAGAGCGGTATCGGTGACGAACAGCGCCCCACGCAACGGCGCGCCCCAGTCCTTCATCACATGAGGGTCCATGTCGAACTTCATCCAGTGACAGGGTGTGGCAAATAGGATTCGCTCATCCATCGCCTTCATCCTCAGTTCCAGATCGCGGTGTCGTTTTATGTTCGCACACACAACGTCTGTATGGCGCCGGTGGCCTTTTGGCTTGTGGCCAGGCCACCGCCCGGATCTTCCCGGAGGTCAGCGTACCTGCGAGTAATCGGTCGCGTTGACCTTCCGTCGGAATCGTTTCCGGATGGCCGGCGGATTTGCGCTCCTCAAACTCCCCCGGATGGAAAGGGCATCCGCTTGTAAGATATTGATTCTATTCTGGCGGTGAGGGTGGGATTCGAACCCACGGTACCCGCAAAGGTACAACGGTTTTCGAGACCGCCCGATTCAACCGCTCTCGCACCTCACCGGCGTCTTTATTTTACCTGATTCCCGAATCGCTTGCCGAAAACGGGAGCCTCAGATGCGCCTCATTGGCGAGACTTCCCTTCTCGAGTCTTGCCGGAGGCCACGCCGAAGACCCAACTGTCGAACAGCTTAGTGATTTCGCGCGGCTTCTGCTTCTTACCCGGATCTTGCTCCATGGCCTTCTGAAAATCTTCGCTGGTGACCCGTTTGCCCCAATTGTCACGGGTATAGGCTTTCAGGTTCTTCCAGAACAAGTCATCGCCCATCTGGGCGCGCAACAGCGCCAGAAACGCCGCGCCCTTGTGATAGGGCAGCCCGCCTCCGGCCTCGTCCGGCGTCGTCCAATCCTCGAATGAGAGCGGGCGGTCTTTGCCCTTCGATTTCAGATCCTCGTAAATGCCTTGCGAATGGGCGATCTCGGCCTGGTAGCGCTGGCGTCCATATTGGCGCTCCAGAAAGGCGTCGGCGAGGTAGGTTGCCAACCCTTCGCTGAGCCAGAAATCGGACCAACTCTTAATGGGGATTCCGATGCCGTACCACTGGTGCGCCAGCTCATGCGCCAACAACCAGAGATCCTGCGGCTTGGCCGCCAGGGTCTTGGCGTACGATTCCGGAAGCAAGGTCAAACCGACCGCCTCCTGCCCGCTTTGGCCGGACGCGAACACCTGCGTGTAGGAATCGCGGGGATAAGGCCGCCCGGTGCACTGGGCGAAGAACTCCAGCGCCGCCTTGGTTTGGACCAGTATGTCAGCTCCGCCCAGAACGCGCAGCCCAACCTCCGAACCCCCGGTTTGCTTCACCACCGCTTTCCGCTCTTCGTACGGGCCGGCGGCAAACGCGTAGAGGAACGGCGCCTGGGGTGGGCCATCCACGCTCCACTCCGTCACGGTTTGGCCGCCTTCGCTCCGCTCTCTCACCAACTGGCCCGCGGCCGCGGTTTTCCATGCCGCCGGCGCGGCGATGGAAAGCGCCAGCGCGGCGGGGTTCTCAATGCGGTCGTTGGCCGGCATCCAGTGGCTGGTAAAATAGCCGGC